>JAEWVQ010000275.1 GCA_023459095.1 Pseudomonadota bacterium | reverse complement strand
GCAGGTCGAAGCGCGGCAGCTCACCGGCGCGGCGTTCGAGCACCGGCCCGACCACCTCGGGAATGACGTCGCCAGCCCGGCGCACGATGACCCAATCGCCGACGCGGACGTCCTTGCGGTCGATCTCGTCCTGGTTGTGCAGCGTCGCGTTGGTGACGGTGACGCCGCCGACGAACACCGGCTCCAGCCGCGCCACCGGGGTCAGCGCGCCGGTGCGGCCGACCTGCACGTCAATGCCGAGGAGCCGCGTGATCTCCTCCTGCGCCGGGTACTTGTGCGCCACCGCCCAGCGCGGCTCGCGGGTGACGAAGCCGAGCTCGCGCTGCAGATCGACGCGATTGACCTTGTACACCACGCCGTCGATGTCGTACGGCAGACGGTTGCGCAGCGCGGCGATCTCGTCGTGGAATTCGATCAGCCCCTGCGGGCCGAGCGCGACACGGCGGTGCTCGCACACCGGCACGCCGAAGGCGGCAAAGCGCTCCAGCAGCCCGGCCTGGGTGTCCGGCAGGTCGAAGCCGGCGTGCTCGCCGATGCCGTAGGCGAAGAAGGACAGCGGACGGCGCGCCGCGATCTTGGCGTCGAGCTGGCGCACCGCGCCCGCAGCGGCGTTGCGCGGATTGACGAAGACTTTGTCGCCGGCGGCGCGCTGGCGCTCGTTCAGGCGCTCGAAATCGTCGCGGCGCATGTAGATCTCGCCGCGGATCTCGAGCACCGCCGGCGCCTCGCCGGCGAGACGCAGCGGGATCTGGCGGATGGTGCGCACGTTGTGGGTGACGTCCTCGCCGGTTTCGCCGTCGCCGCGCGTGGCCGCGCGCACCAGTACGCCGTGCTCGTAGCGCAGGCTGATGGCGAGGCCGTCGAACTTGAGCTCGCCGAGGTAGGCCACCGGCGTGTCGTCGGCGCCGAGGCCGAGGGCGTTGCGCACGCGGGTATCGAAATTGAGCACACCCTGGGCGGTGGTGTCGGTCTCTGTGCGGATCGACAGCATCGGCACCGCGTGCCGCACCGCCACCAGTTCGGGGAGCGGCGCACCGCCGACGCGGCGCGTCGGCGAATCGGCCACCGCGAGTTCGGGGTGGTCGTGCTCGATCGCTTCGAGTTCGCGATACAGGCGATCGTACTCGGCGTCCGGTATGGTCGGCGCGTCGAGCACGTAATAGGCATGGTTGTGACGTTCGAGCTCCGCGCGCAGCCAGGCTGCGCGCGCGGCGATTTCTGCTGCGGCGGACATCAGACGGAGAACAGGCGTTTGGCGAGCGGGCCGCCGGCGGGAATCTCGCGGCTGGCCATGTGGTTCTGGAACTGGGCGATCTGGCTGCGGATCATGCTCGCGGCCTCGGCGCCGAAGGGTGCGCGGTTATCGTCGACGACGATGCCGTGCAGGGCGTCAGCGAAATGGGCGGCAAGCTGCATCATGTGATCGAAGGCGGCGGCGCCGTTACCGACCCGCGGCACGTCGATGACGAAGGTGAGGCCGCTGGTCTGCAGGCTGCGCATGTTGTCGAGCACGAAGGGCGCGGATTCGAGATTGGCGAGGTTGAACAGGGTGTTGCCGTGGTCGTCGCGCGCATGGAAGCTGCCGTCGTCGGCCAGCACCAGGCCTTCGGCCTCGGCCAGGCCGCGGATCTTGGTGCCATGGAAGGGCTGGCCGTTGGCCGTCACCACGTTGATGCCGATCTGCACGTCGACGTCGGCGCAGAAGCGGTCGAGCTCGGTGGCGCTGCCCAGCGCCTCGGCACGCGCGGGCAGCCCGGCGGGCACGGCGAGGAACTGTTCGGCGACGCGCTGCACGCCGCCCGAGAAGCGCATGTAGTCGGCCTCGCCGATCGGCCCCAGGCGGTCGACGAGCTGCATCGCGGCGCAGAACCAGTGATGGCTGCCGGCGCTGTTGGGCGTGAGCGGGCACCACAGGTTGGAGTTGTCGTCGAAGGCGAACCAGCGCACCGTCTTCGACAGTCCGTCGAGCTGCTCGCGCTGCACCGGCCACAGGCGGTGGGCTTCGAGCGGCTCGATGGCCTCGATCAGGATGATGCAGTCGGCGCGGCTGTCGACCGCGGGCGGCAGATCGGGCACCACGCGCTTGCCGCTCGCCTCGCGCACCGGGCGCGCGACCTGGGTGCCGTCGACGGCGCCGGGTTCCAGACGCGGCTCGAAGCGCTCGCCACCTTCGGCGGCCGCGCCGCCCTCGCCTGGTTCGAGCAGCACGTCGCGATGCTCCGACCTGAAGGCCTGCTCGGCACGTTTGCGGTGCTTGCGCTCCTGCCACTTGTTGTACGCCACGATGGCGACCAAGGCCACCACGCCCGCTCCGATCAGTCCGATCTGAAGTTCGCTGTCCATCTGTCCTTTCCCGTTGTTACGCTGCGGCCGGCTCGGCCAGGCGCAGCGCCTCTTCGATATCCACTTCCACCACCCGCGACACGCCCTGCTCCTGCATCGTCACGCCCACCAGCTGCTGTGCGATCTCCATCGTGATCTTGCTATGGCTGATGAAAATGAACTGGGTCTGCGAAGACATGCGCTTGACCATCTGGCCGTAGCGCTCGGTGTTCGTATCGTCCAGCGGCGCATCCACCTCGTCAAGCATGCAGAACGGCGCCGGATTGAGCTGGAACATGGCAAATACCAGCGCGATCGCGGTCAATGCCTTTTCGCCGCCCGACAGCAGGTGGATCGACGCATTCTTCTTGCCCGGCGGCTGGGCGACGATCTGCACGCCGGCGTCGAGAATTTCCTCGCCGGTGAGCACCAGCTCCGCGCGCCCGCCGCCGAACAGCTGCGGAAACAGGGTGCCGAACTGGCGATTGACCGTATTGTAGGTTTCCTGCAGCTGCTCGCGGGTCTCGCGATCGATGCGCCGGATCGCGTCTTCCAGGGTGTCGATGGCCTGCAGCAGGTCGTCGGTCTGGGCGTCGAGGTAGCCCTTGCGCTCGGAAGCGGCCTTCAGTTCGTCGAGCGCGGCGAGGTTCACCGCGCCCAGCTCGGCAATCTCGCGCGCCAGGCGTGCGACCTCGCGCTGCAGCGCGCCTTCCTTGGGGTCGGCGGCGAGCAGCGGCGCGAGCGCGGCCTCGTCGGCGCCGGCTTCGGCGAGGCGCTCCTCGAACTGGCTGGCGGCAAGCTCGGCGGCCTGCACCGCGAGGCGCAGTTCGGCGACCTTGTTGCGGATCGGCGCCGCCTCCTGCTCGGTGCGCTGGCGCAGCTCCTCGGTCTGGCGGAGCGCGGCGGCGGCCTGTTCGAGCGCGTCGCGGCGCGCGGCGAGCGCGGCTTCGCGGCTCACGCGCAGGGCGAGCGCATGCTGCAGGGCGTCGAAGCTGCGCGCATCGTCGGTGGCGTCGAGTTCCTGGCGGCGCATCGCGCCCTCGGCGACGATGCGTTCGAGCTGCTCGCCGGCAAGTTGCAGGTTGCGCGCGATGTCCTCGAGCTTGCCGGCGCATTCGCGCTCGGAAAAGCGCGCCTCCTGCAATTCGCGCGCGCACCCCTGCTCCAGCGTGCGCAACTCGCGCAGACTGTGCTCGCGCTCGCGCAGCACGTCGGTAGCGGCGTCCAGGCGCTGGCGCTGCAGTTCGGCGAGTTCGGCGGCGCGCGCGTGTTCGAGGTCGGCGCGGGCGAAATGCTCGCGCTCGGTCGATTCCTGGTGCACGAGGTCGGCGAGGTCGCGTTCGAGCTGGGCGGCGCGCTCCTCGGCGCGGCTCTTCGCCTGGCTGAGCTTGAGCAGCTCGACCTGCTCGGCATGGAGCTGGCCCTGCGCGGCCTGCAGTTCGCGGCGCAGGGTGTTGATGCGCTCCTGCAGCGCCCCGGCCTCGGCCTCGGCGGCGAGCAGCGCGTCGTGGGCGAGGCGGGCTTCGTCCTCGAGGTCCTGCTGCTGCGCGGCGAGCCCATCGATCTCGCGCTGGCGCTCCATGACGCCGTGGGTGCGGCTGTCGGGGACGAAATGGCTGAGCGCGCGGCGCGACAGCACCTGCCCGCGCGGCGACACCAGCAGCGCGCCCGCGGGCAGCGCGGCACGGCGCGCCAGCCAGTCGTCGAGGCGGTCGACGGCGAAACAGCCGCCCAGCCAGTCTTCGAGCAGCGCGCGCAGCGCCGGATCGGTGAGCTCGACGTGGGCGATCAGCGGCACCGCACCCGCCGGCGCGGCAATGGCGGGAGCCTCCGACGCGGCAGCGACGAAGCCGACCGCGAGCGATTCCGGCGGCGCTTCGTCGAGCACGCCGCGGGCGACACGCTCGGCGTCGTCGCCGTCGACGATGAGCGCGGCCAGGCGCTCGCGCAGCACCGCCTCGACCGCGGCCTCCCAACCGGCGGCGACGCGCAGCGCACGCCACAGCGGCGGCAGTTCGGCGAAGCCGTGGCGCTTCAGCCAGTCGCCGAGCTTGCCCTGCGACTGCACGCGGGCCTGCAGCTGGACGAGCGCGTCGCGGCGCGCGCGCAGTTCGGTGAGGCGGCGCTGCACGCCGCGTTCGTGTTCGAGCGCGGCCTTGAGCGCGGCCTGAACGTCGGGCTGGCGCGCCTGCAGGGTGCCGAGTTCGTGCTGCTGCGCGTCCAGCGCTTCTTCCAGGGTCTCGACGCGCGCCTCGCGCTCGGCCACCGCGCGCGCATCCGGCCCCTGGATCGCGCCGCGTTCGCTCTCCAGGCGCGCGCGGCGCTGCTGCAGGGCGTCGAGGGCGCGCGT
>JAEWVQ010000274.1 GCA_023459095.1 Pseudomonadota bacterium | reverse complement strand
GGGTGATGCGCTTGCCGAGAAAGAGCGCCGACAGTACCAGCACGATGGTCGGATTGAGGAACAGGATCAGGCGTTCGAGCGCCGCGGTGATGTAGGCGAGGCCGAGAAAGTCGAGATAGCTCGCGAGGTAGTAGCCGAACAGGCCGAGCCCGGCCATCCACACCCAGTCGCGCGCGCCCAGCGCCTGCGCCGCGCGCCGGCTGGCGACGCCGCCCATGGCGAGGAAGAAGGGCAGCGCGAAGGCCATGCGCAGCGCGAGCAGGGTCTCGGCATCGACGCCGTGGCGATACGACAGCTTGACCAGGATGGCCTTGAACGAGAAACCGACCGCGCCGAACACGGCGAGCGCCATGCCGACGCCGTGTGCCGCCTGCGTCATGAAGAAGATCCGGAAGGGGCCGCCGCGCACGCGCCGGCGGCAAATACAGCGGGAACGGGCGGCAGCGGCGCGCCGCCCGCGTGCGGCTCAGCGCCGCTTGTTGGTGGCGCCACCCAGCAGCGAGCCGAGCAGGCCGCGCACGATCTGGCGGCCGAGCGAGCTGCCGATGGTGCGTGTCACCGTCTTCGCCGCAATCTGCACCAGGCCGTCGCGCTTGCCGCCGCGCGGGCCGGTGGAGCCGAACAGGATGTCGTTGAGCGCATTGCCGGCGGCCGGCGTCCCGGCCTCCGCCGCCTGCGCGGATTCGGCGCTGCCCGCCTTGGCGCGCAGCATCTCGTAGGCCGACTCGCGATCGACCGCCTGCTCGTAGGTGCCGTAGATCACCGAGCCCTTGATCGCGGCGCTGCGCTCGGCAGCATCGAGCGGCCCCAACCGCGAGGCGGGCGCGATCACCATCGCGCGCTCGACGATCTCGGGGCGGCCCTTGTCGTCGAGAAAGGACACCAGCGCCTCGCCGACACCGAGTTCGGTGATTGCCGTCGCGGCATCGAACGCGGGGTTGGCGCGCATGGTCTCGGCCGCGGTCTTCACCGCCTTCTGGTCGCGCGGCGTGAACGCGCGCAGCGCATGTTGCACGCGGTTGCCGAGCTGACCGAGCACGGTCTCGGGCACGTCGAGCGGGTTCTGGGTGACGAAATACACGCCGACGCCCTTGGAGCGGATCAGCCGCACCACCTGCTCGATCTTCTCGATCAACGCCTTGGGCGCGTCGGCGAACAGCAGGTGGGCCTCGTCGAAGAAGAACACCAGCCTGGGCTTGTCGAGGTCGCCGACCTCGGGCAGCTGCTCGAAGAGTTCGGACAGCATCCACAGCAGGAAGGTGGAATAGAGCTTGGGCGAGTGGTAGAGCTTGTCGGCGGCGAGCACGTTGATCACGCCGCGACCGTCGGCATCGGTCTGCATCAGGTCGGCGATGTCGAGCATGGGCTCGCCGAAGAACACGTCGCCGCCCTGCTCCTCGAGCGCCAACAGATTGCGCTGGATGGCACCGATCGAGGCCGCGGAGACGTTGCCGTATTCCGTGGTGTAGGTCTTCGCGTTCTCGCCCACGTGCTGCACCATCGCGCGCAGGTCCTTGAGGTCGAGCAGCAGCAGGCCGTTGTCGTCGGCGATCTTGAACACCAGCTGCAGCACCCCGGCCTGGGTGTCGTTGAGGTTGAGCAGGCGGGCGATGAGCAGCGGCCCCATGTCGGAAATCGTCGCCCGCACCGGATGGCCGGCGGCGCCGAACACATCCCAGAACACCGCGGTATTGGCGCGCGGCGCAAACTCGGTGATGCCGATCGCGGCCAGACGCTGCATCAGCTTGTCGGACTTCACCCCGGGCGCGCCGATGCCGGAGAGGTCGCCCTTGACGTCGGCGAGGAACACCGGCACGCCGATCGAGGCGAAGGCTTCGGCCATCTTTTGCAGCGTCACCGTCTTGCCGGTACCGGTGGCCCCGGTGATCAGGCCGTGACGGTTGGCAAGGCGCGGCAGCAGGCACAGGTCCTTGTCGGCGGATTTGGCGATCAGCAACGGTTCGGTCATCGAAAGGCCCCGGCGGAAAACAAAAAGGATGGGGCGAGTTTATCAGCGCGCATCGCAGGCGCGCTCGCAGCGTGCGTAGGCGGCCTCGCAATCGGCGCAGCCGCCCGCCGCGCAACGCGCCTGGCATTGGTAGAGCGGTGCCGCGCAGGCGCGCACGCAGGCATTCCACGCCGGCGATCCGGTCGTCGGCCCGAGTTGCAGACGCCCCGGCACGCGCTCGGCACCGCAGGCCGCGAGCGCGAAGGCCCGCCGCGGCCCCGGCACCCCGCGCCATTCCTCATCGGTCAGCTGCAGATCGGCGTCGAGCTCGGCGGCACCACCCTCGCCGAGCAGGCCTGAGCGGCGCAGGGTGGCAAGCGCTGCGCAATCGGCGCGCCGTGCCTGCGTCAGATCGAGCTCGCCTTGTGCCGGATAGCCGAGATTGAGCCGCGCGCAGGCCTGGGCGACGAGGAAGGCACGGCTCTGCGGCAGCAGGCGCGGCAGCCGGTCCGGGTTGTGGCGGATCACCGCGCGCCCGGCTTCGATGCCGGTCGCCACCGCCTGCGGCAGCTGCGCATCGGCGAAGGTAGGCACCGCCGCGCCGCGGGCATCGACGCAGCCGCCGTACACCGTTTCGTCCTGCGCCACCGCCGCGCCCGCGCCGCACAGGCACACCCACACCATCAACCACCGCATCATCCGTTCCACCTTCCGCTCCTTGCGCCCCGGCTCATCCCGCCGACATCAGCGGCGCAATCTACCAGAAGCGCAGCGGCGGACGGTGGGCGCGCTCTGTATAATGCTGCGCCTTCCCATCTATTCACGGCTTCATCGAGGTTGCTATGGCTGGTCATTCCAAGTGGGCCAATATCCAGCACCGCAAAGGGCGTCAGGACGCCAAGCGGGGCAAGATTTTCACCAAGCTGATCAAGGAAATCACCGTTGCCGCCAGAATGGGCGGCGGCGATCTCACCGCCAATCCGCGGCTGCGCCTCGCCGTGGACAAGGCCAAGGGCGAATCCATGCCCAAGGACAACATCGAGAACGCCATCAAGCGCGGCACCGGCCAACTCGAGGGCGTGACCTACGAGGAGGCGCGCTACGAAGGCTACGGCATCGCCGGCGCGGCAGTGATCGTCGATTGCCTGACCGACAACAAGACCCGCACCGTCGCCGACGTGCGCCATGCGTTCTCCAAGTACGGCGGCAACATGGGCACCGACGGCTGCGTGGCGTTCCAGTTCAAGCACTGCGGCCAGCTCATGTTCGCGCCCGGCACCAATGAGGACGCGCTCATGGAAGCCGCGCTCGAAGCCGGCGCCGAGGACGTGGTGACCAACGACGACGGCTCCATCGAAGTCATCACCGGCCCGTGGGAATTCACCGCGGTCAAGGAAGCCCTGGAAAAGGCCGGCTTCACCGCCGAGTTCGGCGAGGTCACGATGAAGGCGCAGAACGAGACCGAACTCTCCGGCGACGATGCGGCGCGCATGCAGAAGCTGCTCGACGCCCTCGAGGCGCTCGACGACGTGCAGGACGTCTATACTTCGGCGGTGCTCGACGAATGACATCGGCGATCGGTCCGGGACTCATCCAAAGCGGCGCATGACGCCGCTTTTTTATTGCCCGTGTCGTTCGTTGCGCGCCCCCGACCACCCATAACGACAACGACACCCGCATGCCCTCCCCGCCCCTCGCCCAGCGCGCGATGCCGCTGCTCTTCGTCCTGCTGTGGAGCACCGGCTTCATCGGCGCCAAGTTCGGCCTGCCCTATGCCGAACCGCTCACCTTCCTGTCCTCGCGCTACGTGCTGGTCGTACTGCTGATGACCGCGCTGGCGCTGGCGATGCGCGCCTCCTGGCCGCAAAGCCCGCGCGAAGCCTTTCACATCGGCGTCACCGGCGTACTGGTGCACGCGCTCTACCTCGGCGGCGTATTCGTCGCCATCGACCGCGGCCTGCCCGCGGGCGTCACCGCGCTGGTGGTCGGCATGCAGCCGCTGCTCACCGCGCTCGGCGCCGGCGCCCTGCTCGGCGAACGCGTCAGCGCCCGGCAGTGGGGCGGACTCGCGCTCGGCTTCATCGGGGTCGCGCTGGTGGTCGGCAACAAGCTCGGCGGCGGCATCGACGCGGCCGCGCTCGGCCACATGCTGAGCCCGGCGCTCGCCGCGCTCGCCGGCATCACCGCCGGCACCTTGTACCAGAAGCGCTTCTGCCCGCGCTTCGATCTGCGCACCGGCTCGGTGGTCCAGTTCCTGCCGTCGCTGGCGCTCACCGCGCTGCTCGCGAGCCAGACCGAAACGATGCAGATCGATTGGCGCGGCGAGTTCATCTTCGCCCTGCTGTGGCTGGTGGTGGTGCTGTCGCTCGGCGCGATCAGCCTGCTCAACCTGCTGATCCGCAGCGGCAGCGCGGTAAACGTGGCCAGCCTGTTCTACCTCACGCCGCCGACCACGGCGCTGATCGCGTGGGCGATGTTCGGCGAAACCCTCAGCGGCCTCGCGCTCGCCGGCATGATCATCGCCGTCGGCGGCGTGTGGCTGGCGCGCAAGGGCTGAAACGAGGACGGGGCCTCACGGCCCCGTCTGCGCTCAGGGCGTGCGCACCAGCGCACGCCGCCAGGGCATCAGCCGCGCTTGCGGCGTGCGATCCCCAGCCCGAGCAGCCCCGCACCCAGCAAGGCCAGCGGCGCCGGCTCGGGCACCGAGGTATCGGTCGAATATTCGTAGACCACTTCGAGCCAGGCACTGGCGCGGGTCTCGATCCCGGACAGCACGTTGCCGCCGCCGGAAAGCAGCACCGAACCACTGGCATCGGCGGTGATGTCGAGCGTGCCCGGCCCCTGGAACATCGACAGCAGCGAGGTGAAGGTCTTCGTGTCGTAATTCTCGTTGGTGCGCGGAGCGAAGGCATGGCCGGAAGTGCCGGCGAAATCGATCGCGCCGTCGAACGCCGCGAGCGAAACCGCGAAGGCGTTCTCCAGGGTCAGATCGACGATCTCGCCGATGGGCAGACCGAACACGATCGCACCGACCATGTGGGCGGTGACCTCCGTGCCCGATTCCGTGCTGCGGTTCTCCACCTCCAGCGCCGACCACAGCAGGCCGCCATAGTTGAAGGTGACCTTGGTCAGATTGCCGAGCGCGGCGTCGAACTTGGCCACCGACAGCGTACCGCTCCAGTCGGTATCGGCCTCGCCGATGGTGGAGGTGTAACTGACCGTCGCGGCCTGCGCGCCGCCGGACAGTGCCGCGGCGAGAACGCCCGCGGCAAGTAGTTTCTTGAGCATCGTGGTTTCCACTGAATTGGGTTGGCCCGCATCCCGGGCAATCGTCGCATACGGCCCGCATCAAGCCGCCGACATCGACCCAAAGCAGGTTCAATGCCAATAAAATTTCATTTTATCCATCATGGGTTTATGAATAAACAATAAAAATCGCCATCGGCATCTGTAAGAAAATCCGACAGCCACCCCACCGCTGATGCCGGCCACCCGGACGCGCGCCGCACACAGCCGGCACGCGCAAAAAAAAAGCGGGAACGGTCTCCCGTTCCCGCCAATACAGCCTCTCTCTGGTGTTCTTGCGCTATGTCCGGGCCGGTCTTCGCCGGCCGCCCCATCCCAGTCCCAGCAGCCCGGCGCCGAGCAGGAGCACCGATGCCGGCTCCGGCACCTGTTGGCGCTCGGCCTGCGCGTACTCATACACCACCTCGACCCAGGCACTGGCGCGGGTCTGGGCGCCGGCGATCAGGTTGCCGCCGCCGAAATACTCGACGAAGCCGGTCGCGGTCGCGGCAATGTCGATGGTGCCGCTGCCAACGAAGGCTTCGAGCCCGGAGGTGAAGGCCTTCATATCCTCGCCGACCGTGGTCTGCGGCGCGAAGCTGTAGCCCGACGCGCCACCGAAATCGAGCACGCCGTCGTAGGCGCCGAGCGTTCTGCTGAAGGCGTTGCGCAGGGTCAGATCGACCATGCCGCCGATCGGCAGCCCGAACACGATCTGCCCCAGCAGGTCGGCGGTGATCGTGGTGCCGGAACTGCGGCTGCGATTCTCGACCACGAAATCGGACCACAACCCGCCGCCATACCTGAACACCACCTGCGTGAGGGTCCCCAGAGAGGCATCGAATTTGGCCACCGACAGCGTTTCCTGCCAGTCGGTATCGGTTTCCGCGGCGACCGCCCGGTAGCTGACCGTGCCCGCCTGGGCCAGTCCCGTCGTGGCCAGGGCCAGCAGGACCATCGGGATGACGCGCTTGATCATGGGCGCTTCCAAATCAAAGGTTCTTGACGTACGGCGCCGCGGTTCTCCGCGCAGCCGGTCCTTGCGGCGGCAAGCCACCGCTGCGCATGCCATGACCGAGGCCGGCAGCGAACGACGCGCTCATACCGGCTCCGTCATGACCCGATCAAGTGTAAGAATATCCGACACCCGTCTTTCCCCACCCATCCCTTCCGGGCTTCATGACGCATGTGACGGAGTCTGCCGCACTCCCGCCCGCTCCGCCGTGACGCAGTTCCCGGCACCGCGCACGCCGGTGCGCGCGCCCCCGACCGACCCGCTGCCGTAAAATGGCCGCCCGCTCAGCCCATCACCGGAGTCGATCATGCAACTCTCCACCACCCCCACCCTGGAAGGCCGCCCCATTCGCCAATATCTCGGCGTGGTCACTGGCGAGGCGATCATCGGCGCCAACATCTTCAAGGACTTGTTCGCCTCCATCCGCAACATCGTCGGTGGCCGTGCCGGGGCCTACGAGCGCTCGCTCGCCGACGCGCGCAAGGTGGCGATGGAGGAAATGGCCGAGGAGGCCGCACGCCTCGGTGCCAATGCGGTGGTCGGCATCGACATCGATTACGAAGTCCTCGGCGAGGACAATGGGATGCTGATGGTGTGCGTCAGCGGCACTGCGGTGGTGACCGCTTGATCCGCGCCGGCGGCGGCCAGGCCAGCACGGTGGTCGCCACCCGCATCCTCGGCCTCGACCCCGGCCTGCGCATCACCGGCTTCGGCATCATCGACACCCTCGGCAACCAGTTGCGCTACGTCGCCAGCGGCTGCATCAAGACCGGCGAGGGCGAACTGCCCGGCCGCCTGAAGATCCTGCTCGACGGCGTGCGCGAGGTCATCGCGACCTACACGCCGGACCAGGTCGCGGTGGAAAAGGTCTTCGTCAACGTCAATCCGCAATCCACGCTGCTGCTCGGCCAGGCCCGCGGCGCGGTGATCTGCGGCGCGGTATCGTGCGATCTGACGGTGGCCGAGTACACCGCGCTGCAGGTCAAGCAGTCGGTGGTCGGCTACGGCAAGGCGAACAAGGATCAGGTCCAGCACATGGTCCAGCGCCTGCTCGCACTCGACGCCAGCCCCGGCGCCGATGCCGCCGACGCGCTCGCCTGCGCGATCTGTCACGCGCACGGCAGCACAGGCCTCGGCGCCCTGACCGGCACCCGCCGCCGCGGTGGACGCATTCTCGCGTCGTGAATGTGCCCCGGCGCCGGCCAGGCGCTACGCGCCATTGCCTGGCATGACCCCGGCGCTGCATCCCACACGAATCCCGCACAAAACGCTTGCGCAATCGGGAATCGGCGACTATCATGCGCACCTCTCGCCGGAACACGCTTCCACCAGCGATGACAGCAGTATCGGGGGTATAGCTCAGTTGGTAGAGCAGCTGACTCTTAATCAGTAGGTCCAAGGTTCGAATCCTTGTGCCCCCACCAAAGAATTCAAGCACTTAGGCCAATCCGAAAGGGTTGGCCTTTTTGCTTTTCGGGTCCGTGTAGCCCCGGTGTAGCCAAATTCGGACCGTGTAGCCAGCGCGCCACCGGTACGCCAAAACACAAAACCCGCGCTGCCCTCTCACGCCTGCCATTTGATAACCCCCCCTCTGGAAAAAAATCTCCAAATGCGGGGGGCTGCGGTTTCCAAAGTAAGGAGGCTGTGCACATTAGCGGCACCCCTGCCCCCTCGGCATCGTCAGCCAGGGAGCCACCCCAGCAAGGCGGCAAGGTCGCGCATCTGGGCGGCGGCATGGGCAGCGGCAGCGGTGTCGTCGTCAAGGCAAAACGGGTTGCCAACCCGCGACCGTTCGACGCGCTTCAGGCGGACGGCAGCAACGGCATAGGCGGCCAGCCCAGGCGGCGCAACTCATGCACGGCGGCAGCCAGCCGCCAACTGCGCGAGGTGGTGAGAAATTCGCGCTGGTCGAGGTGGTCGCGCTTCAACAGGGCAAGGGCTTCGGCTGCGCGGGTGTTCGGGCGCGGCGGCTGCGGGGTAAAATGGGCGCGTGCCTGCGCGCTCGGCTTTCCTTGGGGAGTCGGGCGCTTTTTCATTTCGCCGCCTCGCCAGCGGTCAGGCGGTCGAGGTCGGCGGCGTCCCACAGGAGGCGGCCATTCGGCAGCCTCACCGGGCGCATGCCCATGTAATGCGACTTGCGGCATAGCGCTGCGCGGATAGTCTGCGGCTTCAGCCGCAGGGCTGCGGCCAGTTCTTCAGTGGAAAGCTTGGCGGCGCGCGGGGTGTCGGTGCGCCGGGCGTCAGGGGGGATTGCGGATTGCATTCGTCGGGCTCTTTTCGGGGCCGGCTGCAACGGGTGTTGTAGCTCGGACGGATGCAAATTTATTAATCGGAACGCCGCCGGTCGCCAGTTTGCAGAAATTGCGGCGAAAGTCTGCAAAGTCAGATTCGCGACCAGTTCATCCGCAGGGCCTTACGGAAGGGCTTTTGCTGGCGCTCGTGCTCGTTGAATAGGTCGATTGCCTTACGCTGGCAAATGGGCAAGCGCAGTTCCTCACGCGCTCGCTTGATACAGGCATCTTTGCTTAGGCGCGGTTCCTCGGCGTAAATTTCCCAAACGCGCACGGCAAGGCGAACCGCTTGAGAATGGGCGCGGCGCACGTTCTGGCCTCGCTTCCCTGGGGGCATTCGGCGCGCAACGTCAAAAACCTTGTCAAGCGTTACCGGCTCGGCTTCGAAGCGCCTGATGCACTCCTGAAACCCGGTTGCGCACCAATACGGAAGCGGCAGATTTTCGCGCGCGCACTCTCTGATTGCCCAAAGAATGGCGGATTTATCGCCAGCGTCGTATCTCTGGCGGAACACCTCAAGATATTCATGAACCTGAAGTAGAGGCTGCATGTGCAGCGTGTCGCCTTCAGGACGCCACGACCAGCGGGTTCCGGTTCGGAATCCGTGCGCACAGTCTCCCCATGCTCGTTCGATGCGGGCAATCTCTTTTTCATCCTCGCTCGGTCGCAAGTGTGGCGGCGCAAGGTCAAGTAGGTTTCGCAAAGGCTTCATTGCTTGGTCAGCCTGCCAACGCCTCGATAACGGCGGCCGGGTTACGCTCAATGACATTCAGCAGCACCAGCGCGGGGCCGTGCGGCGTGCGGTCGCCGCGCTCCCAGTGACGCAGGGTCGCGGTCGAAAAGCCGAAGCGGGCGGCGAACTGCTCCTGCGTCATGCCCACCCTGGCGCGGAGCGCCTTCACATCCACCGGGCGCGGGCGGTGAATACGGGTTTCCGGGGCGCGGCCCTCTGCGTGCTCGATGGCTTCCAGCAGCCCGCGCTTGATGCTGTCGAATGCGGTGCTCATGTTCGCTTCCCTCTCCATGCCTTTACCAGCAGCGCGGTCAGCCCTGCCAGTTCGTTACGTTCAGCTTTGCTCAGGTTGGCGCGGTCGCCCTTGGCGAACAGCGTGAGCAGGTAAAGCGGCATGGCGTCGTCGTGGAAGTAGTAGATGACGCGCACGCCGCCGCTTTTGCCTTGCCCACCGCGCCGCCAGCGCAGCTTGCGCACGCCGCCGGTGCCTTCCAACAGGTCGCCGTCCTTCGGGTGCTCGGCCAGGTAGCGGATGATGTCCTGGCGCTCGTCCGCGCTCAGCAGCTTGTCGGCGGTGCGGATGTATTCGGGCAG
>JAEWVQ010000273.1 GCA_023459095.1 Pseudomonadota bacterium | reverse complement strand
GGGCAGGGGGCATCCTGTGCGCCTGGCTGGTGGTGCTCGCCGGGCTGGCCCGGCGGGTCGATGGGGCCTGGAACAAACAACAAGAACGTGTCGAGGCAGAGTAGCGAATGAAATTTGGTATCCCTGCGAATTGGCGTTTGTTTGCCGTTTTCGCCTTCGATTTGAGCGCGGTCGTGGTGGCCTGGAATGTGGCTTTTCTGTTGCGCTTCAATTTTTCGATTCCAAACGACTATCTGTCGATGCTTTTCGGCGGGCTGGCGCTGCTTTTGCCTGCGCATGCGGTGATCTTTCGCCTTGCCGGGCTGTATCGGGGAATCTGGATCTTTGCCAGCCTGCCCGATCTGCTGCGCATTGCCAAGGCCATCCTCGCCAGTGCCCTGCTGCTCGGTGTGGGGGCGCTGCTGCTCAGCCCGGTGCCGGCCCTGCCGCGCTCGGTGCTGCTGCTCTACCCGCTGTTTCTCGGGGTGTGGATGGGCGGTGGGCGGGCGATCTACCGCGTGTTCAAGGAGCAGCGCGAGTTCGGCGCCCTGCGTGCGGTGGGGCGGCCGGTGCTGGTGCTGGGGGTCGGGCGCGAGGCCGCGAACCTGGTGAAGGAGTTGGCGCTGTCCCATGAGTGGCACGTGGTCGGTCTGCTCGACGACGATCCGGCCAAGCGTTACCGCGAGGTGTGCGGGGTGCGCGTGCTGGGCGCGATCGAGTCGCTGGCGGAGTGGGCGGCGGTGCTCAAGGCCCGCCACGCGATCATCGCGATGCCCGATGCCGCGGTGGCGGAGCACCGCCGCGTCGCCAACATCTGCATGCGTGCCGGGGTCAAGGTGTTCACGCTGCCGAGCATCGGCCAGACCATCGTCGGCCACGATCGCCTGTCGCAGTTGCGGCGGCTCAATCTGGAGGATCTGCTCGGACGCGAGCCGGTGGCGATCGACACGCCGCAGGTGCGCGAGATGCTCGCTGGCCGGGTGGCCCTGATCACCGGCGCGGGCGGCTCGATCGGTGCCGAGCTGTGCCGGCAGATCGCGCGCTTCGAACCGGCGCAGATCGTCGCCTTCGAGCAGAGCGAGTACGCGCTGTATCAGCTGACCGAGCAGTTCGCCGAGGTCTTTCCCGAGATCACCGTGGTGCCGATCGCGGGCGACGTCAAGGACAGGCGCCGGGTCGCCGAGGTCATGGCGCGCTATGCGCCGTCGGTGGTCTTTCACGCCGCGGCCTACAAGCACGTGCCGCTGATGGAAGAGCACAACGCCTGGCAGGCCGTGCGCAACAACGTGTTCGGCACCTGGGTGGTGGCGCAGGCCGCAGCCGCGGTCGGCGTCGAGCGTTTCGTGCTGGTGTCCACCGACAAGGCGGTCAACCCCACCAACGTGATGGGGGCGAGCAAGCGCCTCGCCGAGGTGGTGTGCCAGGCCTTGCAGGCGGGGGCGGCGCGCACGCGCTTCCAGATCGTCCGCTTCGGCAACGTGCTGGGGAGCGCGGGCAGCGTGATTCCGAAGTTTCGCGCGCAAATCGAGCGCGGCGGGCCGGTGACCGTGACCCATCCGGAAATCACCCGCTACTTCATGGCCATCCACGAGGCCGCGCAACTGGTGCTGCAGGCCGCAGCGATGGGCGAGGGCGGCGAGATCTTCGTGCTCGACATGGGCGAGCCGGTGAAGGTGGTCGATCTTGCGCGCCACCTGATCCATCTGTCGGGACATGCCGACGACGAGATTCCGATCGTGTTCACCGGACTGCGCCCGGGCGAGAAGCTGTTCGAGGAGGTGCTCGCGGACACCGAGCACACGCGTCCCACCCATCACGCCAAGCTGAGGATTGCGCGCGCCTCGCTGCCCGAGGAATTTTCGGTCGATCGCCTGGTGCGCTGGGCGAGCGCGGCGGCCGAGCTGTCGGACGATCAGGTCCGGCGCGATCTGCGCCAGTGGTTGCCGGAGTACGTGCCCTACAACCCGCCGCGCCTCAAGCTGGTCGATACCGAGGCGCGCAGTGCATGAGCGCGGGGCAGGACGCCGGGTGGCGATCCTGCTCGGCAGTTTTGACGGCGAATCTTATCTGCGCGCGCAGTTGGCGAGCATCGCCGCGCAGACTCACGGCGACTGGTCCCTGCTGGTCTCCGACGACGGTTCGCGGGATCGCACGCGGGACATCGTTGCCGCGTTCGCCGCTGAGATCGGCGGTGGGCGGGTGCGGCTGTGCGAGGGGCCGCGCCGCGGCTTCGTCGCCAATTTCCTCAGCATGGCATGCAGGTCCGATCTGGACGCCGACTATTTCGCGTTCTGCGATCAGGACGATCTGTGGCATCCGCACAAGCTTGCCCATGCCATCGAGACGCTGGAGCGTGCGCCGGCGGCGGGGCATCCCGCCCGGCTCTACGGCGGCCGCACCCTGTTGGTCGATGACCAGGGCGGCGAGATCGGGATGTCGCCGCTGTTCTGCGGCGCGCCGTCGTTTGCCAACGCGCTCGTGCAGAGCTACGCGGGCGCCAACACCATGGTGTTCAACGCTGCGGCTCGCGCGCTGCTGCAACGGCTCGGTCCGGTCGAGGGCGTCGCCTCGCACGATTGGTGGGCCTACCTGGTGGTCAGCGGCGCCGGCGGGCGGGTGATCTACGACCCGCAGCCGATGCTGCGTTACCGCCAGCACGACGACAACCTGCAGGGCCACAACCGCGGCCTGGGCGCGCGCGTGCGCCGTCTGCTCGATCTGCTCGCCGGCCGCATGCGGGGGTGGAATGCGGCGCATGTCGCGGCGTTGAGCGCGCATGCCGACTTGCTCACCGCGGACAACCGGGCCGTGCTCGAGGCTTTCCGCGAGGCGCTCGCCGGGCAGGGTTTTGCGGCGCTGCGTGCGCTGGCGCGCAGCGGCGCCGTCCGCCAGCGCCGGATCGACAACCTCGCGCTCAAGGCCTGCGCCCTGGTGGGGCGCCTGTAGCC
>JAEWVQ010000272.1 GCA_023459095.1 Pseudomonadota bacterium | reverse complement strand
AGCGCCTGCTGCAGCGCGCACACCGAACGACGGCAACAGACGAAGGCGACCCCTTCACGGTTCGCGGCCTCGCGGAAACGCTGCATCACGTTGTGGCCGAGGAAGTCGGTGAACAGGATGACCATCTGGATACCGGCGGGCAGCGCGGTCGACCGCCGCTGGTGGGTGCTGTCGCGCCCGCTCACATGCGCGGCGATGCGAATGCCGAATGCGCCCAGCACATCCGGGATGTTGCCGAGGCGGTCGGCGCCGACGATGAGTGCGTTCATGCCAAATCCCTTTTGAGAACGATTCGCATTCATAATATCGTATCGAAAGCAATTTGCAACTGCGAATCACTCTCGTTAGTATCGATGCACCGACAACTCTTCCCGATAGGCAGTCGAACCATGATCAAGAAAGCCCTCGTCGCCACCCTCATCGCCAGTCTCGGCGCCGCCGCCTCTCAGGCCTTCGCGGCCGACAACGAGCTCAACATCTACTCGGCACGCCACTATCAGACCGACGAGGCGCTCTACGGCAACTTCACCAAGCAAACCGGGATCAAGGTCAACCGCATCGAGGCCAACGAAAACGAGTTGCTCGAACGCATCCGTAACGAAGGCGCCAACAGCCCGGCCGATGTGTTCATCACCGTCGACGCCTCCCGTCTCGCCCATGCCGACGGCCTGGGGCTTTTCGCGCCGGTGAGGTCCGCACTGCTCGAAGCGCGCATTCCCGCCCACCTGCGCACCGCCACCTGGTTCTCGTACTCCAAGCGCGCACGCGTCATCGTGTACAACAAGGATCTGGTGAAGGCCGAACAGGTCCAGACCTATGAAGGACTCGCCGATCCGGCGCTGAAGGGCCAGGTGTGCACCCGCTCCGGCAGCCATCCGTACAACCTCTCGCTGGGCGCGGCGATGATCAACCACGACGGCGCCGCCAAGACCGAAGCCTGGGCGAAAGGCATCGTCGCCAACTTCGCGCGCGCGCCCAAGGGCGGCGACACCGACCAGATCAAGGCGGTGGCCGCCGGCGAATGCGGTGTGGCGATCGCCAACAGCTACTACCTCGCCCGTCTGATGAATTCGGAGAAGCCCGAAGACAAGGCGGTGGTCGCCAACATCGTCGCCGTGTGGCCCAACCAGAAGAGCTGGGGCACCCACGTGAACGTGTCCGGCGCGGGCATGCTCAAGACCGCGCCGAACAAGGGCGCGGCGGTGAAATTCCTCGAATATCTGGCCTCCGACGAAGCCCAGGCCTATTTCGCCAACGGCAACAACGAATGGCCGGTGGTGGAGTCGGTCAAGGTCGCCAACCCGGCGCTCGACAAGCTCGGCCCGTTCAAGGCCGACACTCAGCCGATCGGCGATCTGGCCAAGTCGGTACCCGAAGCGCAGAAGATCTTCGACCGCGCCGGCTATCGCTGATCCGCGCCGAGGGCGGCATGCGCAAAAAGGGGCCATACGGCCCCTTTTTCTTTTTCCGGAAGCGCCCCGGATCGGCGCGCGTATCAGTCCGCGCGGCGCCCGCGGACGATCTGCCGCGACAGCAGGAACATCGGCAGCAGTCCGACGGCAACGATGGTCAGCGCCGCGGTCGACGCCTCGGTCAGACGCTCGTCGGCCGCCAGGGTATGGGCCTGGGTCGCCAGCGTGTCGAGATTGAACGGCCGGATCACCAGCGTCGCCGGCAGCTCCTTCATGACGTCGACGAACACCAGCAGCGCCGCGGTGAGCAGGCTGCCGCGCAGGATGGGCACATGCACGCGACGCAGCGTCGCCCACTTGCCGAAGCCCAGGCTGCGCGCCGCATCGTCCATGCTCGGCGTGATCTTGCCCAGGCTGGAATCGACCGTGTGCAGCGCCACCGACAGGAAGCGCGCGAGGTAGGCATAGACCAGCGCGGCGATGCCGCCGGTAAGGATCAGGCCCGGATTGACGCCGAACACCGACGTCCACCACGCGGCGAGCCAGGCATCAAGCCGCGTCACCGGAATCAGCACGCCGACCGCGATCACCGAGCCCGGCACCGCATACCCGAGCCCGACCACGCGGTTGAGCGCCTGCGGCAGCCGCGAGCGGGCGAGGCGCGCGGCATAGGCCAGGGTGACCGCGAACAGCACCGCGATCACCGCGGTCACCGCGGCGAGCACGAAACTGTTGCGCGCCAGATGCAGGAAGCGTGGGCCGAACTGCGCATCGCCCTCGACGAAGGCCATCTGCAGCAGCAACCCGGCGGGCAGCAGGAAGCCGAGCAGGAGCGGCATGAAGCAGGCGAACGCGGCGAGCGCGCCGAGAGCCGGCGGCAGGCGATGGCGCACCGGCACCGCGGCGTTGCGCGAGGTGTTGTTGAAGCGCGCCCGCCCCCGGCTGGCGCGCTCGAGCGCGAGCACGACCACGACGAAGGCGAGCAGCGCCGCCGACAGTTGCGCCGCGGCGATGCGATCGCCGAGCGCGAACCAGGCGCGGTAGATGCCGGTGGTGAAGGTTTGCAGCCCGAAGTAGGACACCGTGCCGAAGTCGGCCAGGGTCTCCATGAGCGCGAGCGCGGTGCCGGCGATCACCGCCGGGCGCGCCAGCGGCAGCGAGACGCGGAAGAAGCTCCCCCACGGCCCCAGCCCGAGCGAGCGCCCGGCCTCCAGCATGCCGCCGGCGCGTTCGAGAAACGCGGTGCGCGCGAGCATGTACACATACGGGTAGAGCACGAACATGAACATCGCCACCGCGCCGCCGACCGTGCGCACGTCGGGAAACCAGTAATCGCCGCGCCGCCATTCGAAGGTCGCGCGCAGCCAGCTCTGCAGCGGGCCGACGAACTGCAGGAAATCGGTGTAGACGTAGGCCATCACGTAGGCCGGCACCGCCAGCGGCAAGATCAGCGCCCACTCGAACACGCGGCGCCCGGGAAAATCGTGCATGGTGGTGAGCCACGCCGTGGTCACGCCGATCGACGCCACGCCCAGGCCGACGCCGACGCACAGGATCACGGTATTGGCCACGAACTCGCCGAGCACGGTATCGACGAGGTGGCCCCAGGTGTCGCTGGTGCCGCCGGCGAACACGTTGGAAAACACCGACAGCACCGGCGCGGCGATGAGCAAGGCGATGACCACGGCAACCAGCGTGAGCGACGACCAGCGCCCGCCCAGGCGTGCGACCCCTCCCATAACTCCTGCGGACAGACTCATCGTGCTCCCGGTGTTCGATGCCGCAGGACGATTCCGCGCGGCAGGTGGAGGCAAATTATAATTGATCGCATTTGGAACACCGCGATGCAATAATCGACCGTCTGCCGGATCGCGCCCTCGGGCACCACGCCCCCGAACCTCCCATGTCCCACCTCGAACTCGTCGATATCGATCTCGCCTACGGCCGCCACACCGTGGTGCGCGGCCTCTCGCTGCGCCTCGAACAGGGCGCGATCGGCTGCCTGCTCGGCCCCTCGGGCTGCGGCAAGACCACCGTGCTGCGCTGCATTGCCGGCTTCGAACCGATCGCCGGCGGCGAAATCCGCCTCGACGGCCGGGTGGTGAGCAGCCCCCAGCATCACCTGCCCCCCGAGCGCCGGCGCATCGGCATGGTGTTCCAGGATTACGCGCTGTTTCCGCACCTGACCGTGGGCGACAACATCGCCTTCGGCCTGCGCGGCGAGAGCGGCGCGGCGCGGCGCGCGCGCGTCGACGAACTGCTCGGCCTCGTCGGCCTCGCCGGCCAGGGTGGCAAATTCCCGCACGAGATGTCCGGCGGCCAGCAGCAACGCATCGCACTCGCCCGCGCGCTCGCCCCCCGCCCCAGCCTGCTGCTGCTCGACGAGCCCTTCTCCAACCTCGACGTCGAGTTGCGCGAGCGCCTGTCCTACGAGGTGCGCGACATCATCAAGGCGACACGCACCACCGCGATCCTGGTCACCCACGACCAGCACGAGGCGTTCGCCGTCGCCGACGAGATCGGCATCATGCACGAGGGCCGCATCCAGCAGTGGGACACGCCCTACAACCTGTACCACCGCCCACGCAACCGCTTCGTCGCCGACTTCATCGGCCAGGGCGTGTTTCTGCCCGGCATGGTGCTCGACGCCACCCGCGTCCAGGTCGAGATCGGCACCCTCAACAGCACGATTCCGGTGGAGTGCGCCTCGGGCTGCCACGACTGCGAGCAGGGCTGCAGCGTCGATGTGCTGCTGCGCCCCGACGACATCGTCCACGACGACAGCAGCCCGATGAAGGGGGAAGTGCTGCACAAGGCTTTTCGCGGCGCCGACATCCTGTACACGCTGCGCCTGGCGAGCGGCGCCCGGGTACTGTCGCTGGTCCCCAGCCACCACAACCACGCCATCGGCGAGCGCATCGGCATCCGTCTCGATGCCGACCACGTCGTCACCTTCCAGGGCGCCGAGGCCGAAGCGGGCGCACTCAAGCTCGTCCAGTTGCCCGGATGATTCCCTGGCTGCCGTCGCGCCCCGGCTTTCCGCCGGTCGACAAGGCGCTCGCCGAGCCCAACGGCCTGCTTGCCGCGGGCGGCGAGTTGAGCCCGCCGTGGCTGCTCGAAGCCTATCGTCACGGCATCTTTCCGTGGTTCAGCGCCGGCGAGCCCATCCTGTGGTGGAGTCCTGATCCGCGCCTGGTGCTGGTGCCGGGCGAGATCCGCATCACCCGCTCGCTGCGCAAGACGCTGCGCGCCGGCCGCTTCGAGGTTCGCCTCGACACCGCCTTCGCCCGCGTCATGGCCGAATGCGCGGCGCCGCGCGAACCCGGCGGCGGCACCTGGATCACCGCGGAGATGCAGGCCGCCTACGTCCGCATGCACGAACTGGGTCATGCGCACAGTGTCGAATGCTGGCAGGACGGCGCGCTCGTCGGCGGTCTGTACGGCATGGCGCTGGGGCGCGCGTTCTTCGGCGAATCGATGTTCTCGCGGGTCAGCGATGCCTCCAAGGTCGCCCTCGCCCACCTCGCGCGCTTCCTTGAGAAACAGGGCTGCGCGGTGATAGATTGCCAGATGACGACCCCGCATCTGCTGTCCATGGGGGCCAAGGAAATCCCGCGCCGCGTGTTCAGTGCCGGGCTCGCGCAATGGACGCGCCAGACTGCGCCGCCGCAGCGCTGGCCGCAGGACGGCGCGGTGTTCGACTGGCGCGACGCCGCCCCCTGAACGCGCGCGCCCGGACCGAGGGTGAAACACCATGCAGCACGACTACCCCTACGCCCTGATCCAGTTCTACGCCACCGCGCCCTACGCCTGCTCCTACCTGCCCGACCGTCTGGCGCGCTCCCAGGTCGCCACCCCGGGCCACGTCATCGATCCGCAGATCTACAGCGATCTCGTGCGCCGCGGCTTCCGCCGCAGCGGCGTGTTCACCTACCGCCCGCATTGCGATCACTGCAACGCCTGCGTGCCGGTGCGCATTCCGGTCGAGCGCTTCACCCCCGACCGCAGCCAGCGCCGCGCCTGGCAGCGTCACGCGCGCCTTGTCGCCAGCGAATGTCCGCTCACCTTCTCCGAAGAGCACTACACGCTCTACCAGCGCTATCAGGCCGCGCGCCACGCCGGCGGCGGCATGGACCAGGACAATCGCGAGCAGTACGCGCACTTCCTGCTGCAGAGCCACATCGACACCCGGCTGATCGAATTCCGCGAGGACGGCGCGCTGCGCATGGTCAGCATCATCGACCGCCTGACCGACGGCCTCTCCAGCGTCTACACCTTCTTCGAGCCCGAGGTGAGCGCAAGCGCCTTCGGCACCTACGGCGTGCTGTGGCAGATCGAAGCCTGCCGCCGCCTGCAGCTGCCCTATCTGTATCTCGGCTACTGGATCGCGGAAAGCCCCAAGATGGCCTACAAGGCGCGCTTCCAGCCGCTCGAGGCCTACCGCGGCGGCCATTGGATGGCCTTCGATCACGACGCGCCCGCCCCCACCCTGCCCGGCTGACCGTACGGCGCGCGCTCGGATGCGCGGATTGACGCTCCCTGCCCCGCTGGCTAGACTCGAAGACTTTTCTCCGGCCAGCAACGATGGCGAAGCCCTCCTTCCTGCGGCCCTTCCTGTTCGTCTGCGCGCTGCTCGTTCCCGCCCTCCCCGTCCAAGCCCAGGACGCGGACGCCGACTCCGGGACGAGCACCGCCGAGATCGCCACCGCGGCGCCCGCGCGCGTCCTCACGCTCGATCTCACCCGCGACGCCAACGACATCTGGGACCGCATCCGCCGCGGCTTCGGCATGCCCGACCTCGAAAACGAGGCGGTCACCGAGCAGCAGCTGTTCTACCTCAACCGTCCGGGCTTCCTGAAGCAGGTGTTCGGGCGTGGCGGACGCTACCTGTACCACATCGTCGACGAACTCGAACGCCGCGGCATGCCCACCGAACTGGCCCTGCTGCCCATGGTCGAGAGCAGCTACAACCCGCTCGCCTACTCGCGCGCCCACGCCTCCGGGCTATGGCAGTTCATCCCGTCCACCGGCAAGAACTACAACCTGACCCAGGACAAGTGGGTCGATGAGCGGCGCGACGTGATCGCCTCGACCAACGCCGCGCTCGACTACCTGCAGACCATCTACGAGATGCACGGCGACTGGCAGCTCGCGCTGGCCTCGTACAACTGGGGCGAAGGCGCGGTGGCGCGCGCGATCCAGCGCAACCGCGACGCCGGACTGCCGACCGAGTACCGCCATCTGCGCATGCCCGACGAAACGCGCAACTACGTGCCCAAGCTGCAGGCGATCAAGAACATCGTCGCCGCCCCCGAACTGTTCCACCTCGAACTGCCCTACGTCCCCAACGAAACCCACTTCGTCACCGTCGAAGTACCGAGCGGCATCGACCTCGCCACCGCGGCGGGCTTCGCCGAAATGTCGCTCGAAGAGTTCGTCGCCCTCAATCCCGGCTTCAACCGCCCTGCGATCACCACCCCCGGCCAGTCGCTGGTGGTGCCGACCGACCGTGCCGAGCGCTTCACCCGGCGCCTGAACGAGTTCCAGCTCTCGGGCGAAGGCTGGACCACGCACGAACTGGCCCCCGGCGAAAAACTCGAAGCGGTCGCCCAGCGCCACGGCCTGACCCTGCCGCAACTGCGCCTCCTCAATGGCCTGCCCGCGAACAGCCGGGTCGGCACCGGCTACGCGCTACTCGTCCCCGACGGCGCCGACCCCAGCGGGGCGCTACAGGTCAGCCGCCTGCTCCCCGCCAACCGCCTCGCCGCGGTGTCGCCGCAGGTCAGGCTGGGCGGCACCGCGGCGGGCACGAGAGCCGCCCCCACGCGGCGCGACACCCGCCGCGCGGCACAGCGTGGCAAGGCGCAGAGCCAGGCGGCGAAACCGCGAAGCACCGCCAAGGCGCCGACGGCCAAGCCCTCCAGGGCCGCCGGGCAGAAACCGGCCTCATCGAAGCCTGCCGCCGGAGCGCCGCCCAAGGCACCCGCCAAGCCCTCAGCCAAGGCGCCGGCGAAGCCCCCTGCCAAGGCGCCCCCGAAAAAGGACTGAGCACCGGCGCGGGACGGCCGAGGGCAGCGCGGCAGCGCTCAGCCCGGCCAGTGGCAATGCACGCGATGACCGCCACCCAGCCCGGTTTCCGCGGGATAGGTGGCGCGGCAGATGTCGCTCGCCTTCGCGCAGCGCGGATGAAAATGACAGCCCGGCGGCGGATTCAGCGGCGACGGCAGCTCGCCCGCCGCGGCAGCCGCCGGCGCCTCGGCGGCGCCGGCCTCGATCCGCGGCACCGCATCGAGCAGCGCCCGGGTATATGGATGCGCCGGCGATCCCAGCACGCGCTGCGCCGGTCCGCGTTCGACGATGCGGCCGAGGTACATCACCGCGACCTCGTCGGCGAGGTAATCGACCACCGCCAGATTGTGGGTGATGAACAGATAGGCCAGACCGCGCTCCTGCTGCAGTTCGCGCATCAGGTTGAGGAGCTGGGCCTGCACCGAGACGTCGAGCGCGCTGGTCGGCTCGTCGCACACGATGATCCGCGGCGACACCGCCAGCGCACGCGCGATCGCAATGCGCTGGCGCTGGCCGCCGGAGAATTCGTGCGGATAACGCCAGCGCATCGCCGCCGACAGGCCGATGCGTTCGAGCAGGCGATCGACCTCGGCAGCGCGCGCCGCCGGATCGCCGCTCGTGCCCAGGCTGGCCATGCCTTCCTCGATGATGTCGCCGATGCGCATGCGCGGGTTGAGCGACGCGAACGGGTCCTGAAACACCATCTGCACCGCGCGCCGCATCGGCAGCAGCGCCTCGCGCGTCTGGCCGACGCGGTCCTCGCCGTCGTAGAACACGGCGCCGGCGGTCGGTGCCACCAGCTGCAGGATGGCCTTGCCGACCGTGGTCTTGCCGCAGCCCGACTCGCCGACCAGAGCCAGGGTGCGCCCCGCATGCAGGCTCAGGCTCACCCCATCGACCGCGCGCACCGTACCCACGGTGCGGCGCAAGAGCCCCTTGCGCACCGGAAAATGGACGGCGAGCTCGCGCACGTCGAGCAGCGGCGCCTCCCTGCGGCGGCCGCTGTCGTCGCCGTCGGCGGCCGCCATGCTCGACCCCGGCGGCAGCGGCGTGGCGAACGCGCGCTCCGCATACAGATGGCAGCGCACCGCCTGCGCGCCGACGCGGGACCAGCCGGGGGCCTCATCGTCGCAGCGGTCGAAGGCATGCGGACAGCGCTCGGCAAAACGGCAGCCGGCGAAGGTGCGATCGAGCGTGGGCACGCTGCCCGCCGGCGCGTCGAGCGGCGCGCCGCGCCGTGCGCCACTGGGCAGCGCGGCGAACAGCTTGCGCGAGTAGGGATGCAGCGGCGTCCTGAAGAAATCGCCCCTGAGACCGGTTTCGACCAGCTCGCCGGCATACATCACGCCGATCCGATGCGCCATGCGCGCGACCACGCCGAGGTCATGGGTGATCAGCAGCATGGCCATGCCGCGCTCGGCCTGCAGGGTGGCAAGCAAGTCGAGCACCTGGGCCTGGATGGTGACGTCGAGCGCGGTGGTGGGCTCGTCGGCGATCAGCAGCTCGGGCTCGCCGGCGAGCGCGATCGCGATCATCACGCGCTGCTTCATGCCGCCGGAGAACTGGAAGGGGTAGTCGTCGAGGCGGCGCGCGGCGTCGGGAATGCCCACCGCCTCGAGCAGCCGGCGCGCTTCGGCGCGGCCGGCCTCGCCGCGCAGGCCGCGGTGCAGCGCAAGTGCCTCGCCGATCTGCGCGGCCACCGTCATCACCGGATTGAGGCTGGTCGACGGCTCCTGGAAGATCATGCCGATGCGCCCGCCGCGCACCGCGCGCATGCCCGTCTCGGGCAGGCGCAGCAGATCGTCGCCGCCGAGCCGCACGCTGCCGCCCGCGATGCGCCCGGCGTCGGGCAGCAACCGGGTCAGCGCGAGCGCGGTCATCGATTTGCCGCAGCCGGATTCGCCGAGCAGGGCGAAGGTTTCGCCCGCAGCGACGGTGAAGCCGACACCATCGACCGGACGCACCGGCCCGCGCGCGCTGTGGAGCGCCACGCGCAAGTCGGCGACCTCGAGCAACGCCGCGGCGCCCCTGACCGGCGCGGTGGAGGACGGCTCGGGCGGCATGCCCGGCGATGCCCCGAATGAAGGCTCGGGTGCGGAGCGAAGTGAAGGGCTGGATGGCGGGGTGGGAGCGATCATCGTGCGCTCGAAACGTGCTGCAGATGTGAAAAGGGCCGCTGACGCGGCCCGCGGGGCGATCAGTGGTGGTGATGGCCGCCCGGCCCGTGCACGTGGCCGTGGGCGATTTCCTCGGCGCTCGCCGGACGCACTTCGGCGATGGTGATGTCGAACACCAGCGCGATGCCGGCCAGCGGGTGGTTGCCGTCGACCACGACCTTGCCGTCGGCGATGTCGGTGACGCGATAGAGGATTTCGTCCTCGCCGTCCTCACTGACGCGCTCGAAGGACATGCCGACCTCGATGTTCTCGGGGAACAGCTTCGCGTCCTCGACCAGGATCAGCTCCTCGTCGTAGTCGCCGAAAGCGTCCTCGGGCTGCAGCTTGACCTGCAGCGTGTCGCCCTGCTTCTTGCCGTGCAGGGTTTCCTCGAGCAGCGGGAAGATGCCGTCGTAGCCACCGTGCAGATAGACCAGCGGGTGCTGGCCATCGTCGATGACCTGGCCGTCCGGGTCGCGGACGGTGTAGTTAAGCGTGACCACGCTGTTCTTGACGATTTCCGGTTGCATGTTCGGTATCCAGTTCCTTGATCAGTTTGTAAACCGCGGCCGCATGTCCGCGGGGCGCGACATCGCGCAACACATGGCGGATGACGCCTTCCTTGTCGATGATGAAGGTGGTCCGCGCCACGCCCATCCGCGTCACCCCGTCGACTTCCTTCGCCCGCCACACGCCGTAGCGCCGCACCACCTCGGTGTCGGCATCGGACAGCAGGCGCACGGCCAGACCATGCTGGTCGCGGAACTCGGCATGGGTCAGACAGTCGTCCGGACTCACGCCGACGACGATGCAGCCCTCGCGGGCGAAGTCGTCCTCGTGATCGCTGAAGTCGGCGGCCTGCAAGGTGCAGCCGGGCGTGTTGTCGCGCGGGTAGAAGTAGAGCACCACATGATGACGGCCGCGCACGGAAGAGAGGTCGAAAGTCTCCATGTCCGCGTCCGGCAACGAAAACGCTGGGGCAATGTCTCCGCTCTGCAACATGGGCTCTCCCTGACGTAAGGCGGATTCTAGCCGAGTGGACCGGCGAACTCTACCGGACCGCGATGCCGGCGCCGGACCCCGGCGCCGCGTGCACGGGAAGGAATAGACCAGTGCGCGCCCGAGCTCAAGACGCAGCGCATCATTGGCCGCTCCGGCGGCGCTGTCGCGGCGCTCACCCAACGGCCACGACGCGGTCGCGGCCGGCGTGTTTGGCCGCGTACAGGCGCTCGTCGGCCACCCTGAACACCTGACGCACGCTGTCGCCGTCGGCACCGAAACACGCCACGCCCATGCTCGCGGTCACCGTGACCACCGCCCCGTCCTCGATCAGGATGCGCGCCGCGGCCAGACGCTCGCGCAGACGCGACGCGATCTGCGCTGCCTGCGCGGCATCGCTCCCCGGCAGCAGGATGGCGAACTCCTCGCCGCCGGTGCGGCCGATGAGATCGCTCGGGCGCAGCACCGCCGCCGCTTCGACGACGAAGCGGCGCAACACCTCGTCGCCCACGGCGTGGCCATGGTCGTCGTTGATGCGCTTGAAATGGTCCAGATCCACGGCAAGCAGGGCCAGCGCGCTCCCGGCACGCAAGGCGCGCTCGCGCTCCGCGCCAATGCGCTCCATGAAGTGGCGACGATTGCTGGCGCCGGTGAGCGCGTCGGTGGCGGCCAGGCGGCGCAACTCGGCGTTGGCGGCTTCCAACCGGCGGATCATCTCCTCCTCCCCATAGACCTCGGAGAACGCACGCGTGGTGTGGAAGGCCTGCACCACGCCGTAACTGAGCAGGAAAAACCCCGCAGCGAAGACCGCATGGGCCAGCCACCACTGGTGGTTCCACGCCTGCGCCAGCAGGAAGGACACCGAGGACTGCGCGAAGAAGGCCAGTGCGATGGCGTAGATCAGCATCAGCGGCGAGCGGATGCGACGCAGCACGATGAGCCCCACCGCAGCCAGCGCCAGCACCAGCGCGCCCACCTCGACGCCCAGGCGGAAACCCTGGGGCAGCCCCGCCAGGGCGCTCGCCCCCACCACGATGTCGATGCCGAGCAGGGCGACGATCCAGCGCCACCAGAACCCCTCGCGCCGAAAACGCGCCGGGTCCTCGGCGGGGCGGCCATACTGCAACAGGCCGTAGAGCAGGCAGCCCATCATCAGCAGCCGCGAGACCGGGCCGAAGTTGAGGAACAGCGCCATGTGGTCGTGCGACAGCCGGGTGAGGACGCCATGCGGCGCATAGAGCAGCGTGAAGGCGAGAAAGCCCAGGGTCAGCCAGCGCAGGAAGGGCTCGCCGGAACTCTCGTAGCAGCGCCACGTCACCCAGCACACGAACGCCGACAAGACAGTCGCCGCGGCGATCGCCACCTCGTGCAGAAAGTGGTGTTCGAGCCTGAGCAGCGGACTCTGGAACACATGCAGATAGACGATGGCGATGCTCGGCGTGAACGCGAGCAGCACGCGCAGGAAGGCGCCGTAAAGCCCGGTCAGGCGGCGCAGGAAGCGCTCGGCCGGGCGCGCCGCGGGCGCGGCGCCGGCAAGGCCGGCCTCCGCTGCGGGAGCGGCAAGGCAGGGCGCGGGCGGCATGTCGTCGAGTCGGGTCACGAGTCAGCATCCGGTCACTATGCCGGACGCCTCGGTTCGGGGCGTGTGCGGCGAGGGGGCATTGTGCATGGCGAACTCCGCGCTTGTCAGCCTCGCGATGGGCTTCCCCCGCGCCAGGGGCTTGCCCCCGGCGTTCAACTGTTTAAAATTACAGACATCCTCAGGAGAACGCCATGCCCCCCCGCAGCGACCGCCTCACCGCCCGCCAGCAGGAGATTCTCGACTTCATCCGCCGCAACGTCGAAAGCGAGGGCCGCCCGCCCACGCGCGCCGAAGTGTGCACCGCGTTCGGCTTCCGCTCGCCGAACGCCGCGGAAACCCATCTGCGCGCACTCGCCGCCAAGGGTGCGATCGTGATCGAGGAAGGCCGCGCGCGCGGTCTGCGCCTGCCCGACGGGCTCGGCCTGCCGCTCGTCGGCCGCGTCGCCGCCGGCCACCCCATCCTCGCCGCCGAGCACGTCGAGCGCCGCTTCCAGCTCGACCCCGCGCTGTTCTCGCCGCGCGCCGACTACCTGCTGCGCGTGCGCGGCATGAGCATGCGCGATGCCGGCATCCTCGACGGCGACCTGATCGCCGTGCATCGGGCCGCCGAGGCGCGCGACGGCCAGATCGTGGTCGCCCGCATCGACGACGAGGTCACGGTGAAGACGCTGCGGCGCAAGGGCGGCACCGTCGAACTGCTGCCCGCGAACCCGGATTTCGAGCCCATCGTCGTCGACACCCGGCGCCAGCCGCTGGTGATCGAAGGCATCATGGTCGGGCTGATCCGCAAGGACCACTGAGCGCCGCGCCACGCCGCCCCTCGCCCGCCCTGCCGCGGAGCGGGCGCTCACATGCGCAGGCGGTCGGCGTAGCCGGTCATCTCCAGATAGCCGCGGCCGATCTCGCGGCTCACTGCCTCGCGGTTTCCAGCTGAAGCATCCGCCTCCTCTGCGGAAGCGCCCCCGCCTTCCTCCTCGACACGCACCGCGCCCTCCCAATACACCGCGCCGGTAGAGGCGCGGCTGTCGAGCTCCTGATCGTCCATCAGCGGGCGCAGGCGCAGGCGCCGGACGGCGTCGCCCCGCCCGAGCACCACGCGCCACTCCACCGGGTAGCGGGCCCCGGTGCGCGGCGAACGCCAGCGCCGCAGCGGCTCGAAGCGCACCTCGTCGGGGCCGAGGAGGCGCGTGCGCCCATCCGCGTCGCGCCAGGTCGCCGCGCCCCACAGCGCGCCTTCGGCGCCGTCACGCAGACGGAACGCCATCAGTGAGCCGCCGTCGGCCAGATTGATGCCGATCCAGTCCCAGCCGCGCGCACCTTCGGGCAGGATCTCGCTCGACCACTCGTGATCCAGCCAGGCCCGCCCACGCACCGCCACCTTGATACCCCGCACCGCCAGCGTGCCGCTCACCGCGAGCTGCGGGCGACTGTAGTAGTAGCTGGCGTTGAGCGGATCGGGCGCCTTCTGGCTGTAGCCGTCGCGGCCGTTGGCCAGCGGCGGGCCGGCGGGGACGAAATCGAGGGCAAGCGCGAAATCGCCGGCGTCGATGCGCGCGCGGTAACGGTCGTCGTGCCAGTGCAGCGACCAGTCGCGCACACGCACGTCGGTATGCGCCTCGCCATAGCCGACCAGCGGTTCCAGCCGGCGCTCGGCACGCTCGGCATGGAGCAGGCGGCCCTCGGCGCGGTCGGCGATCGCGGCGTGAGCGAGCAGCAGCTGAGTGGGCGCGAAGCGGCTCGCCGAGGTCTCGCCCACCTGCGTGCGCACGCGAAAAAAAGTGAGCTGGAAGCCGCGCTCGACCCCGGCGTCGTCGGTCGCCCAGCCGGTGATGTACCACCACTCGGTGCGATAGTCGGGATGCGCGCCATGATCGCGCGGAAACGCCAGCGCGCGCCCCGGCACCACCGCCGGGTAACCGGCCGCGGCCTGAGCAACGCCCTGGCCACCCTCCTCCGCCGCTGCTGCAGGCGTCGCCAGGGCAAGCGCGAGCGCCCCGAGCAGGCTGAGCAGCGCGTATCGCCAGGCCTTCATCACCAATCCTCCCGCACCGCACGTACTGCCGACTGCTGCATCGCGTGCGCCCCCGCCAGGCGCGCGACCGCGGCGGCGAGCGCGATCATGGCCAGCGCGAACAGCGTCAGCGCCGCGCCCGGCACATGCAGATCCATGCTCCAGTGAAAACTCTGGCGGTTGATCACCTCGACCAGCACCCAGGCCACCGCCGCCCCCGCCGCCAGCCCCACGCCGACCCCGAGCGCGGCGGTGAGCGCGCCCTCGAGCGCGATCAGGCTGCCGATCTCGGCTCGCCGCAGACCGAGGTGGCGCAGCATGCCGAACTCGCCGCGGCGCGCGCTGGCGAGCGCGGCGAAGGTGGTGGCGATGCCGAACAGGCCGATCACCACCGCCACCGCCTCCATCAGATAGGTGACGACGAAGGTACGGTCGAAGATCTGCAGGCTGCGCGCACGCAATTCGCCGGGCAGCGCCAGCTCGATGAGGTCGGCGCCGAGTGCGGCGCGCAGCGCCTCCGCCACCACGTCCGCGCGCGCCCCCGGTGCGAGACGGAGCGCCACGTCGTTGGCCCGGGTGTCGCCGGTGAGCGCGACGTAGCGCGCGCGTTCGATCACCACCGCGCCCTGCTGGCGCGCGTAGTCGCGCCACACCCCGGCGACCACGAAGGGCACTGCGCGGCCGTCGATCGGCAGCGCCAGGCGGTCGCCGACGCGCAACGCACGCAGGTCGGCCACCGCCTCCGAGATCCACGCCGGCGCCAGCGCCGCCCCCGGCGGCGGCGTCATCGCGCCGGCGACCAGCGGCAGCCCCCAGCCGGCCTGTACCGAGCGCGCGAGCAGCATCACCGGCGGGCGACCATCGATCAGGCGCAGTTCCACCGCGCGCACCGGATCGACCGCCGCCACCCCGGGGATCGCGGCGATGCGCGCCTGTGCCGCGGCATCGATATGGCCGCTCGCCGCCGACGCCGAGGCGCGCAGGTAGAGATCGGCGGGCAGCACCGCGGCGAGCCAGTCGTCCACCGAGGCGCGGAAGGAGCCGACCATGATGGCCATCGCCGCGGCCAGCGCCACGCTCACCACCACGCCGGCGCCCGCGACCACGGTCTGCCCCGGTGTCGCGGCGAGGCGCGCATGGGCGAGGCGCCAGCGCACGCTGCGCGCCCCCGCCGCGCCCCGCAACGCCAGTTTGTCCACGGCACGCAAGGCCAGCCCGCTGACGCCGGGCAGCGCCAGCACCGCGGCGGCCAGCACC
>JAEWVQ010000271.1 GCA_023459095.1 Pseudomonadota bacterium | reverse complement strand
CGCCGCAGGGCGAAGCGCCGCGCACTGCCGCCGAGGCCGCGGTGCTCAAACTCCCCAACGGCGAAGCCGCGCACTGGCGCCAGCCGCTGCTGCAGGCGCTCGGCGAGCGCCTGCAGGTCGAACTCGGGCGCGGCAGCGAGCGCGCGGTGATCCGCCTCGATCCGCCGATGATGGGCAGCATCGAGATTGTCATCCGCCACGAAGGCGGCGCGCTGCAGGTGCAGCTCAGCGCCACCCACGGCGAGGTGTTGCGCCAGTTGCAGGCACTCGGCGACAGCCTGCGCCAGGAACTCGTCCACCGCCAGTATGCCGAGGTTTCGGTCCAGGTCTCGGACGGCTCGCGCGACGCCGATGGCCGTCAGCGCCAGCGCCAGCAGGACGAGGCGGCCCCGGGCCGTGCGCTGGCCGAGGCCGAGGGCGAACAGGGCAGGGCGGCGTTCGCGCTGGCGCCCGATCAGGAGTAAGCGGATATGAAGAAGATGACGATGGTGCTCGTCTTCCTGCTCGGCGGCGTCCTGATCGCCGGCGCGGGCGGCGGCGTGGCGTGGTGGCTGCTGCGCCAGTCGGCGGCAGGTGCGCAGGCTGGGGGAGCTGCGGCGGTGGCTGCGCCCGAACCCGAGGCGGAGCCGCGCGAGTACAAGTACGTCAGTCTCGACAAGGTCGTCGTCATGCTGCGCAGCACCGAGGGCGCGCCGATGTCGAACTACATGGCGATGGATCTGGTGTTCAGGACCGAGGTGGCAAACGAGAAGGCGGTCAAGCAGCAGCTGCCGCTGCTGCGCAGCATCGCGGTCAAGGCGCTGTCGGCCTACCCGCTCGACAAGGCGGTGCAGATGACGGTCGAAGAGTTCGCCGCCGACATCAACATTGCGTACACCGAGAGCTACGCCCGTGAACGCACGACCAAGCCGTTCGTCGAGGCGATGGTCGGCAAGCTGATCATCGAGTGACATGGACATGGAGACCGGGTACGCGGAGATCCAGGATGCGGCCGCCGAGCAGCAGCATCTGCTCGCCTACACGCCCCTGGTCAAGCGTATCGCCCGGCAGCTGAACTCGCAGAGCAGTGCGGCGATCGACCGCGAGGACATGGAGCAGATCGGCCTCCTTGGCCTGCTCGACGCGCTGCGCCGCTATGGCACCCCCGACGAGCGCTTCGGCGCCTACGCCGCGACGCGGGTCCGTGGCGCGATTCTCGACGAACTGCGCCGGCAGGACTGGCGGCCGCGCGCGGTGCGCCAGGAAAGCCATCGCACGCGCGATGCGGTGCGCGAGCTCACCCGCCGCCTCGGCCGCGAGCCGAGCGAGGCCGAGGTGATGCAGACCCTCGGGCTGAGCGTCGAGGCCTATCAGGACTACCAGCTCGCCGAGCGCGCCGAACTGCTGGCGAGCTTCGACGAACTGGTCAGCGAGATGGGCAGCATCGCCTGCGACCGGCCCACGCCCGAGGCGCTGATGATCCGCCGCCGCAGCATCGAACAGGCGCTGGTGGCGCTCGACGAGCGCGAGCAGCGCGTGATCCAGCTGTACTACGAGTTCGACCTCAGCCTGAAGGAAATCGCCGCCGTGCTCGACCTCACCGAAGCGCGCGTGTGCCAGATCAACAAGGGGGCGTTGCGGAAGATGAAAGCCTTCCTGCAGCCGTCCTGAACAACCCAATCACGGAGCATACATGCAGCAAATCCTCGGAATCGCCATCGTGCTGGGCTGCGTCTTCGGCGGCTTCATGCTCATGGGCGGCACCTTCGACGTGATCTGGGAGCCGGTCGAGCTGCTGATCATCGCCGGTGCCGGTCTGGGCGCGATCGTGCTCGGCAATCCGCGCCACGTGCTCAATGAAATGGTGATCCAGCTGCGCAAGCTGGTGATCCGGCGCCGGCAGAGCTCGGAGTTCCAGCGCCAGCTGCTGCTGCTGATGTACGAGCTGCTGCGCACCGCCGGCGGCGGCCTGAAGGCGCTCGACGCCCACGTCGAGGCGCCGCATCAGAGCCCGCTGTTCCAGCGCTATCCGCTGATTCTCGAAGAGCCCAAGCTGCTCGCCTTCATCGTGGACAACTTCCGCCTGATGGCGATGGGCAAGATCAACGCCCACGAGCTCGAAGGTGTGCTCGAGCAGGAGCTGGAGAAGATTCACGACGAACTGAACCAGCCGTCCAAGTCACTGCACAAGATCGGCGAGGCCATGCCCGGCTTCGGCATCCTCGCCGCGGTGCTCGGCATCGTCATGGCGATGAACTCGGTCGGCGAGGGCATCGGCGCCGCCGAGATCGCGGCCAAGGTCGCGGCGGCGATGGTCGGCACCTTCATCGGCATCTTCTTCTGTTACGGCGTGCTCGATCCGGTGAGCAACATGATGAAGCAGCTGGTGACCGAGGAAATGTCGAACATGGAGTGCGTCAAGGTCGTGCTCGTCACCCACGTTGCCGGCAAGCCGCCGCTGCTCGCGATCGATGCCGGGCGCCGCCTCGTGCAACTGAACATCAAACCGAGCTTCGCGCAGCTGGAGTCGTGGATCGACGCGCTGCAGGAAGCGGGCATCTGAACGGCGGCGCACGGCGATGTCGGCAAAAGGCAAGGAACACGAGGCCGTCGTCAAGCGCGTCTCGCGCAAGCACGATGACGAAGGGCACGGGGGCAGCTGGAAGGTCGCGTTCGCCGACTTCTGTCTGGCGCTGATGTGCCTGTTCCTGGTGCTATGGGTATTGGCGGCGCGCGACAAGGAGGAGCTGCAGATGAGTCTGCAGGATGCCGGCTCGAAGATGATGGAGGGCAACGACGGCGTGAAGCTCGACAACAACGGTGGCCCGCGCGGCAGCCTGATCGAGCGCCATCCGGTGCAGAGCCGCGGCGAAAACGTCGGCGACCGCCATCCGCAGCCGGAAGCGCGTCCGCTCACGCCGAGCAACCGGCTGGTCAAGACGCATTATGAAACCGCCGACGACATGGAGGAGCTCGCGCGCTTCATCGCCCACCTGAGCGAGCAGGCCGGGCTGGCGGCGAACCTGCAGACCGTGGTCACGCCCTACGGCCTGCGCGTGATGGTGCACGACACCGAGGGCAAAGGCATGTTCGAACGCGGCAGTGCCACACCGAGCGAACATTTCCGCGCGCTGCTGCGCGAGATGGGGCCGATGTTCGCGCAGATCGACAACCAGCTGCTGGTCGTCGGCCACACCGACTCCCTGCAGTACGCCGGCGGCGAGCGCTCGATGTACTCGAACTGGACGCTGTCCACCAATCGCGCGATGGCCGCGCGCCTGCAACTCATGCAGGGCGGCATGCCGACGCGCAGCGTGCTGCAGGTGGTCGGCATGGCCGACCGTGCGCCGCTCGACGATACCAATACCGCGGCGGCGAAGAACCGCCGCATCGAACTGCTGATCCTGACCTCGGAGCAGGCGAGGCTGACCGCCGCCATGTTCGGCATGCCGGGCGAGACCATTCCGCTGATGAAGGGGGTCGAGTCGGCGCTGCCGGAGCGCGAGGCCATCGACGCGCTGCGCGGCAATCTGCGTGGCGCCCCCGTCGGTGCGGCGCGCTGAGGCGGTGACGCGATGCGAACCAGGGCAAGAGGTGAACGAATGAAGATCATGGGCACAGGCCCCATCGGTGCGCCGGCCAGCGCCGCGGCATCGAATGCGGCGGCAGTCGACCGCGCCACCCCGGCCGCGGCGGCCACGGCCGGCGCGGGCGAACTGCAGTCGGCGGTGCTGCAGTCGGCGCTGACCGCACTGAAAGACTTGCCGGACATCGATCACGCCAAGGTCGCGGCGCTGCGCGAGGCGCTCGCGCGCGGCGAGATTCCGTTCGATCCGGCCAAGCTCGCCGGGCTCATCGAGCGTCATCACGGAGGCCGCGGATGACGCGCAGGGAAGCCCTGGAGACGGTGGTGCGCGGCATCGTCGCCGATCTCGCCGACTACCGGCAGATGAAGCTGCTGCTCGAGGCCCAGTTCGAAGCCGCGCTCGCCCACCGCAGCGACGCGATCACCGAGGTCGGCGAGCACATCGTCGCGCTCGCCGCGTCGATGGAGGCGCGCCGCATCGAGCGTGTGCGCCTGGCCGGGCGGCTCGCCGGTCGCGTCGCCGACGTCGGCGAGCCGGCATCGATGGCCGGCGTGTTCGCGCTCCTCGGCGAGGCCGCGCGTGCCCGCGCACAGGCCGCGTGGCGTGCGCTCGAGGTGCTCGTGGTGGAGTGCAAGACGCTCAACGCGCGCAACTGCCGGCTGCTCATGGACCAGCACGAGATCATGCAACGCGTGCTGCACAAGGAGTCCGACATCTATGCTCCGGCCTGAGTTTTCCACGCATCCGGCGGCACTGCCGGTGGGCGCCGACGCCATCGCCGCGCCAGCCTTCGGTGGCGCGACGGCGGGCGCTTTCTCCGCGCTGATGAACGAGGTGCGCGGCGAGATCGAACAGTTCATCGAAAGTGGCTCGCCGGCCTCCAGTCTGAGCGCGGCCGGGCTCGCCCATCGCCTGCGCGCCCAGGCCCGGCCGTCGGCCGATGACATGACCACGGCGCGGGGTGCGGCCGATGGCCTCGGCGCGCTCGACGGCCTCGGGGTGAAGGCGCTGGCGATCGTCGATGACGCTGGCCAGCAGGCCTTTCTCGACGCCATCGCGCCTGCCGCACGCGAAGCCGGGCGCCGCCTCGGTGTGGCACCGCAACTGGTCGCCGCGCAGGCCGCGCTGGAGTCCGGCTGGGGGCAGCGCCCGCTGCGCAGCGCCGACGGCGGCGACAGCCACAACCTGTTCGGGATCAAGGCCGGGAGCGCGTGGCGCGGCGCGGTCGCCGAGGCGCGCACCACCGAATTCGAGGACGGCGTCGCGGTGCAACGCAACGAGCGCTTCCGCAGCTACCCCGACCAGGCGAGCGCGTTCCGCGACTTCACCCGGCTGCTGCTCGACAACCCGCGTTATCGCGGCGCGCTCGATGCCGGCGACGACGCCCGCGCCTATGCGCAGGGCCTGATGGCGGGTGGCTATGCCACCGATCCGGCCTATGCCGACAAGCTCGTCCGCCTCGCCGCGCAGCTGCGGCGACGGGATTGAGGTCAGCGCGCGATGGGCTGGTTCGGCGGAACGCTCGGCGGCAGGTCGGCCGGCTCGACCTCGTTGCTGTCGGTGACGCGGGCGCGGATCACCTTGCCGCTCGCGGTGTTGCGGACCTCGATGAGGTCGCCTTCGCGGCCGGCGGCCAAGGCTTCGCCGCGGGTGCTGACCTGCACCGGGCCGTTGCGCGCGACGATGCTCACCGCGGCGCCGCGCTGCACCAGCACCGGTTGGTTGAGCGTGCGCGGATCGACCACCTGGCCGGCGCGCAGCGCGCGCCGGCTGGCGAGGCCGATTACCGCTTCGGGGTCGGAGGCCGCGGCCTCGGCGGCATTGAGCGCGCGGTGCGCGACTTCGACGTCGCCCGGCGCGATCGGGCGGTTGGCGGCAATGCGGGTGCTGGCGATGACGACCTCGGCCGACAGCTCGGCGCGCACCACGAACTCCTCGCGCCAGGCGTTGCCGCAGCTCGCGGCAAAGCGCATGCGGGTGAGGAAGCGGGTGTCGGCGGCGTCGATCTGCGGCGGTGTGGCGCACGCCGGCAGCGCGCGTTCGGCATCGACGACCTTGAGCGTGACCGTCGCGGCGTGCAGTCCGGCGCGCTCGGCCTGCTCGAGGACGTGGGCGCGGGCGGCGCGCGCGACCGCGTCGGCCACCGGGGCTGCGGTCGCGGTCGCTGGCGCGAGCAGGGCGACGAGCAGGGCGGCTGGGGCGCGCAGGGCGGCCACGGATTTGAATGTGCGAGTGAATGTGGGAGATAAGGGCATGGCTATCGATTTCGGCAAGGCGCTGGGGATACACCCGGAAGCGCTCAAATTGCGCGCCGAGCGCACGAAGATTCTCGCATCGAACATCGCGAACGACAGCACGCCGGGCTATCAGGCGCGCGACATCGATTTCGCGGCGACGCTGCGCAGTGTCGCCGCGGGCGCCGACAGCGGCACGGGTGGCGGTTCGGCAGGCGCCGACGCGCTGTTCGCCGAAGGCGCGGAGATGCTGTACCGGGTGCCGTTCAGCCCGTCGCAGGACGGCAATACCGTGGAGATCGGCGTCGAGCAGGCGGCATTTTCGCAGAACGCGGCGGATTTCCAGACCAGTCTGACCTTCGTCAACATGAAGATCAAGGGCCTCTCCGAGGCGATCAAGGGGCAATAAGCATGTCTTTCAGAAGCATTGCGGAGATCGCCGGTTCGGCCATGGCCGCGCAGACCGTGCGACTCAACACCGTGGCCAGCAACCTCGCCAACGCGCACACCGCGGCCGGCGCCGAGGCCGAGGCCTACCGCGCGCGCAAGCCGGTGTTCGCCACCTTGTTCGAGGGCGCGGAAGCCGGCGCGCAGGTCGCCGGCGCCCGTGTGCAGGTGCTCGACGTGGTCGAGAGCACCGAGCCGCTGCGCCGCGCCTACGAGCCGGACAACCCGCTCGCCAACGAGGAGGGGATCGTGTTTTATTCCAATGTCAATACCGTGGCGGAGATGACCGACATGATGTCGGCGTCGCGCGCGTTCGAGACCAGCGTCGAGGTGCTGGGCCGGGTGCGTTCGATGCAGCAGTCGCTGCTGCGCCTGGGAGAGGGTTGAGCGCATGAGTACCGTCGATACCAGTTACTCGCAGGGCTCGTCGTCCGCCGCCGGCAACACGCTGGTGGCGTCCAACGGCGCGATGGACGACCCGTCCAAGCTGTTCACCACCTTGCTGGTGGCGCAGATCCGCAACCAGAACCCGCTGGAGCCGACCGACCCGAGCGAGTTCGTCGGTCAGCTCACCCAGCTCACCCAGATGGAGTCGCTGCAGAACCTGGCGAGCCAGGCTTCGGCCAATGCGGCGATGCTCGAGAGCCTGCAGGTGCTCGCGCTGGGCGCGCAGGTGGGCTCGCAGCTCACCGTCGCCACCGACACCGTGACCCTGGGCGACGAAGCGGTCAGCGGCCGCTTCATTCTCGCCAGCGGTGCCAAGTCGGTGACCGTGGTGCTGACCCAGGCCGGGCAGGAACAGCGCATCGAGCTGGGCGCGCGCAATGCCGGCGCGGTGGATTTCACCCTCGATCCCGCCGATCTCGGCCTCGCCGCCGGCAGCTATTCGATCCGCGTCGACACCGATAGCGGCGAAACGCCCACGGTGGGCATCAATGCCGCGCTGCAGAGCGTCCGCCTGTCCGCCAGCGGCGGCGTGGTGCTGCAGGCCGCGGGCATCGGCGACGTATCCACCGCCGCCATCCTCGGCTTCAACGGCCGCGGCACGAATCAATCCAGCTGAACCCTGCTGAACAAAGGAAACCGACCATGAGCTTCGAAATCGCCCTGTCCGGCATCAACGCGATCAACACCCAGCTGGATACGATCAGCAACAACATCGCCAATACCGGCACCTACGGCTTCAAGTCCAGCCGCGCCAATTTCGCCTCGATGTACGCCGACGTCCAACCCACCGGCGTCGAGGTGTCGTCGCTGACCCAGACCCTGGGGATCGGCGGTGGCATCATCAGCACCGGACGCAGTCTCGACGTGGCGATCAGCGGTGGTGGCTTCTTCGTCACCCGCGACGCCACCGGCGCCGAGGTCTATACCCGGGTCGGCATCTTCGCCAAGGACAAGGAGGGCTATCTGGTCGATAGCTTCGGCCGCAAGGTCCAGGGCTATGCCGCGGTCGAGGGCAGCGACGAACTGGGCGCGATGGGTGACCTGCGCGTGACCACCGGCCAGGTGCCGGCGAAGGCGAGCACCTCGGTGGACTACGTCGGCAACCTGTCGGCGGACTGGGAAGTGCCCACGGCAGCGTTCGATCCGCTCGATCCGACCAGCTTCAACAGCTCGGTGGTGACCGTGGTCTATGACACGCTCGGCGCCCAGCACACGGTGACCCAGTACTTCCGCAAGACCGCGGCGAACGAAGTCGATGTGCATTACGTGTTCGACGGCGACACTGCGGCGCCGATCGGCCCGCACCAGCTCACCTTCGCCGCCGGTGACGGCAAGCTCGACGGCGCCACCGCGGCTTACACGCTGGGGCCGCTGACCACCACCAACGGCTCGGCGGACATCACGGTCGCGTTCGATTACACCGGCACCACCCAGTACGCCGGCACCACCACGACCACCACCAACAGCACCGACGGCTATGCCTCGGGGGCATTGAGCGGGCTGCAGATCGACGAGGACGGCAGCGTGATGGCGCAGTACAGCA
>JAEWVQ010000270.1 GCA_023459095.1 Pseudomonadota bacterium | reverse complement strand
CCCGGCGGGGTCGAGCAGCACCGCCATCGCGGTTGCCGGCAGGCTGCCGGGCACCGCCACGGTCTCGAAGATGCGCTTGTGGTCGCACAGATCGGCGCGCGCCGCCGCCAGCTTCGCCTCGCACAGTTGCAGCAGACCCTGGGTGGCGCAGTCCTCGACCTGACGCATGGCGTCGATGCGCGCCGACGCGCATGCGAACCAGCGGTCGCTCAGGTCGGGCACCGGCCGCCCGATCGGCGCGGCATTGGCGATGCGGCGCATGCGCTCGAGCTCGGCGGCCTCGGGCACGCTCTGGGCATTGCGCCAGATGCGCTGCAGCGTGGCATCGGCGAACTCGACGAAGAGCTGAAAGCAGCGCTCCTGGGCGTCGATCAGATGCAGCAGGCGCGGCTGCTCGGCGGCCGCGAGCTGGCCGGCGGCAAACACCGCGGCACCCAGGGCGCGCTCCTGCCCGGCCAGCTCCTTGCCCTGCATGAAGTTGAACAGCCCCACCAGCGCCCGCGAGATCGCCGGATCGACCGCGGTATCGGCGGCCTCGAACACGACCGCGAGCAGGCCGGCGATCAGCTCGCTGTAGCTTGCCGTGGCCTGCGCCGGGCTCGGCCCGAAGGCCTCGATGCGCCGCCTCAGCGCAGGCAGTTCGGCGAGGCCGTGGAGCACCCAGGCGATGCGGTTGAACAGCCGCACCCCGCCCGCCATGCGCGCCGGCTCGGTGGCAAGGCGGTCGAAGCGCTCGCACACCGCCTGCTGCGCGGCGATGCTGGCGGCCACGCGCTCGCCGCGCAGGGCAGCGAAGCGCCCGCCGCGCGATGCCAGATAACCATTGGCGGCGCCGCGCTCCTTCTGCAGCATGTGCACCAGCTCGCCGACGCCTTGCACCAGACCACAGGTGATCTCGAGTTGCTCGAGCCCGTGGATCTCGCAGCGCTTGGCTGCGATCAGAAAACCCAGCGCCGATTTCACCCCGCCTCTCCTTGCGTCTGCCGGTCTGTATTCGACCGTTTGAAGCAAGAGCCGTGCGCGGGGTGCGGCGCTCCAGACGCAGCGCCTCAGGCGCGCTGGCGGCGGGCCTCGAACAGGCAGATGCCGCTGGCCACCGAGACGTTCAGACTCTCGACGCTGCCGTGCATCGGAATCTTCGCCAGCACGTCGCAGGTGTCGCGGGTCAGGCGGCGCAGGCCGTCGCCCTCGGCACCCAGCACCCAGGCCACCGGCCCCTTCTGATCGACCTCGTAGACCGACTTGTCGGCCTCGCCGGCGGCGCCGATCACCCACACCCCGGCTTCCTGCATCTCGCGCAGGGCGCGGGCGAGGTTGGTGACGGTGATGTAGGGCACGGTATCGGCGGCGCCGCTGGCGACCTTGACCGCGGTGGCGTTGAGCCCCACCGCGCGGTCCTTGGGGGCGATCACCGCGTGCGCGCCGGCGGCATCGGCGACGCGCAGGCAGGCGCCGAGGTTGTGCGGGTCCTGCACGCCGTCGAGCACCAGCAGCAGCGCGGCTTCGTCCAGGCCCTCGAGCACGTCGGCGAGCTTGAGCTCGCGCTGGCGCGCGTCGATGCGGGCGATCACCCCCTGATGGCGGCGGGTGCCGACCATGCCGTCGAGGCGTTCGGCCTCGGTGTGGATCAGCCGCACCCCCTGGCTCTCCGCGAGACTGACGACGTCGCGCGCGCGGATGTCCTGGCGCTGCGACGACAGGTAGAGCTCGAACACCGCCTCCGGGTCGCGGCGCAGCTTGCCGAGCACCGCATGGAAGCCGTAGATCAGCCGGCTCGCGCCGCGACCACCGTGGTCGTCGGCACGCGCCGGCGCGTCTTCGCGGGCACGGGGTTGGGAACCGGAACGGGAGGAGGGTTTAGCCACGACGCTTGCCTTTCTTCGGGGTTGCGGCCGCCTTCGCGGCCCGCGGTTTCACGGGTTGGGCACCGTCTGCGGCGCGCTTGCGCGGCGCAGCCTTGCCCGGTGCCTTCTTGCTTGCGGCCGCCTTGGAGGCGACGGCCTTCTTCTCCGCCGGCTTCCTCGCGGTCGGCGCTGCGCTCGCGGCCGGCATGGGGGCTTCATCGACCGCCGCCCGCCGGGCACGCTTCGGCGCCCCCGCCTGCGCCTGCGTCTGCGCCGGTGCGGCGCTCGCTGCGCGCTCACGCGCGGTCTTGCCGCTGCGCTCGGTCGGCCGCGCCTCGGCGGCAAGCAGGCGGAAATCGATCTTGTTGGTCTCCAGATCGACCCGCACCAGTTGCACGCGCACCCGATCGGACAGGCGGTAGCGGGTGGCGGTGCGCTCGCCGATCAGCTCGTGACGGGTCTCGTCGAAGTGGAAGTAGTCGCTGCCGAGGTCGGAAATATGGACCAGGCCTTCGATGAAGATGTCGTCGAGGGCGACGAAGAGGCCGAAGGGTACCACCGCCGACACGCTGCCGGAAAACTCCTCGCCGACGCGGTCCTGCATGTAGTAGCACTTGAGCCAGGCGACGACGTCGCGCGTGGCCTCGTCGGCGCGGCGCTCGGTGGTGGAGCAGTGCAGGCCGATGCTGTCCCAGTCGCCGGGCGCGTAGTGCCGGCCCTCGAGGACGGCCTTGATCGCGCGGTGCACGAGCAGATCCGGATAGCGCCGGATCGGCGAGGTGAAGTGGGTATAGGCCTCGTAGGCGAGGCCGAAATGACCGACGTTGTCCGGGCTGTACACCGCCTGACGCAGCGAGCGCAGCATCACCGTCTGCAGCAGCTGGGCGTCGGGGCGGTCCTTGACCTTGTCGAGCAGCGCGGCATAGTCCTTGGCGCGCGGCTCGTCGCCGCCGCCGAGACCGAGGCCGAACTCGGCGAGAAAACCACGCAGCTTCTCCAGCTTCTCCGGCGTCGGCCCCTCGTGCACGCGATACAGCGCCGGGTGGCCATGGGTCTGCAGGAAGTCGGACGCGCACACGTTGGCCGCCAGCATGCACTCCTCGATCAGGCGATGGGCGTCGTTGCGCACCTCGGGCACGATGCGCTCGATCTTGCCGTTGTCGTCGAAGATCATGCGCGTTTCGGTGGTCTCGAAGTCGATCGCACCACGCTTGGCGCGCGCCTTGAGCAGCACGCGGAAGAGCTTGTCCAGATTCTGCAGGTGGGGCAGGAGTTCGCCCACGACTTCGAGCGCGGCCGGGTCCTGATCGTAGAGCGCGGCCGCAACCTGGGTGTAGGTGAGACGCGCATGCGAGAACATCACCGCGGGGTAGAAGCGGTAGGTCTTGATCGCGCCAGTCATCGACAGGTTGATGTCGGCGACCATGCACAGCCGCTCGACCTGCGGATTGAGCGAGCACAGTCCGTTGGAGAGCTTCTCCGGCAGCATCGGGATCACCCGACGCGGAAAGTACACCGAGTTGCCGCGCTCGAAGGCGTCCTGGTCGAGCGCCTGACCGGCATCGACATAGTGCGAGACGTCGGCGATCGCCACGATCAGCCGGTAGCCCCGCCCCTGGCGCTCGCAATACACCGCGTCGTCGAAGTCCTTCGCGGTCTCGCCGTCTATGGTCACCAGCGGCAGCGCGGTGATGTCCTCGCGCCCCGCCCAGTCCTTCTTGCGCACCTTCAGCGGCAGCTTGCGGGTCTCGGCCTTGGCCTCCGGCGAGAACTCGAACGGCAGCTCGTGCTTGCGCAGCGCGATCTCGATCTCCATGCCCGGATCGGCATAGTTGCCGAGCACCTCGACCACGCGGCCGATGGGCTGGGTGTAGCTCGTGGGCTGCTCGACCAGTTCGACGGTGACCACCTGCCCGGCCTTGACCCGCTTGCCGCCGGGGGCGAGCAGGATGTCCTGGGCCAGTCGGCGGTTCTCCGGGACCACCAGGAGCACGCCGTGCTCGTCGAGCACGCGCCCAACCACCCGGCTGTTGGCGCGTTCGAGCACCTCGACGATCTTGCCCTCGGGCCGGCCGCGGCGGTCGGTCCCGGCGATGCGCACGATGACGCGGTCGCCGTGCAGGACCTCGCGCATCTCGCGCGGGCCAAGAAAGACGTCGTCACCGCCGTCGTCGCGCACCAGAAAGCCGAAGCCGTCTGCGTGACCCTGGACGCGGCCGCGGATCAGCGCCGCCTTGTCCGGCAGCAGGAAGGCATCGCGCCGATTGCGCAGCAGTTGGCCGTCGCGCTGCATCGCGCGCAACCGGCGTTCGAAGTGCTCGAGCTCATGAGGCCCGATATCGAGCGCCGCGACCAGCTCGTCGAACGACAGCGGCACGCCGCGCTCGGCGAGCACTTGCTCGACGTACTCGCGGCTCGGCAACGGATAATCGTACTTCTGCGACTCGCGCTCGAAGAACGGATCGGCGCGGCGCACGGCGCTCAACACCTTGGGCTTGGTCGTCTTCTTCGGCGCGCGGGCGGCGTCGCTTGTGCCGCCCGCGGCGGCCATGGATTTTTTTGTATTCTTTCTCATTGACATTCTTCTATTCGTGCTTATAATGCGCGGCTCTTGCCCAGATGGCGGAATTGGTAGACGCACTAGTTTCAGGTACTAGCGCTGCGAGGCGTGGAGGTTCGAGTCCTCTTCTGGGCACCAGTTTCGCAGGAAAGCCGCTCTTCGGAGCGGCTTTTTTGTTTTTGGAATAGGCGTTCGCGCCCCATATCCACGAAAATTTTCAACAAAAGCTCTTCCATTAGAAAAAAAACATCACTATAATTCTTTGCTCTTGCCCAGATGGCGGAATTGGTAGACGCACTAGTTTCAGGTACTAGCGCCGCGAGGCGTGGAGGTTCGAGTCCTCTTCTGGGCACCAGTTTCAAGGAAAGGCCGACAGCGAAAGCTGATCGGCCTTTTTCTTTGCCGGCTGCGCCGCGGTGCTCGATCAACGCAAGCCGGCCGCAGGCCGACGAAGGCGCTCCTGAAGTAAAAAAGCCGGCCACACGACCGGCTTGTCGAATCAGGCGCTCAGGCACCGAAGGGATGGCGGCGCAAGATGGTTTCGTCGCGCTCGGGACCGGTGGAGATCACGTCGATCGGAATCTCGCAGATTTCCTCGATGCGATGCAGGTAGGCCCGCGCCTCCTGCGGCAGCGCGTCCCAGCTCTGCGCACCGAAGGTGGTGCCGCTCCAGCCCGCCATGGTCTCGAAGATCGGCTCGCAGCGCGTGACCTCCTCCGAGCCCATCGGCAGCAGGTCGATGCGCTTGCCGTCGAGCATATAGCCGGTGCACAGCTTCAGCTCCTGCAGGCCGTCGAGCACGTCGAGCTTGGTGATGCACAGGCCGGTGACGCCGTTGATGATGATCGAGCGCTTCAGTGCGGCGAGGTCAAGCCAGCCGCAGCGGCGCTTGCGCCCGGTGACGGTGCCGAATTCGCGCCCCTTGGTGGACATCTGCTCGCCCGGCGTGCCGGCGCTATCGATGTCGAGCTCGGTCGGGAACGGACCGCCGCCGACGCGCGTGCAGTACGCCTTGGTGATGCCCAACACGTAGTGCAGGCGCCCCGGACCGACGCCGGAGCCCGCCGCCGCCTGCCCCGCCACACAGTTGCTGGAGGTGACGAAGGGGTAGGTGCCGTGGTCAATGTCGAGCAGCGTGCCCTGCGCGCCCTCGAACAACAGACTGCCCCCGGCCTTGTTCACCGCATACAGCTCGGCGGACACATCGGCAACCATGGGCAGAATCTCCGCCGCATCGGCCATCGCCTGGTTGTACACGGAGTCGAAATCGACCGCCTCGGCGCCCAGATGCTGGGTCAGCACGAAGTTGTGGTACTCGAGGTTGGCACGCAGCTTCTCGGCGAAACGCGCACCATCGAACAGGTCGTAGACGCGCAGCGCACGGCGCGCCACCTTGTCTTCGTAGGTCGGGCCGATGCCCTTGCCGGTGGTGCCGATCTTGTCGCACGCCGCCTTCGCGGCCTCACGCGCGCGATCGAGCGCGGCGTGGTAGCCGAGGATCAGCGGGCAACCCGGGCTGATGCGCAGACGCTCGCGCACCTTGATGCCGCCAGCCTCGAGAGTGCGGATCTCCGAGAGCAGATGGTGCGCATCGAGCACCACGCCGTTGCCGATGTAGCAGGCCACGCCTTCGCGGACGATGCCCGAGGGCACCAGATTGAGCTTGTATTCGTTCTGCCCGATCACCAGCGTGTGCCCGGCGTTGTGCCCGCCCTGAAAGCGCACTACACCGCGGGCATGGTCGGTCAGCCAATCGACGATCTTGCCCTTGCCCTCGTCGCCCCACTGGGTGCCGACCACCACCACGTTCTTTGCCATTGTCTTACTCTCCCAGAAGCGGTTCGACGACCCAGCGGCCGTCCCGCATCACAAGCAGCCGGTCGCAACCGGCTTCGTTCCATGTACCTTCATGCCCGGGCAGCGCGACCACGACGACCTCGCCGCCGGCGCGCAAGGCAGCGATCTCGGCGGCGAGCGCCCCGTCATCGACGTGAGGTGCGAGGATGCCGCCCGCCGCCTCGATCTCGGGCAGGCGCAGCGCAAGTTCGCGCAAGTCAAGACTGAACCCGATCGCGGGGCGCGCGCGCCCGTAGGCCTCAGCGACGCGGTCGTAGCGGCCGCCGTGGGCGAGCGCCGCGGGCGAGCCGCCGCCATAGGCGGCGAACATCACCCCGCTGTGATAGTGATAGCCGCGCAGGTCGCCGAGATCGAAACTGATCGGCAGATCGGCGAGCGCGTCGGCGAGCCGGCGCAGCTCATCGAGCGCATCGCGGATCTCGGCATCCTGCGGCAGGCGCGCCGCGGCGACCTCGATGACCTCGCGCCCACCGTACAGCTGAGGCAGCAACAGCAGCGCGCTGCGCACCGGCTCGGCGACGTCGGCCACCATCTCGCGCAAGCCGGGCACGTCCTTGGCCTGCAGCAGATCGAACAACTCCTCCTCCCGCCCCGGCACCAGCCCGGCCTTGGCTGCCAGCGCATGAAAGATGCCGACGTGGCCAATGTCGATGCGCGTCGCCGGCACGTCGGCGAGCCGCATCACCTCGGCGAGCAGGCGCAGGATCTCGATGTCGGCCTCGATGCCGGCGTGGCCGTAGAGTTCGGCGCCGAGCTGCAGGGGCTCGCGGGTCGCGGTGAGGGTCGACGGCAGGGTGTGCAGCACGCTGCCGCAATAGCACAGGCGCGACACGCCACGGCGATTGAGCAGATGCGAATCGATGCGCGTGACCTGCGGCGTCATGTCGGCGCGCACGCCCATGGTCCGCCCCGACAGCTGATCGACGAGCTTGAAGGTGCGCAGCGACAGATCCTGCCCTGCGCCGATGGTCAGCGAATCGAGGTACTCGAGCATGGGCGGACGCACCAACTGATAGCCGTGGGTGCGGAAGGCGTCGAGCAGACGCCGGCGCAAGGCCTCGAGTTTCTCGGCTTCGGACGGCAGTGCGTCCTGAATGTGGTCGGGCAATACCCAGCGCATGAAAGACTTCAGTTGAAAGCGAGTAGGAGCGCCAGCCCCAGCATCATCGACGACAGGCCGACGAAGCGGACCTGGCCGTCGGCCATGCTGGCGAGGCGCAAAAAGGTTTCGCGCCAGGCAGCTGGCGCGACGAACGGAAGCAGGCCTTCGATGATCAGCATCAGCGCGAAGGCGGTCAGCAGCGTACTGCCCATCGCGGCGATCAGTTCCTGCGTGCGCCTCCGGAATTCTTCATGAACTTGAAGAAGTCCGAACTGGGATCGACCACGAGCACGTCGTCCTTGCCCGAGAAGCTGGCGCGATAGGCCTCGAGACTGCGATAGAAGGAGTAGAACTCGGGGCTCTGGCCGAAGGCCTCGGCATAGATCGAGGTCGCGCGGGCATCCCCCGCCCCCTTGACCTGCTGCGCCTCGCGATAGGCCTCGGCGATCAGCACCTCGCGCTGACGGTCGGCATCGGCGCGAATCTTCTCCGCCTCTGCAGCCCCTTGCGAGCGCAATTCGTTGGCCACGCGTTTGCGCTCGGCCTCCATGCGGCGGTACACCGATTCCGACACCTCGGTGGGCAGATCGACGCGCTTCAGGCGCACATCGACGATCTGTGCGCCGATCTTGCGCGCATCCAGATCGGCCTTGACCCGCATGTCCTCCATGATCTGATCGCGCCCACCGGACACCACGTCATGCACGGTGCGGCGGCCGAACTCCTCGCGCAGCCCGGCATTGACGGTCTGGGTCAGGCGGGTGCGGGCGCGCGCCTCGTCACCGGCCACCGACTCGTAGTACAGCCGCGGGTCGATGATGCGCCACTTGACGAAATGATCGACGAGCACGTTCTTCTTCTCCGAGGTGATGAAGCGCTCGGGCTCGGCGGTATCCATGGTCAGGATGCGTTTGTCGAAATAACGCACGTTCTGGATCAACGGCAGCTTGACGTTGAGGCCGGGCTGGTCGATCACCTCCTTGACCTCGCCAAGCTGGAACACGACCGCGTACTGGCGCTGATCGACCGTGAAGAGGGACATCGAGGCGAGGACCAGGACAAACAGCAGGCCTCCCCCGATCAGGGACATCTTGTCACGCATCAACGTTCTCCCCGCTCACGACTGCGCATCAGGTCGCGGCGCATATCCGGATTCACCGCCGGAGCGGCGCCCGACGCAGCGGGCGCGGACTGCGCATCGCCCGCGCTCGCCGCCGAACCGCCAGCGGCCTGCTGCATCAGCTTGTCGAGCGGCAGGAACAGCAGGTTGCCGTTGCCCTTGGCATCGACCATGACCTTGCTGGTACTCGACAGCACCTGCTGCATGGTCTCGAGGTACAGGCGCTCGCGCGTCACCTCGGGCGCGCGCCGGTACTCGGCGAACACCTGGTTGAAGCGGCTCGCCTCACCCTCGGCATTGGCCACCACACGGGAGCGGTAGGCATTGGCCTCCTCGATCAGGCGCGACGCGGTGCCGCGCGCGCGCGGGATGACGTCGTTGGCGTAGGCCTCGCCCTCGTTCTTCTGACGCTCGCGATCCTGCCCGGCCTTCACCGCGTCGTCGAACGCGGCCTGGACCTGCTCCGGCGGCTGCGCGTTCTGCATGGTCACACGACTGATCTGGATGCCGGTCTGATAACGGTCGAGAATGCGCTGCATCAACTCGTGCGCGGTCGCGGCGATCTCCTCGCGGCCCTCGTAGAGCACGAAGTCCATCTTGCTTTTGCCTACGATCTCGCGCATCGCGGTTTCCGCGACCTGGGCGACCGACTCGTCGGGAAAGCGGTTGTTGAACACATAGCTCTCGGGGCTGTTGAGCACGTACTGCACCGCGAACTGAATGTTGATGATGTTCTCGTCATCGGTCAGCATCAGCGCCTCGCGCAGCATCTTGTTGCGCTCCGACCCGCGATAGCCGACTTCGACCGTGCGCACGCCGGTCAGATCGACGATCTCATGACTTTCGAGCGGATACGGCAGGCGCCAGCGCAGGCCCGGCTCGGTGGCCTCGATGAACTTGCCCAGACGCAGCACCACGCCGCGCTGGTTCGCATCGACGGTATAGAAACCGCTGGCCAGCCACACCACGGCGACGAGCGCCACGAGCGCGCCGATGCCGCCGCCGAACTGCTTGAAGGAAAAATTGGGCAACTGCGGGCCATCGCCGCCGTTGCCACCGCCCGAACCGCTGCCGCGCGGCTGACGCTTGCCGCCGAACATGCCGGACAGGCGCTGATTGAAATCGCGCCAGACTTCCTCGAGATCGGGCGGCCCCTGATTGCCGCCGCGATTGCCTTCGCCACGGTCACCGTCGTTGCCGCGGTTACCCCAGCGGGGGTCGTTTAATGACATGAGAATGCCTGTTATCACTGTTGAAACGGAGGATGATCGACAGAATCGGGCATTGCCCCGTGGCCGCTGGCCGCATCGGGCTGCGCGGCCTCGGCGAGCGCCATGCGCAGCAGATCCAGCCCTGCGCCGGTGCGGGCGCTCAAAAAAACGCGCCTGATTCTATCACAGTCATCACGTTCGACCGCCGGCACCGCCTGCGTCAGATCGATCTTGTTCCACACCAGAATCTGCGGGAGATCGGCCGCGCCGATCTCGCCGAGCACCTGGTTGACCGCGGCGATCTGCGCTTCGCGGTCCTCGCTCGCGGCGTCGACCACATGGAGCAGGACATCCGCCTGCGCGGTCTCCTCCAGGGTCGCCCGGAACGCGGCCACGAGCGCGTGCGGCAGGTCGCGGATGAATCCGACCGTGTCCGACAGCACGACGTTCCCCGAACCGACGAAAAGACGCCGCGAGGTCGTGTCGAGGGTGGCGAACAACTGATCGGCGGCATAGCTGCCGGCCTTGGTCAGGGCATTGAACAGGGTCGACTTGCCGGCGTTGGTGTAACCCACCAGCGACACCGACAGCACGTCGCGGCGCTCGCGCGAGCGGCGCCGGGTGCGACGCTGCTTCTCGATCTGCTGCAGGCGTGACTTGAGCAGCTTGACGCGATTGCCGAGCAAGCGACGGTCGGTTTCGAGCTGGGTTTCGCCCGGGCCGCGCAGGCCAATGCCACCTTTCTGGCGCTCGAGGTGAGTCCAGCCGCGCACCAGACGCGTCGCCAGATGGCTCAACTGGGCGAGTTCGACCTGCAGCTTGCCTTCGTGACTGCGCGCGCGCAGCGCGAAGATGTCGAGGATCAGCGCGGTACGATCCACTACGCGGCACTGCAGCGTGCGCTCCAGGTTGCGCTGCTGCGCTGGCGACAGCGCGTGATTGAAGATGACCAGGTCGGCCGCATGCGCGCGCAGCGCCTCGGCGACCTCCTGGACCTTGCCGCTGCCTGCGAACAGGGCCGAATCGGGCGCTGCACGGCGGCCGAAGACCACCGCCTCGACGCTGGCACCAGCGCTGAGGGCGAGCAGCTTGAGTTCGGACAGGCGTTCGTCGATCGCCCCCTGGCCGAGATCGAGTTGAACGAGCACGGCCCGTTCACCGGTCGCGGGGCGCTCAAACATGGCGACACACCCCGGCCGGACGGCGCCGGCCGGTCAGTTGCGCGGGGATGCTCAGTTGCCGCCCTCGCCCGAATCCTGGTGTTGGATGGTGACCGGGCGCGCCGGCACCACCGTGGAGATGGCGTGCTTGTACACCATCTGCGTCACGGTGTTCTTGAGCAGGACGACGTACTGGTCGAAGGATTCGATCTGGCCCTGCAGCTTGATGCCATTGACGAGGTAGATCGACACCGGCACGTGCTCGCGGCGCAGGGTGTTCAGGAACGGGTCTTGTAGAAGTTGCCCTTTGTTGCTCATTGTGGAACCTCGATATTTTCTGTTTTAAGAATGTAATGGATTTCATGCTGCACCGCCACATGGCCGTATGCATGGAAATCCCGGTGTGGAAAACCCGTGCTTCCCCAATCTACAGCTTGTTCGCGTACGGATTGTGCGCAGTGCGGAACTGGATCCGCAAGGGCGTGCCCTGCAGTTTGAACGCTTCCATGAAGGTCCGCTCAAGGTAGCGCACATAGGACCCCGGCAGGTTGTCGAGCGCGTTGCCGTGAATCACGATGATCGGCGGGTTCACCCCGCCTTGGTGTGCATAACGCATCTTCGGCCGCGCGGTGCCGTGGCGCGGCGGCGCCTGCTTCGCCACCGCGGCCTGCATGGTGCGGGTCAGGCGCGGCGTCGACAGGTTGGACATCGCTGCGGCATAAGCGGCATCGACCGACTTCAGCAGGCCGCCGACGCCATCGGCGCGCAGCGCCGAGATCTGGTGGAAGCGCGCGAAGGACAGGAAGGCGAGCTTGCGCGCGACATCCTGCTTCAACTGGTCGCGGCGGTAATCGTCCACCGCATCCCACTTGTTGATCGCCACCACCAGCGCACGCCCGGCGTCGAGCACGAAGCCGGCGATGTGGGCGTCCTGGTCGGAGATGTCCTGCGCGGCATCGAGCACGAGCACGACCACGTTGGCCTCCTGGATGGCCTGCAGGGTCTTGATCACCGAAAACTTCTCGACCGCCTCGAACACCTTGCCGCGGCGGCGCAGGCCGGCGGTATCGATCAGCGTGTAATTCTTGCCGCCGCGTTCGAATGGAATCGAGATCGCATCGCGCGTGGTGCCCGGCATGTCGAAGGCGATCACGCGTTCCTCGCCGAGCAGGGTGTTGACCAGCGTGGACTTGCCGACGTTGGGGCGGCCGACGATGGCGACCTTGGGCCCGGCATCCTCGCCCTCGCCTTCGTCCTCGTCGCGCGCGAACGGCGCGAGCACCAGTTCGACGAGCTGCTTGATGCCGTCGCCGTGGGCGGCGGACACCGGCAGCGGCTCGCCCAGGCCGAGGGCGTGAAAGTCTGCCGCCACCGTCGGGCGATCCAGGCCTTCGGCCTTGTTCACCACCAGATGCACGACGCGCCCGGTGCGGCGCAGGCGGGCGGCGATCTGCTCGTCGTGCGGCGTGCGCCCGGCGCGGCCATCGACGAGGAACAACAGCACGTCGGCTTCGGCAATGGCCTGTTCGGCCTGCCGCGCCATCTCGTGCATGATGCCTTCCTTGGCGACCGGATCGAAGCCGGCGGTATCGACCACCAGATAGTCACGATCGCCGACCCGACCGATGCCGTAATGGCGGTCGCGGGTCAGGCCGGGCTGATCGGCGACGAGTGCATCGCGGGTCTTGGTCAGCCGGTTGAACAGGGTCGACTTGCCGACATTGGGCCGGCCGACGAGGACGATCGTGGGTTTCACTGTGTATTCCGGATTTAACGCACTTCAAAGGCGACGACATCGCCGTCGCGGGTCTGCGCCACGAACCCGCTGCCGAAAGGCTGCAGGTCCGCGGTGATCGCACTCTTGTCGGCGCGCGCGCGCGCAGCGAACGCGCCATCGTCGCGGCGCAGCAGGTGAACATAGCCTTCGCCATCGCCGACCGCGACGTAATCGCCGACGATGAGCGGGCGCGACAGCGTACGGCGCGGCATCGCATCCTGCTTCCACACGCTCGCGCCGCTATAGACGTCGAGCGCCTGCACCGCATCGCGGTCGTCGGTGATCACCGCGAAGCGCGTATCGCGGTCCATGCCGACGCTGCTCGAAAACTCGCGCGACCACACCGCGTTGGCGCTGCCCTCGCCGATGTCGAAGCAGGCCGCGCGCCCCTGGTAGGTGACCGCGCACACCTCGCGGCGGCCGATTACCGGCGTGCCGGCGACGTCGGCGACGCGCTCGAGTTCGGTTGCGCCGCGCGGCGAGGCGACGCTCAGTTCGAACACCAGGCCGCCGTTGCTCAGGTTGATCGCTACCAGCTTGCCGCCGGGGAAACCGCCCAGCGCCACGCCCCCCTCGAGCACCAGGCCGGCATGGCTGCGCAGCGCGAGCGGTGGATTCGGGCGCTGATATACCCAGCGCCGCGCGCCGTTTGCCGCGTCCAGCGCGATCACCCGGTTGTCGGAGGCGCGCAGCACCACCAGGCTGGCATTGACCGCCGGCGGCGCGAGCACTTCGACCCCGACCGGCACGCGCCAACGCTCGGCGCCGGTAGCGGCATCGTAGGCGATCGCCTCGCCGGCGGCGCTCACCACCACGGCGAGCCGGCCGTCGCTGCCCACCCCCGCCGACAGCGGCGTGTCGGCATCGGCGCGCCACACTGCGCGACCGCCCTCGAAGCGGGCGACGTCGCCGTCGTGCGCGGCAGCATACACGCTGTCGCCGACCACCGCGGGCTGGAACACGTACTGCCCTGATTCACCGATGTCGGCCTGCCATACCGCGCGCAATTCGGCGCTGGGGCGGAAGTCGACCAGTTCCGCCGGCTTCGGCGCACTGCTCGAGAACGGATTCAGCGACGAGCAGCCTGCCAGCACGGCAAGTGCAGCGGCCAGCGGCAACAGACGCAGGGACGAGAGGGTCATCGGTCAGCCTTCCAGCGATTCGAGTTTGATGCGCACCAGTTCGCGCAGGGTTGCGGTGTCGTCACCCTCGACACCGAGCGCACCGAGCGCGGCCTCGTAGGCGGCACGCGCTTCGGCGTTCTTGCCCTGAGCGGCGAACACGTCGCCGCGCAGGTCCTCGAAGCGTCCGCGATACGCCGTTGCCGGCACCGCCTGCAGGCGCGCCAGCGCGTCGTCGAGCTTGCCCTGCTCGAACAGCACCGCAGCCAGGCGCAGGCGCGCCAGATCGCGCAGGGTTTGGTCGGCGCCCTTGTCGGCCGCCCATTCGAGCTGACTGCGCGCGTTGTCGAGTTCGTTCTTGTCGAACTGGACGCCCGCCGACAGCAGCGCGCCGAGCTGGGCATAGGTGGTGCCGCCGTACTGGCCGATCATCTGCCCGGCCGCGTCACGCGCCTTCTGCGCGTCGCCCTGCGCCGCCGCCTGTTGCACGGAGAAATACAGCGCGCCAGCCTCGGTGGCATTGCGGTTCTGGTACCACTGCCAGCCCTGCCAGCCCACCGCGGCAACCGCAGCGATCGTCGCCAGGCCGGTGACGAGGTTGCCGTACTGCGCCCACCAGGCTTTCAGTTCGGAAATCTGTTCCTGCTCTTCCAGGTCATACACCGCCATTGCCGGTTCCTTCCTCGCTATCGTCGTTGTACAGAATGCCGGCCACGGCCTCGGACAGGCCCTCCAGCGCCACCCGCTGCTGACCGCCCGGGCCGCGCAGCGGCTTGATGCCGACCTCGCCGGCGGCGGCTTCGTCATCGCCGATCACTACCGCGACCGAGGCACCGGAGCCGTCAGCCTTCTTCATCTGCGACTTGAAACTGCCGCCGCCGCACTGCAGCACCGCGGCAAAGCCGTGCTCGCGCAGCATTTCGGCAGCGCGGAAGGCCAGGCGCTGGGCGGCATCGCCGAGGTGTACCACATACACGTCGGGGACCATGCGGTCGGGCTCGCCGCCACTCTCCTGCCACAGCGCGAGCAGGCGCTCGACCCCCATCGCGAATCCGGCGGCCGGCTGCGGCTTGCCGCCGAGTTGGGCAACGAGGCCATCGTAGCGTCCGCCGGCGCACACCGTGCCCTGCGCCCCCAGGCGCGTGGTGACCCACTCGAACACTGTGCGGTTGTAGTAGTCGAGGCCGCGCACCAGGCGATGGTTGATGCGGTACGGGATGCCCGCATCCTTGAGAAAGACCTGCACCGCATCGAAATGCGCGCGCGACTCGTCACCGAGATAATCGGCCAGGCGCGGCGCGGCTTCGACCACCTCCTGCAGCGCCGGGTTCTTGGTATCGAGAATGCGCAGCGGATTGGTGTACAGACGACGCTTGCCGTCCTCGTCGAGCTCGGCCTGATATTTTTCCAGATAGGCGATCAGCGCCGCACGGTGGGCGGCGCGCTCTTCCGCCGACCCCAGCGAATTGAGTTCGAGGCTGACGTCCTCCAGCCCGAGGTTGTCCCACAGGCGCGCGCACATCAGGATGTGCTCGGCGTCGACATCGGGGCCGGCGAAGCCGAGCGCTTCCACGCCGATCTGATGAAACTGGCGGTAACGCCCCTTCTGCGGCCGTTCGTGGCGGAACATCGGGCCGTGGTAGTAGAGGCGCTGCGGCCCGCCGCCGGCGATCAGGTTGTGCTGGATCGCGGCGCGCACGCACGACGCCGTGCCCTCGGGGCGCAGCGTGAGGTGCTCACCGTTGAGGGCGTCCTCGAAGGAGTACATCTCCTTCTCGACGATGTCGGTGACCTCGCCGATCGCGCGCTTGAACAGCGGCGTCGGCTCCACGATCGGCATGCGGATCGGGCGGTAGCCGTAGCTCCGCAGCCAGTCGCGGACGATGTCTTCGAAGTGTTCCCAGGTTTCGGCCTCGTCGGGCAGGATGTCGTTCATCCCGCGCACGGCCTGCAGCGTCTGACTC
>JAEWVQ010000269.1 GCA_023459095.1 Pseudomonadota bacterium | reverse complement strand
CCGAACAGCTCGGCCACATAGGCCTCGTCGCCCCACTTCGCGGGCGGACGCAGCCCGGCCGGCGGCGGCACATGCTTGCCGACCACGCGGAACAACTGGCCGATGAAGCCTTCCGGCGTCCACGCGGCGATGCCGATGCGCCCGCCCGGGCGCACCACGCGCAGCATCTCGCTGGCGGTGCGTGCATGGTCGGGCGCGAACATCGCACCGAAGGTGGACAGCGCGACGTCGAAATCGCCGTCGTCGAACGGCAGCGCCTCGGCATCGGCCACGCGGAAGGTCACCGCCAGGCCCTCGGCGCCGGCGCGCGCCGCGCCCTTCTCCAGCAACTGCGGCACGTAGTCGGTCGAGGTCACCTCGGCAAAGCGCCGCGCCGCCGCCAGCGTGGCATTGCCGTTGCCGGCGGCGACGTCGAGCACGCGCTCGCCGGCGCGCACGTCGGCGGCTTCGGCGAGCGCCTCGCCGACGATCTGCAGCGTGGTGCCGATCACCGCGTAATCGCCGCTCGCCCAGGTGGCCTGCTGGCGGGTCTTGATCGCGGCGTAGTCCGGCTGCGGCGCGGGAGCGGGCGCCACGGTGGCGGCGGCGGAAAAGGCGAGGTCGGGGGCATTCATGGTCGGTCTCCTGTGGATGGCGGTGCCGGGCGTCTGCGCGCCCGGCGCCGGCGGGGCCCAAGCCCTTACCGGCGCCGCCATTCTTTCGCCGCGCGGCAATCGATGCTTCACTGAGAGTCTGGCAAATTTGCCCGAGAGTCCGCCGTTGCCGCACCGCCCGCCTGCCCGCAACCCGCCTCCCGGGCCGCGCGATGCGGAACCCTGCGATGAGCCACGACACTCTGTCCGACCTGCTGCGCGCCGTGCGCTTGCGCGGCGCGGTGTTCTATTACGTGAGCCTGTGGGGCGACTGGGCGGCCGACGCGCCGCCGGGCAAGGAAATCGTCGACGCCGTATTCCCCGGCAGCGAACACCTGATGGCCTTCCACCTCGTCGCCAAGGGCCGCGGCTGGGTCAGCGCCGGCGGCGAGCCGGTGGCGCTCGCCGCCGGCGACGTGCTCGTCTTTCCGCACGGCGACGGCCATCTGCTGTCGAGCGCGCCGGGGGTCGAACCCGAGCGCCTGGGCGCGGACTGGGTGTTCGCCACCCGCCACATCCCCAAACCCATGCCCATCGCCTACCACCACGGCGTGGTCGAACCCGGCTCGCCAACCCCGGTGGACGCCGCCGACACCATCCTCGTGTGCGGCTTCCTGGGCTGCGACCTGCGCCCCTTCAACCCGCTGATCGGCGCCCTGCCCCGACTGCTGCACCTGCCCGCCGAGCGCGCCGGCGGCTGGCTCACCCACGTCATCGACCAGGCCGCGCGCGAATCCGCCGAACCGCGCCCCGGCGCCGGCGCCGTGCTCGAACGGCTGGCCGAAATGATGTTCGTCGACACCGCCCGCCGCTACCTCGACACCCTGCCCGACAACGCCACCGGCTGGCTCGCGGGGCTACGCGACCGCCATGTCGGCCGCGCCCTCGCCCTGCTCCACGAAAACCCCGACCACCCCTGGACCATCGACGAACTCGGCCACCGCGTCGGCCTGTCGCGCTCCGCGCTGCACGAACGCTTCATGCAGTTCCTCGCCCAGCCGCCCATGCACTACCTCGCCAGCTGGCGCATCCAGCTCGGCGCCCACCTGCTGCGCGAAACCCGCCGCACCGTGGCGAGCATCGCGCAGGACGTCGGCTACGAATCCGAAGCCGCGTTCTCGCGCGCCTTCAAGCGCCTGGTCGGCGTCCCCCCGGCGCGCTGGCGGCGCAGCGCCAGCGCAGGGTGAAAGGCTGCGCGATGCAAGGCCGCCGGATGAAACGCGACAAGGTGAAACGGTACGGAGGCGCCGCGCAGAACCGTGCCAATACCGCCTCGCCAAACCCCGCGCCCCCCGCCCGCGCCATCGCCCATCCGCCCCCGGACACCGCGCCAACCGTGCCCCCGCGCGCCGACTCGGGCATCATTGCGCGCTTTCTTCCGCCCACCGGCACAAAGGCCACCCCATGTACCCCGTCCACGACATCGACGCCCAGTTACTGCTGGCCACCCTCATCGCCGCCAAGCGCCGCCCCGCCGAACTGGCCGACATCGTCGCCGCCGCCGAATTCCTCGGCTGCCCGGTCAGCGCGCCCCGCGCCTGGGCCGACGCCCTGCGCCGCGCCACCAGCCACGGCCTCATCCTCGCCACCGAAACCGCCGCCGGCCCCACCTGGAGCCTCAGCCCCGCAGCCCAAACCCTGAGCCAGGGCCTGCCGAAAAAGGCCGAAACCGCCGAGCGCGTGTTCCTCGTCCGCGAAAAACTCGCCGCCTACACCCCCGCCGCGCTAACCGCGGAAGTTCCGGTGAGCGAAGAACAATTCAACGAAGCCCTGAAAGCCCACGCCGCCCTCGCAGCCCAGGGCGGCAAGAACCTGCTGATGCCGAAGCCGAAAGCGGAGCCGGAAGATACGCGCCGCCGTGGGCCGGGGAAGCGGCCGTTTGGCGGTAAGCGGCGTCGAGGGTGATGGGTTGGGGGCGCGGAGGAGCGCCCCGATTTTCATTTTATGTGGTCAGCGGATGGGGAGCGGCTCGAAGCTATCAAAGCGGACGGTTGGCTTGAAGGGCGGCTTGTCGGCCAATCCGGCCACTCGAATCCGCATGCCTGAGCGACCGACTCCGACCCTCAACGGCCGTTCGGGTTTTTCGCCCCAATGACCGGAGTGCAGCGACAGCGGTCCGTCGCTTCGTCGAACAGCTCTCCTAGGAGCGGCCGTCCACCCCACCGTATAGAACTCTTGGGTCAAAGGCGACCTCCTAAGAATCCTCTGGTCTCTACAGGCCAACGCCGAGTCATGGCCCTCGCTCGTCAGCTGGCAGCTTAGATTGGAAGCACGAGTGGCGCATTACGCAAGATCGCCGTCGTCGGACTCGTCACTCGGCCTTGGCGCCGGCGCAATCATCGGTCTGGGCGGATAGAACCCTTGCCGTCCTCGGGTGTCGTCGTCGGTGAACTCGATAGCGTTCAAAGCGCGGGCCGTGACCGCATCCACCGGTTCGTTTTCCAGAACGACGATTTGGCCGGGGCCTTGGAAGCGAGAAAGCCAAGCGTAAAAGCTTGTGTTCACCGTGGCCGCGGGGATCTCCCGGTCGTTGTCCGGCGTCTCCTTCTGGGCATAGGCTTTCAGCGGCGAATCCAGCACGACGACGCCGAGATGCGGGTGACCGTTTCTTAAAGCATGTTGCATCAAGGCGATCGTCATGGCGGACAGGAACAGGCCACGTTTGCCCGCGCCAAAGCTGAGGCGTCGGCGGCCATCGATGACCAGGTCGCATGCCTTCGGATCGACGTGCACAGATTGGATGGTCGTGAAGCCCCAGTCGTTGAGCATCTGGCGTGCGATCGCCCCGACGTCGTCGCCATGCTGCCCGACGTTGCGAACGAGGGCCGTCTGCTTCTGTTTAGTTG
>JAEWVQ010000268.1 GCA_023459095.1 Pseudomonadota bacterium | reverse complement strand
GGCCCAGCCACAGCGCTCGGCGCAGCAGGGTTTCGCGCTCGGCGCGGAAGGCCGCGGGCGCTTCCGGCGGCAGCACCGGCAGCGGTTCGCCGGCGATCGGCAGCGCGGCGGCCTCATGCGCCCGCGGCACGGGCACGGTGGCGTCGTCGAACGGCGCGCGCCGGGGGTGGAAGCGGTGTCCGGCCATGTTTCACCTCACCCAGAACAATGCGCGGTGGCGGAGTTTGTCGAGCAGGCTCATTGCCGCCCAGGTGACGAAGCCGGTGTAGACGATGCCGGCGACCATGCGCGGGTAGTCGGCGAAGTCGGCGTAGTACTGCACGAAGCGCCCGAGGCCGGCGTTGGCGCCGAACAGTTCGGCGACGGTGAGCAGGATGAAGGAAAAGCCCAGGCCCACCGCCATGCCGGAGAAGATGTGCGGCAGCGCCGCCGGAAAGATCACCTTGCGCAGCGTCTCGAAGCGCGAGAAACCGAGCACGCGGGCGTTGTCGCGGTGGCGGCCCTCGACCGCGAGCGCGCCGGCGGCGGCGTTCTGGAACACCGGCCAGAACGCGCCGAGAAACACGACGAAGGTGGCCGACAGGTGGAAGGTGGGCAGCACCGCGATCGCGTACGGAATGAACACCGTGGGCGGAATCGGCGCCGCGACCTTGGCGAAGGGGAAGAAGGCGCGCCCCAGGCGCGGCGTGGTGCCGGCGAGCAGGCCGAGAGCCACGCCCAGCACCACGGCGAGGGCGAAACCGGGAACTAGGATCAGCAGCGACGACCAGGTGCCGCGGCCGAGCTCGGGCAGCGAGGCCCACAGCGCGTCGAGCACGGTGAGCGGCGGTGGCAGCAACGGGTTGCCGTCGCCGGCCAGGGCCTGGCCGATGAGTTGCCAGACGGCGATCAGCGCCGCGGCCAGCGCCAGCGGCTCCCAGGCGAAGGGCAGCGCGGCGCGCGGGGCGGCGTCGCCGTCGGCAGCGGTGGGCGAGGGGGGCGCCAGCGCCTTCTGTTCTGCGCTCATGGTGATTCTCCTTTTTTGCGGCTTGGCGGCCGCGGGCGGGGTTGGCCGCGCCGCGCCGGCATCGGGCGATTCAGGGCGGTGGTTCAGCGCTGCGGTTCAGGCGGTTTGCGCCAGGTGGGCGAGGGTGTCGGCGTCGAGCGCTTCGGCGATCGCCTCGCGCAGCGCGTGGAAGGCGGGCTCGGCGAACAGCGCGGCGCGTGCGCGCGGACGGGCGAAGGGCACGGCGTGCCCGGCGATGATGCGCCCGGGCGAGGCGCCCATCACCACCACGCGGTCGGCGAGCAGCAGGGCCTCGTCGACGTCGTGGGTGACGAACACCACGGTGCGGCGCGGGCGCCCGCTCTGCCACACCTCGATGAGCAGATCCTGCAGCTTGGCGCGGTTGATCGGGTCGAGCGCGCCGAAGGGCTCGTCCATGAGCAGGAAGGGCGATTCCAGCGCCAGCGCGCGGGCGATCGCGGCGCGCTGCTGCATGCCGCCCGACAGCTCGAACGGATGGCGCGGCGCGGCGGCGCCGAGGCCGACGCGTTCGAGCGCCTCCCAGGCGCGCCGGCGGCGCTCGCTCCGGCTCAGTTGCGGATGCGCCTTGGCCACCGCCTCGGCGACGTTGTCGGCCACCGTCATCCACGGGAACAGCGCGTAGTGCTGGAACACCACGGCGCGCTCGGGGCCGGGCCCGGCCACCGCCCGCCCGGCGGCCGAGATGCGGCCGCGGCTGGGGCGTTCGAGCCCGGCGATGAGGCGCAGCAGGGTCGATTTGCCCGACCCGCTGGGGCCGAGCAGGGCGACGAACTCGCCCTCGGCGACGTTCAGGTCGATGCCGCCGAGGATGGTCTGGCTGCCGTAGGCGAAGCTCAGGCCTTCGACGCGCAGGCTGTTGCCGGGCAGCGTCACAGCACGTTCCTCGCCTGCTCGGCCTTCAGGCGGTCCTGCCAGAAGGGTTCGTTGGGCTGCTCCTTGGCGAGGCTCTGCAGGGCGTTGCGGTAGGCCTCGGGGGCGAAGATCGGATCGACGTTGCGCGTGCTGTCGACAAACTTGGAGTCGACCAGGGTGGTCCAGAACGCCTTGGTGCCCTTGATGTTGGGGTCGGTGCCCTGTTCGAGGTGGGGCGAGTAGTAGCCGGCTTCGAGGATGTCGCGGTCGAGCTTGACGTACTTCTGGATCGCGTCGATGGTCTCCTTGCGGTGCTCGGTGGCGAACTTCTCGGCCTTGAGCAGGGCGCGCAGGAATTTCTCCAGGGTGGCCTGATCCTGCAGCTTGTCCGACTTCACCACCAGGCGGCAGCACGGATGGCCGGGGCGCAGCTCGTCGGAGCGGATCACCACCTTGAGCCCCTGGCGCTCGGCGCGGATGTCGTGCGGCCCCCAGGTGACGCCGGCGTCGACCTGGCCGGACTTCACCGCCTCGGCGACCGCGGGCGGGCTCTTCAGCTCGAAGATCTCGACGTCCTTCTGCCAGTCGAGGCCGGCGTCCTTGAGCGCGCCGCGCAGCACCGCATCGCCGGTGGCGAGGCGGATGGTGGCGATCTTCTTGCCCTTGAGGTCGGCGATGGTCCTGATCTTGGCCGCGTTCTCCGGGGTGGCGATGATCGCCGCATCCTCGCCCATGATGCCGCCGATCACCTTGAGGTCGGCGCCGCGCGCGTAATGCACCAGCGGCGCGGTGGTGCCGAAGGCGCCGAGGTCGAGCTTGCCGGCGACCACGGCGTTGAGGCCGTCGGCCGAATTGACGAACTCGATCAGCTCGACGTCCAGCCCCTCGGCCTTGAACAGCCCCTGCTCCTGGGCGAGGAAGAACTTGGCGTGGCCGGTGACCGGCAGATAGCCGACCTTGAGCGTGTCGGCGAGCGCGCTGCCCGCGGCCAGGGCGAGGGCAAGGCCGGCGAGGCCGGCGCGGAGGGCGGGTTTGAACGGCATGGAGGCTCCTGTCTGTGGCGGTGTCCGCCGGGTGGCGAACGATGACGGACAGCTTAGACAGGGCCGCTTAGCACCAGAACCAATAAATAACGAATCGCAAATCGCGCTGAGGAATAAAGCCCGTCGCGGCGGGCACCGGCTTAAAGTGCCAGCCGCGACATCGGCTCGTCGCCGTTGCGCGCCTCCGGCGGGTAGAGCACGAGCAGGTTGGATGCGGGCAGCTTCTCGGCGATGCGCGGCGCGAGCGCGGTGGTCACCGGGTCCCAGGCGAGGCCGCCGGCGCGTACGCCGTAGATCACCACCAGATCGCCGTCGGCGGCGAGATCGACGATGCGGCGCTTGAGTTCGGTCCATCGCTCCTGCGGCTGCATGCGGAACTCCAGCGCCGGTTTGGCGGCGTTCACCGCGGTCCGCACGCGGGCCTCCGAACTTTGCGGGGAGACGATCAGCAGCGCGGCGCCGACCTGGTGCGCGAGGTGCTTGATGAGGCCCATGGCCGCGCGAAAACCGTCTTCGTGCTCGGCATTGGGCGGCAGCACCGCGACCACGCGGCGGCAGGTGTTGAGCGGCTCGACCAGGCGCGCGACGACGAGCGCGTAATGGCGGTCGCGCAGCAGGTGCTCGAGCAGGGTGCCGAAGAACAGCTCGTGCGGCGTGGCGCGCCCGCGCCAGCCCACCACGATGGCGGTGCCGCGCAGGTCGCGGCGCGCGCCGAGCAGGCCGGAGGCGGCGTTGAGGTCGATGCGCGTCACCGGATGCGCGGGCACTTCGGCCGCGGCGAGCTGCGCGCTGGCCTTGGCGAGCGCGGCCTCGGCGTGGGCCACGGCATCGCCGGCGTCGGGGTCTTCGGCGACCACCGTGACCGGGTAGATCGGCTGGTTCTGGGCGCGGTCGCGCAGCAGCACCGCGAGTTCGAGCAGCGGGCGGGCGCTCGCCGGGGTCGAGCACGCCACCAGCAGGCGCTGCGGCGGGCCGGCTTCCTCGGGGGCGGCGGCGTCCTCGGCGAGCGCGAGCGCGCGGCCATGGCGGTCGACCACGATGGGGGCGAGGAAGCAGCTCACCAGGATCATCAGGATGGCGCCGTTCACCACGGCGTCGTCGAACAGGCCGATGTCGTAGCCGACGATGGTCGCCGCCAGCGTCGCCGCGGCCTGCGGCACGCTCAGGCCGAACACCAGGCGGGCCTGGTCGCGGCTGTAGCGCAGCAGCGGGCGGGTGGCTTCGGCGGCGAGCCACTTGGTGCCGATCACCGTGACCACCATCGCGAAGGCGACGATCCAGGCTCGCGGCCCGCCGAGGAACACGCGCAGGTCGAGCAGCATGCCCACCGAGAGCAGGAAAAACGGCACGAACACCGCCTCGCCGGTGAACTGGATGCGGTTCATCAGCGTGCTGTGGTGGGGAATCAGGCGGTTGAGGGCGAGGCCGGCGAGGAAGGCGCCGACGATGGGCTCGGAGCCGGCCAGATGCGACAGCGCGGCGACACCGAACACGGTGGCGAGCACGAACACGAACTCGGCGACGCCGTCGCGGCCGATGCTGCGGAAGAACCAGCGCGCGAGCAGCGGCAGGCCGATGAGGATGGCGGCGACGTAGAGCGCGAGGCTGATGCCGAGGCGGTACCAGAAGAACTCGTCCATCTCGCCGCGGGTCGCGCTCGCGATCACCGCGAGCACCAGCAGCGCCAGGGTGTCGGTGACGATGGTGCCGCCCACCGCGGTGGTTACCGCCTTGTTGCGGGTGATGCCGAGCCGGCTGGCGATCGGGTAGGTGAGCAGGGTGTGGGAGGCGAAGGTGCTGGCGAGCAGGATCGCCGCCGGCCAGTCGAAGCCGAGCAGGTAGCGCGCCACGCCCAGGCCGATGCCCATCGGGATGCAGAAGGTGAGCAGGCCGAACACCAGGCTGTGCAGGCGGTAGCGCTTGAGCACCGCCATGTCGATCTCGAGCGCGGCCGAGAACATGATGTAGAGCAGGCCGACCGTGCCGAACAGCACGAAGGACTGGTCGCGCGCGAGCACGCCGAGCGCGTTGGGGCCGAGCACGGCGCCGGCGAGCAGCAGCCCGATCATGCCCGGCAGCCGCCAGCGCCCCATGACGATGGGCGCGAGCAGGATCAGCGCTGCGACCAGCGCGAAGACGAGGACGGGGTCCTGGATGGGGAGCAGATCGCTCATTTTTTGTGCGTCGCAGGATGAGCAGAAGGGGGCAAGCATAGCGCATCCGCTTTTTGCCCCCCGCGCTGGGCGTCGTGCGCGCGTGGGCGCTGCGGTGCCTGCACTGTTCGAACCGCCTGCGCCCGCCACCCGCCAGACCTGGCGGTGGCGAGGGCAGGCCGGCTAGGCGGGCAGCGGCAGGCGCAGTTCCACGCGCAATCCGCCCAGAACGGGCGAGCGCGAGAACGCGAGGTGGCCGCCGTGCTGGGCGACGATGTCGCCGACGATGGCGAGCCCCAGGCCGTGGCCCGGGCGCGCCTCGTCGCCGCGCAGGCCGGCGGTGCCGAGGCGTTCGAGGAGGGCGTCGTCCACGCCGGGGCCGTCGTCGTCGATGGTGCAGTGCAACTCGGCGGGGGCGAGCGCCGCCGGTTCGATGCGCAGGCGGACGCGCCGCGCCCACTTGCCGGCGTTGTCGAGCAGGTTGCCGAAGAGTTCCAGCATGTCCTCGCGGTCGAAGGGGAAGCGGCGCGCGGGGACGTCGAGTTCGATGACGAAGTCGTTGCCGTGGAGGCGGCGCAGGGCGTCGGCGAGGGCGTCGAGCTGGGTTTGGGCGTCGAAGCTGCCGCCGGGGGCGCCGCCGGAGAGGCGGGCGCGGCGGAGTTCGCGCTCGATGGTGGCCTGCATGGTGGCGAGTTCGCTGCGGATCGCCGTGGCGAGGGCGGCGTCGCCGCGCGCGTCGAGCTCGTCGGCGCGCTGGCCGAGGATGGCGAGCGGGGTCTTCAGCGCGTGCGACAGGTTGCCCGCGGCGTGGCGCACGCGGGCGAGGCGCTGGGTCTGGTGGCGGACGAGGCGGTTCACCGCTTCCACCATGGGCGCGACTTCGGCCGGCGCCGGCGTGTCGAGCGGCGCGGCTTCGCCGCGTTCGAGGCGGCGGCAGGCGTCGGCGGCGGCGGCGAGCGGAGCGAGGCCGTGCGCGAGCAGGCGGCGCTGCAGCACCAGCAGGGCGGCGAGGGCGAGCACGGCGCCGGCGAGGAGGGCACGACGGAAGTCGGCGATGCGCGCATCGAGCGCGGAGATGTCTTCGGCGACCGCGACCTGCAGCGCGCCGTCGCCGCTGCCGAAGCGGCGGGCGTAGAGCAGCAGCTGCTGGCCGGCGGGGCCGGGCAGGCGGCGCACGGTAGCGGCGCCGGCGGCAATGGGCGGCAGCGCCAGGTCCTCGTC
>JAEWVQ010000267.1 GCA_023459095.1 Pseudomonadota bacterium | reverse complement strand
TACCGCGCGCATCCGGCGCTGTACGCCATCGAGGTGCTCAACGAGCCGCGCTGGGACGTGCCCACCGATTACCTGAAGCGCTATTACCTCGCCGCCTACGACCGCATCCGCAAGCACTGCGCGGCCGAGCGCGTGGCGGTGGTGTTTCACGACGGCTTCCGCTCCTACCGCGAATTCCTCGGCTTCATGCAGCCGCCGGTGTGGCAGAACGTGATCTTCGACTATCACCGCTACCAGTGCTTCGACCGCCGCGACATCGACACCGACATCTACGGCCACCTGCACAAGGCGAGCGGCGAATGGCGCGACGAGGCCGATTCGATCAACGCCGCGCTCGGCCTGCCGGCGATCTGCGGCGAATGGAGCCTGGGGCTGGATCTCAAGGTGGTGTCGCTGTGGGCGGAGGGGCCGTACAACCACGCCCTCGAACACATGGACGACTTCCAGCAGGACGTCGCCAGCCGCGGCTATGCGGCGGCGCAGATCCTCGCCTTCGAAAAGCTGTTCGGCTGGTTCTTCTGGAGCTACCGCACCGAGACCACGCCGGCGTGGTGTCTGCGCGCGTGCGTGGAGCGCGGCTGGCTGCCCTCACGCTTCGGGTAGCGTGCCCGCGCCCTGGCGGCAGGGCTGGATGCGCGCCGGGCGCTGGCGCTTGAGCACCAGCTTGCGGTCGTAGAACTGGGCGACGCCGTTGCGCTGGCTGATGTTGAGCAGCGTGGTGCTGGGCAGCTCGTGGTGCAGCATCTCCAGCGTGCACATCGCGTCCTTGGGGTCGAAGGCGTCGGTGGCCTCGTCGATGAACACCCAGCCCGGCTGCTGCAGGAACAGGCGGGCGATGCCCAGGCGCTGCTGCGCGCGCAGCGGCAGCGTGCGGCTCCAGTCGTCGCAGTCGTCGAGGCGCGGCGCCAGCCACGCGATGCCGGCGCATTCGAGGGCGCGGTGCAGGCTGGCGTCGGTGTGGCGCACGGTGTCCTGCGGATAGGCGAGCGCGGCGCGCAGGCTGCCTTCGGGCAGGAAGGGGTGCTGGGGCAGGAACATGATGTCGCGGCCCTCGGGCAGTTCGATCTCGCCCCGCCCCCACGGCCACAGCCCGGCCACCGCCTTGAACAGGCCCACGGTGAGCGCCGGGTCGCCGGTGATCAGGATGCGTTCGCCGTGGCGCACGTGGAGGTCGAAGTCGTCGAGCAGCAACTGGCCGTTGGGCGTGGTCAGGCGCAGGCCGTGGATTTGGAGGTCGGGGTGGCGGGCGTGGCCGACGCGGATGCGCGCTTCGGCGATGGCGGAGGCGAAGACCGCCGGCACCGGCGCGGGTTCGGCAGCAGGTTCGGCGGTGGGCGAGGAGGGTGGTGTTGAGGTGGGCTCGCCGCCGTGGGCTTCGAGCTGCAGCATGTCGGCGTGGAGCGCGACGATGCGCTCGATCGAGGCCCGGCAGCGCGCCAGCTCGCCGAGGTTGTCCACCGGCCACGACAGCGCCGTGGTCAGGCGCTGGAAGGCCTGTGCGGCCTGCATCAGCAGCCCGAGCGTCATCACCCCGGCGATGTACTGCGGCGCCGCGATCAGGATCGGGAACACCGGCAGCAGCGTGCCGTAGCCGGTGGAGAACGACACGATGCCGAGATAGGCCACGGTCTGCCGGTTCCAGCCGCGGCCGACGTCGGCGAACAGGCGCTCGGCGCCGCGGCGCTCGTAGCCTTCGCCGTGCATCAGGGCGATGGCCTCGGAGTGCTCGCGGGCGCGCGCGAGGCCGAAGCGCAGGTTGGCCTCCACGGTCTGCAGGCGGTTGGTGCTGCGGATCAGCGGGCGGCCGAGCAGCAGGCCGAGCACGGTGCCGGCGCCGGCGTAGAGAAAGGCCATCAGCACCATGAAGCCGGGGACTTCGAGCGCGGTGCCGGGCAGGGTCGCGCTGCCCGACACCGCGAGCAGGATGTCGATGAAGCTGCCGAGGATGAGCACCGAGTACAGCAGCGAGTGCGCCATCGTCACCGCGACTTCGGTGGCGATGCGGATGTCCTCGGCGATGCGGCCGTCCGGGTTGTCGTGCTCGCCGGCGGAAAAGCGCAGCCGGTAGTGGTGGGCCTGGAGCAGCCAGCGGTCGAGCAGCAGGCCGGTGAGCCATCGCCGCCAGTCGAGCTGGACCCAGCGCTTGACGTGCAGGTGGAGCGCGGTGACCGCCATGGTGAGCACGAAGATCAGCACGAAGCTCAGGGTGAGGTGCAGCAGCTCGCCGAGCGCGCGCGCTTCGAGGGCGTCGAACAGGTCGCGGTGCCAGTAGCTGATCCAGATCGCGAGCGCGACCTGGGCGACGGTGAGCAGGATCAGCAGCAGCACCGCGCCGCGCACCCGCCAGCGGTACTCGCTGTTCCAGTAGTCGCGCGCGAGCGCGGCGAACTGGCGGCCGGCGCCGGGGGCCGGAGCGGGCGCTGGCGCGGGCAGCGGGGGGCGTGGTGGGGGCGCGTTCACCGTCCTACCCCCTCGTCGCCGGTCGCGGCGCCCCAGTGTGCGCGGCGAGCCGTGCCGCGACCTCGGCGGCGCCGAGCAGGCCGAGCTGGTCGTTGGTCACCACGTGGAGCGGAATCTGTTCGAGCAGGGCGCGCATCGGCGGCTTGTCGGTGAACGCGGCGCGCACCGCGGGCTGCTGCAGGAAGGGCAGGATGCGCGGGGCGATGCCGCCGCTCAGGAACACGCCGCCGCGCGCCAGGCTGGTGAGCGCGAGGTTGCCGGCGGCGGCGGCGAGCAGGCGGGCGAACAGCTCGACCGCGGCGGCGGCCTGCGCCTCGCCGGCCAGCGCGGCGGCGCTGATCGCGCCGGCGTCGGGGTGGCTGCCGATCGGGTCGGCGGGCGCTGCGGCCGCGGGCAGGCGGGCGACGAAACGGTAGAGCCGTTCCAGGCCGTGCCCGGAGAGCAGCAGCTCGAGGCTGACGCGGCCGTGCACCGGCAGCAGGTGCTGCAGCAGGGCGATCTGCTGGGCGTCGCGCGGGGCGAAATCGGCATGGCCGCCCTCGCTCGGCAGCGCGATCGTGCCGCCGCTCGTCGTGGCGTCGGGAGCGCCGGCGAGCAGCGCCATGCCGAGGCCGGTGCCGGCGCCGATCAGCGCGCACACGCCGCCGGCCTGCGGCACGCCGCGCTGCAGGGTGCGCACGTCGTCGGCGCCGAGCAGCGGCAGGCCGTGGGCCTGGGCGGCGAAGTCGTTGAGGAGGCGCACGCGGTCGAAGCCGAAACGCGCGGCGAGGGCGTCGGCGTCCACCGTCCACGGCAGGTTGGTCAGCCGCACCGGGCCGCCGTGCGGCGGGTCGGCGCGCACCGGGCCGGCGACCGCGAGGCAGGCGGCGTGCACGTGCTCGCCAGGAGGCAGGAAGTGTTCGAGCAGGGCCTCGATGCCGGCGAAGTCGGCGCTGCGCACGACCTGCCGGCGCAGCGCGCGCCAGCGCACGCCGCCAGGGTGGGCGCCGTCGTGGCCACTGTCGCCATGGCCGCACGCGGCGAGCAGGAGCCGCGCGTTGGTGCCGCCGATATCCGCTGCCAGGATGAGCATCGTGTCCTTGTTCCGTGGTGCCGCGTCCGTTGTCCGATTGTGCCCCGGTTCGGTGTCGCGGGGCGGGGCATGTGCCGCAGTGGCAGGCACTCAGTCACGCGGGCGCCGATCGTGGCCGAGGGCGAGCTGGAGCAGCACCTGCGCGAGGCGTGTCCGCAGGTGCGCGCGGCGTTCGCCGTCGGGCAGGGCGGCGAGTTCGGCGCGCAGCGCGGCAAGCTCCTTGCGCAGCGCGATTTCCGGCGGGGCGAAGCCGGCGTTCTTGAGCACGCGGTTGACCATGCGCTGCTCGCTGGAAACGAAGGGGTCGTCGTCGAACACCAGCGGCCGCCCGGCACCGGGCAGACCGTCGAGCTCGCCGCGCCGCAGGGCGTCGGCGATGCGCTGTTCGGCGAGCGTCTCGAAGATCGATGGGGGCATGGCGACAGGGGGGCGTGATGGCGTGGTGACGCGGTGGCGTGGCCCAGCATAGCGCCGAAAGCTGGCGCCCGGGAGCGATGGGCACGGCGGCGCGGGCGGTGCGGGTGATAGACTGTTTGCCTTTCCGGGCCATCGGTGCCCGGTATCGAGATGGAGCGATCGCGCGTGCCTGGCCTCATCAACAGCCCGACCTCATGCAGCAGTTGCCGGAATGCGGAACCGCTGCCGTTCGAGTTCAGCTACGCCTATCAGCCCATCGTCGATGTCGGCGCGCGCGCGATCTACGCCCACGAGGCGCTGGTGCGCGGCCCCGGCGGCGAGCCGGCGGGCAGCGTGCTGGCCCAGGTGAACGACGACAACCGCTATCGCTTCGACCAGGCCTGCCGGGTCCGGGCGATCGAGATCGCGACCCGCCTGGGCATGCAGTCGCGGCTGTCGATCAACTTCCTGCCCAACGCGATCTACCGTCCCGAGCTGTGCATCCGCTCCACGTTGGAGGCGGCGCGCAAGTACGGCTTTCCGATCGAACGCATCGTGTTCGAGACGGTGGAGGGCGAGCGCGTGAACGATGGCAAGTGGCTCGCCGAGATCCTGCGCGAGTATCAGCGCATCGGCTTCCTGACCGCGATCGACGATTTCGGCGCCGGCTTTGCCGGGCTCAACCTGCTCGCCGATTTTCAGCCCGACCTGATCAAGCTCGACATGGATCTGATCCGCGACATCGACCGCCACCCGGCGCGCCAAGCGATCGTGCGCGGCGTCACCGGGATCTGCGCCGAGCTCGGCATCGAGGTGATCGCGGAGGGCGTCGAGCGCGAGGACGAGATGCGCTGCCTGAGCGACCTGGGCATCGTGCTGATGCAGGGTTATCTGTTCAGCAAGCCGCTGTTCGAGACCTGCGGCCGGCCCGAGACCATCGACTGGCCGGCGTCCCCGGCGCGCTGATGCGCTGCCTTTCGAGCCGACCGGAAACCGGATGACCTCCCCCAGCCAGCGCCTGGCCCTGTTCGAAGCGGCCGTTGCACAGTCGTTCAACGCGGTGCTGATCACCGACGCCGATATCGACGGCGGCGGGCCCTTCATCGTCTATGCCAACCCGGCGTTCTGCGCGATGACCGGCTATGCCGCCGAGGCGCTGGTCGGGCGCTCGCCGCGCATCCTGCAGGGGCCGGAGACCGATCCCGAAGTGATCGCGCGCCTGCGCCGCTGCCTGCGCGCGGGCGAGTTCTTCGAGGGGGCGACGGTCAATTACCGCGCCGACGGCCGCCCCTACATCGTCGAGTGGAACATCTCGCCGGTGCGCGACGACGACGGCGTGGTGCGCCATTTCGTGTCGGTGCAGCACAACATCAGTCCGCGCATCGAGGCCGACGAGGAGCGCCACTTGCTCGCGCAGGCGCTCAACGTTGCCCTCGACCCGATCCTGATCACCGATCGCACCGCCCACGTGGTGTTCGTGAACCAGGCCTTCCAGCGCCTCACCGGTTACAGCGCCGACGAGATCGTCGGCCAGACCCCGCGCATGCTGCGCTCGGGCAAGCACGACGCCGGCTTCTACGCCAGCCTCAACGCTGCGCTCGGCAGCGGCAAGCCGTTCCGCGCCACCTTCATCAACCAGCGCAAGGACGGCTCGCTGTTCCACGCCGAGCAGAGCATCGCCCCGGTGGTCGATGGCGAGGGCGCCATCACCCACTATGTGAGCATCAGCAAGGACGTCACCGAGCGCGTCGGGCGCGAGCAGAAGCTGCTGGAGATTGCCCGCCGCGATCCGCTCACCGGGCTCTACAACCGCCGCGCCGGCGAGCAGGCGCTGGAACTGCACGTCGATGCGGTGAACGCGTCGGGCGGCGAGTTCAGCCTGATCATCGGCGACATCGACCATTTCAAGTCGATCAACGACCGCTACGGTCACCCCGCCGGCGACCGTGTGCTGGTGAGCGTGGCCGACATCCTGCGCAAGCGCATCCGGGTGCGCGACATCGCCGTGCGCTGGGGCGGGGAGGAGTTCCTCGTGCTGGTGCCCGAAAGTTCGCTCGAACGCGCGCACGAACTCGCCGAGCGCATCCGCGGCGGCGTTGCCGGCCTGGGGCTGGGCGACATCGGCCCGGTGACGATGTCGCTCGGCGTCGCCGAACTCGGCCCTGGCGAGACCGCGGCCGGGCTGATCCTGCGCGCCGACAAGGCGCTGTATCGCGCCAAGCGCGGTGGCCGTAACCGCGTGGCGCGCGCGTACGACACCGACGCGGCCGAGTGAGCGGCGGTGCACCAATGTTGCAGTGCAGGATGATTTGCCGCATACGGTGACGTAGCGCACAGGGCCCGGCGGCGCGCCTCGCTAAGATGGGGGCATTGCCGTGATCCCCGTCGTGGAGGAACCGAATGCCGTTTTACCGCCTTGCCGCCGCCGTGCTGTGCGCCGCCGCCCTGAGCCTGCCCGCGCAGGCCGCGCCGCTGAGCGCGGCGCAGACGCTGAACCAGTTCAACCTCGTGGTGTTCGGCGATGCGGTGTCGACTTCCCATGTCGATGGCCGCACCTATGTCGGCGGCAACCTGCGTGGCGGCGATTACGTGCTTCATGCCCAGGACATGCCGGCGTCGGACCATGCCGGGCTGGTCGTGCGCGGCAACGCGAGCAACCTCAACGTCAATGGCGGCGGGGTGGCGGTGGGCGGCAACCTGAGTTCGGCCAACATCAACCGCGGCGCGGCCAGCGTCGGCGGCAATGCCAGCGGGGTGAACTTCAACGGCGGCGCGGCCTACGTGGGCGGCAGCAGCAGCGGCAGCAACTTCAACGGCGGCCGCCTCAACGAGGCGCCGGCCCAGCCCTCGGTCGATGCCATCGAAAGCACGCTGCGCGACCTGTCGCTGCAGCTCAGCGGTCTCGCCGGCACCGGCAGTTCCGTGGATGTGCGCGGCAACCGGGTGACCTTCAACGCGGTGGCCGGCGACGACGGCATCGCCGTGTTCGACCTCACCGCGCTCGACACCGAGCTGTTCCGCAAGGGCGAGTTCGAGTTCAACCTGAACGGCGCCGAGTTGCTGATCTTCAATCTCGACGACCTCGTCTTCGATTTCGGCATCAACTTTCTCGGCGGCAGCGCGCAGGGCATCGGCAGCAAGGCGATCTGGAATTTCTACAACGCCACCGACCTCACCATTTACAACCAGTTCGGCGGCAGCGTGCTCGCGCCCAACGCCCACCTGAGCAATTACAACAACATCGAAGGCACGGTGGTCGCCGGTTCGCTGAGCCAGTACGGCGAGATCCACCTGCAGCCGATCACTCATCCGCTGCTGCCGCCGCCGCTGGTGCCGCCGCCGCCGCTCTCCGCGGTGCCCGAGCCCGGCACCCTCGCCCTGCTGTTCGCCGCGCTCGGCGCGCTGGCGCTCGGCCGCCGCCAGAAGGCGCTGGGTGTAGTGCGGGTGGGCTGAAGGCGGAACGCCGTCGGGTCGCAGGAGTCTGTTCGGGCGCGCGGCGCTTCAGTCGAATGGGCCGGTGCAGTGCTGCTGTTCGCAGGGAGTGCCGTCACCGTCGCCGTCCATCTTCGTGCCCGGGCAGTGCTTCAGAAAGTACTTGGCTTCGCTGCATGACGTCATTTGCGAGCAGTGTATGCGCCCGTCGCAACGAAAGGTCTGTGTCGTCTGCGTCCTCGGCGCGGTCTCGCGACGAATGGGCGCCGGTTGATTGGCAACCGACTCCTCGGCCGGCTCGGGCCTGAAGCTGGAAAGCTGTTCGGCGTAATGCTGATAGCCCATGATGCCGCCAACCACCAGCAGAGCCGGAGCCAGACGCGCGAACAGACTGCGCTTCGGGCGGTGATTCGAGTACGTGCGCGGGCTGCGTGATGGCGTGGGCGTAGTCGGGCGCGGGCTGGGGGCTCTCGACTGCTGAGGGCGCGATACTGCCTTGGCTGCCTTCTTGTTTTCCCTGCCGATCTCGACTTCAAAGCTCAGCACTTCACCGATGGCGGGTCGTTTGCCATCGCGTGGAAAAGCCGAGATGTGAACGAAGATATCCTGGCCGCCCTCGGTCGGGGTAATAAAGCCGAAGCCTCGATCGTCGTTCCATTTTGAAAGCGTGCCGGTGAAGCGCATGGTGAGCCTGCACAATGCCATTTAAACGAAAAGCATAAGGCATGCGCCGCTGGCCACCTAGCTTGCGGGGCGGCTTCGTGGCATCGACCAACCGTTCGGCGGCAGCGTGTTTCCCCTCAACGCCTGTCGCTCAGCGCATCTTCGACGGCAGCTGCAAGGTTGCGCCGGCGAGCATGAACGCGCCCCAGCCGCGGTGGTGCAGAGTGGGGTGGGCGGGGCGCGCGGGATCGTCCCAGGCCTGCACCACTTCCAGCACGAAGAATCCGTAGCGCGCCACCAGCGTGGTATCGGCCACCCGGCATTCGAGGTTGGTGCGGCACTCGGCGATGAGCGGCGCCGCCACCAGGGAGGCGGGCTGCGCGGTGAGGCCGAACGCGGCGAACTTGTCGGTGTCGCGCCCCGAACTGTTGCCGCAGCCGACCACCGCCTGCGCCAGTTCGGCGGTGGGAATCGCGATCACGCATTCGCCGCTCGCCAGCAGGCTGCCGTGGCTGTAATCGCGCTCGCTGAGCACGCAGCCGACCAGCGGCGGCTCGAACTCCATCATCGTGTGCCACGACATTGTCATCGCGTTGGGGCGGCCGTCGAGTGCGGTCGCGAGCAGCACCACCGGACCGGGTTCGAGCAGGCCATGAACCTCGGTCAGCGGCAAGGGGTGTCGGGTCGTCGTCATGTGGGCTTCCTCCGCTGCGCCTCCTCCGGCTGGATTCAGTGTAGGCGCCGGCGGCAAGGCCGGCGATGCAGCGCGGGCGTTCTATAATCGCGGCCCTTCACCCCCTTGACCTCAACCCCGACCGGAAACCGCCCATGTCCCGCCTGATTCTCCCCGCCCTGTTCGTCGCCCTCGCTGCCACCGCGTGTACGGGCAAGGTCGAGGACACCCGCCCCGGGCAGCCGGTGAAGCACCGCCAGGACGGGTTCAAGGCCATCACCCGGGCGTTCGAGCCGATGGGCGTGATGCTGCGCACCGACGCCTACAACGCCGACAAATTCGCCGCCGCCGCGGCCGAGCTGATCCGCGTGCGCGAGACGCCGTGGAGCTATTTCGGCCCCGACACCCACTATCCGCCGACCAAGGCCAAGGCCGCGGTGTGGAGCGAAGCCGCCGACTTCGAGCGCGAGCGCGTGGCGTTCTTTACCGCCTCCGACGCCTTGCTCGCCGCGGCCCAGACCGGCGACAAGGCCCAGGTGCAGGCCGCCTACGACGTCGCCTACGATAGCTGCAAGTCCTGCCACAAACGTTTCAAGGACTGATCGGGCCGCATCCGCCGCCGCCGTCCGCGGCCGTCGGCATTACTTGAGCAGGCGCCGCCGGGTGAGCGCGAGCGCCAGCCAGAACGCCACCGCGCCGTAGCCGGCGAGCACGCCCAGGTGCAGCCCGATGTCCTCGGGCAAACGCCCCATCAGCAGCGGGCGGGCGAGTTCGATGGCGTGGCTGAGGGGCAGCAGCGCGGTCGCCGTGCGCAGCGCCGCGGGCAGCTGCTCGACCGGAAAGAACACCCCCGACACCAGCATCATCGGCGTGATGAATAGCGTGAAGTAGTACATGAAGAAGTCGTAGTTGGGCGCGAGCGCGGTCATCACCAGGCCGAGCGCGCCGAAACACAGCCCGATCAGGAAGATCAGCGGCAGCACCCACAGCGCGTAGCGCGTCTCCACCAGCCCGAACAGCACGATCACCAGCAGGATCGCCGCCCCCGACAGCAGCGCCTTCGACGCCGCCCACACCAGCTCGGCGAACACGATGTCGTCGAGCGCCACCGGCGCGTTGAGGATCGCATCCCAGGTGCGCTGCACGTGCATGCGCGAGAAGCTCGAATACAGCACCTCGAAAGTGGCGCTGTTCATCGTCGAGTAACACACCATGCCTGCGGCGAGAAAGCTGATGTACGGCACCCCGCCGATCTCCGGCACCAGCATGCCGAGGCCGAAACCGAGCCCGAAGAGGTAGATCATCGGATCGGCCAGATTACCGAGCACCGAGGGCAGCGCGAGCTTGCGCCAGACCAGAAAATTGCGCCGCCACACGGGGACGAAGCGCGGGGAGAGGGCGGGAGGGCGCCAGGGGGTGGGGGTCATGGGGGCGGAGGGCATCGA
>JAEWVQ010000266.1 GCA_023459095.1 Pseudomonadota bacterium | reverse complement strand
TTTGTTGTTCAACCTTGGTGTGGTCTCGAATGCTGCGAAGGATAGCCGCTGACCCCGATTTTCGCAAAAAAAATAAATCAATATAAAACAATGTCTTATTGTTTTTTCTTGTGTGTCAATAGCGAAGATCAAACTAGATGTAGTGGCTGAAAGTCGCCATTTTCGAGCTTGAAACCCAGCGTTTTCGCGGGGTTGCGCACGCTGCGCAAGACGGGGGGGCAATGACCGGCGAAAAAAATTTTATCGCCGCCCGCCGCGAGGGCGGGGGGCATGCGCTTTGACCGGGGGCATCGGCAACGGCGCACGGCGGGGCGGGGCCACGTGTCGCCAGGCGACAAGGGCGGGCAGGCGGCGCTGAGCGCGCGAACAGAATGCGTGTGCGGCAAGGGCCGCAGTGGCCTCAAGCCGTGCGCAGGCGCGGGAAAAACAGCGACAGGTAGGCGGCGAGGTTGAGTTCGGCGTCTTCGCGGATGCGGCCGAAGCTCTCGCTCGACATCCGCAGCAGACTCCAGATCGCCGGATCGACGCGGGCGGCGGCGGCTTCGCTGGTCTCGCCGAGGCGGTCGGCACGCACGATGTGGGTGGCGAGGTTGAGGATCGCCGCCTCGGCGGCGCTCTCCCCGCCCAGCCGCGGCAGGATCTGCGCGCCGATCACCTCGGCGAAGCATGGCGGCAGCCGCCAGTAGTCCATCAGCGCGGCGCCGACCTCGGCGTAGTCGCAACCGATCACCCGGCGTTCGGCCAGGTGCAGTGCCTCCTCACCGCGGTCGGCAATGGCCTGCGCCTCCTCGGCGAGCGCGGGCACGGTCTGGTACATCACCAGATGGCCGAGATCGGCGAGCAGGCCGATGACGAACAGGCGCTCCGCGCTCGGCAGCCCACCGCCCTGCGCCACGGTGCGTGCGGCGAGCCCGCACATCACGCTGCCACGCCAGAAGCGCCCCATGTCCATGCGCTGCGGCTCGATTCCGGTGAATACGGAACTCACCGACATCGCCAGAACGAGGTCATGCACTTGCTGGAGGCCGAGGATCTGCACCGCGCGACTCACCGTGTCGACCTTGCCGCCGTATCCGTACAGCGCGCTATTGACCAGGCGCAGCAGGCGGGCGGTGAGCGCCGGATCGGCGGACACCAGGCGGGCGACCTCCAGGACCGATCCGTCGGGCGATTCGAGCTGCTCGCGGATGCGTGCGTAGACCGTCGGCAGCGAGGCGAGGGCTTCGACGTGGCTGACCAGTTCCTGCGCAGAGTGCATGTTGTCCGTTCCGAAGATTACGGGCGGATTATCCGCGATCGTCGCGCGCTCGGGAATGGCGGGGCGTAAACACCACGGGTTGGCCCGGCAGCAGTTCGGGCTGCAGGGTCACGTGGTCGATGTCGAAACGTTCGGCGAGCAGCGTCCGCAACGCCGCGAGCACCGCCGGCCAGTGCCGGCTGTCGGTGATCACGACGTGGGCGGAGAGTGCGATGCGGCGCGAATCCAGGCTCCAGATGTGGAGGTCGTGCACCGAGCGCACGCCTTCGGCGGCGGCCATCGCACGCCCGACCTCGGGCAGCGACAGGTGCTCGGGCACGCCTTCGAGCAGGGTGTGGAGCACGCGGCGCAGCAGGCTCAGCGTGGAACTGAGGATCAGCCCGCAGATCAGCATGGTCAGCAGCGGGTCGATCGCGACCCAGCCGGTGAGCTGAATGACGATGCCCGAAGCGAGCGCCGCCACCGAACCGAGCAGGTCGCCGAGCACGTGCAGCAGCGCGGCGCGGGTATTGAGGTCGGTCTCGCCGCGCGTCAGCAGCCAGGCCACCAGCAGGTTGACGCCCAGCCCGACGAGCGCGACCGCGGTGACCATTTCGCCGGCGATCGCGCGCGGCTCCCCCAGGCGCACAATCGCCTGCCACAGCAGCCCGGCGACCAGGGCGAGCATGAACAGGCTGTTGCACAGCGCGGCCAGGGCCTCGACCCGGCGCAGCCCGAACGAGTGGCGCGCGCTCGCCGGGCGCAGCGCGAGGCGGGCGGCGAACGCGGCGAGGCCGAGCGCCATCGCGTCCGTGATCATGTGGCCGGCATCGCCGAGCAGGGCGAGCGAACCCGACACCCAGCCGGCGACCGCCTCTACCGCGGCGAAGCCCAGGGTCAGCGCGAGCGCGAGCGGCAACCAGCGGCTGGCCGCGTGATCGTGGGCGTGATGGCCGGCGCCGTGGTGGTGGACGTGATCGTGGGCGTGTTCCGGCCCGGGGGAATGCGGGTGCTCGTGATCGTGCGAACGGTGGGGGGCGTGCATGGCGACCGGTGGCTCTGGCGAAAGCGGACGGTCCGATTATGCCGCCCAGGCGGCAAGCGGGAACATCGTTTCCGCCCAAGGCGAAGGAGGCGCGTTGCCGTGGCGGCAGTGCGATGCGGGGCGCAAAGCGGAACGCGTTATCGTGTACCGCTGCGGGCGCTGCCGGCGCCGGGCAGCGTTCGATGACGGAGAAGCGGCATGCGCTTGATCAGCTGGAACATTCAATGGGGACGCGGTGCCGACGGTCGGGTCGATCTGGCGCGGACGGTGGCTGCGCTGCGCGCGATCGGCGACGCCGACGTGATCTGCCTGCAGGAGGTCGCGCAGAACTTTCCCGGGCTCGCCGGCGGTGCGCGCGAGGACGAGGTCGCGCTGCTCGCCGCGGCGTTCCCCGATCACGAGGCCGTGTTCGGTGCCGGCCTCGACGTGCCCGACGGCGACGGCGGACGGGCGCGCTTCGGCAATCTGCTGCTGTCGCGCTACGCGGTGGGGCAGGTGTTCCGCCACCTGCTGCCGAGCCCCGCCGATCCTGCGGTGCCGAGCATGCAGCGGGTGTGCGTCGAGGCGGTGGTCGCCGCACCGTGGGGCGGACTGCGGGTGCTGACCACGCATCTGGAGTACTACTCGGCGCGTCAGCGCCGGGCCCAGGTCGAGGCCCTGCGCGCACTGCAGGCGGAAGCTGCGGAACAGGCGGCGGCGCCCGCGGCGAACAAGGAATCGAACCCCAGTTTCGCGCCCCGTCCGCGCCCGGCCTCCGCGGTGATCTGCGGCGATTTCAACTGCGAGCCCGGTTCGGACGAACACGTGGCGATGCTGTCGCTCCCCGCGCCCGGCACGCCGGCCTGGCTCGACGCCTGGCAGGTGGTGGCGCCGTGCCGTGCGCACCCGCCCTCGGTCGGCCTGCATGGCGCGGACTGGCCCGATCGCCAATACTGTTGTGACTTCGCCTTCGTCACCGCGGATCTCGCGCCGCGCGTGCTTGCGCTGGAGGTCGTCGCCGACACGGCGGCGTCCGACCACCAGCCGCTCGTCCTCGAACTCGCCGACTGCCCATAGCCGGGTCAAGGCGCGGCGGGCAACGGTTCGACCAGATCGCGGTAAGCATGCCAGGTGGCGTGGCCGACGATGGGCATCGCCACCACCAGGCCCAGGTGGAAACTGAGGAAGCCGATCAGCGTCAGGGTGACGATCAGCGTCGCCCACACCAGCATCGCGCCCGGATTGCGCGCGAGCGCGCCGATGCTGGCGAGCATGGAGCTCACCGCATCCTGGTTGCGGTCCAGCATGAGCGGGATCGATACCACGCTGATCGCGAACACCAGGGTGGCGAACACGAGACCGACGCCGAAGTACACGAGCAGGAACTCGGCGTTCTCCATCGCCAGCACCTGCGCCAGAAAGCCGGAGAGATTGGGCATTTCGTTGGTGTAGAAGAGCGCGAACACGACCAGCGAGGCGCGCGCCCAGACCAGGAAGATGATGCCGAGCACGACTGCGAACACGCCGATGTTGCCGGCGTTGCGCCGCCAGACCGCGAGCGTCGGCACGAGCGCGCAGCCGCAACCCAGTTCGCGGCGGCGGCTCAGCTCGTAAAGCCCCATGGCGAGAAAGGGGCCGAGCAGCAGGAAGCCGGAGGTGAGCGCCGAAGTGTACTCGTAGGCGTGCTCGAACACGAAGGTGATCAGCAGCCCCATCGCGGCAAAGCAGAAGCCATAGAACAGGCTGGGAATCGGGCAGGCCCTGAGGTCGCCGGCGCCGCGCGCGATCCAGCGCAGCGGCGAGGCGATCGGCACATCACGGACGGTGGGGAAGGGCAGGCCCGCACCATCTTCAATCCGGGCATCGTTCGGCTGCGACATGTCTCTCTCCTGGTGTGAGTGTTGTCGTCGCTGCACGGAACGGGGGCGGAGCGGGCGCCGGCGCGCGGCGCTCCGCTCCGGATCGGCTGTTGTTATTGACGGCTGTCGAGGAACCCCCGTATCGAATCGGTCAGCGCATCCGGAGCCTCGGCCATCATCGCGTGGCCGGCCCCCGGCAGGATGATCATACGCGCCCCGCCGGCTACATTGACCAGGGCATCGCGTAGGGGTTTTACCGCACGCGGCGGCGTCATCTGGTCGCGCTCGCCGCAGATCAGCAGGGTCGGGCAGCGCACGTCGGCGGCCACCGCGAGGCCGTCGGCCCAGGCGTTGCAGGCCCCCAGGTCGGTGGCGAGCACGCCTTCGCCCTGACGCTCCATCAACCGGCGATTGAGCCCGGTCATCCACTGGCCGGGCGTGGCGCTGGCGCCGAGCTGGCCTGCGGGGGTGTAGGACCACTGATTGATCATGCCGTGGGCGCGGTCGCGCGCGCTCGCCGCGGCGTTGAGCAGCGCCGGCGCCACCGGCATCGGCGCCACGCTGCCGACGAGGACCAGGCGGTCGACGCGCGCGCTCGCGCGCGCCGCGGTGGCGAGCGCCACCAGCGACCCCATGCTGTGCCCGACCACCGAGGCGCGCACCACGCCGGCGGCGTCGAGCAGGTCGACGATCCACTGCGCGAGCGCGTCGATGCCGTCGAGCACCGGCCCCTGCGAGGCACCGTGGCCGGGCAGGTCGGGGGCGAGCACGCCGTAGCCGTGATGGGCGAGATGGCGCGCCTGCAGATTCCACACACTGTGGTCGTGGCCGGCGCCGTGGATCAGCACCACGGTGGGCTGCTCACGATCGAAGCCGCGGCCGCCGGTATAGACGCGGGTGAGACGCTCATTGACGAGAATGTCCATGGCTCACTCCTTGACCAGCTTGCCGACCGCATACAACCCGCGGTCGAGATCGGCGATGAGATCGGCGGCGCTCTCCAGGCCGACCGACAGCCGCACCGTGCCCTCGCCGATGCCGGCGGCCGCAAGGTCGGCGGCGCTCATGCGGAAATGGGTGGTGCTCGCGGGGTGGATCACCAGCGACTTGGCGTCGCCGACGTTGGCCAGATGCGAGAACAGCTTGAGCGCGCCGATGAAGGCGCGCCCGGCCTCGCGCCCGCCTTTGAGGTCGAACGACAGCACCGCGCTGCAGCCTTCGGGCAGCAGGCGCGCGGCGAGTTCGTGATCGCGGTGCGAGGACAGGCCGGGGTAGGAGACCTGGTTCACCAGCGGATGTGCAGCCAGATGGGCGACCACCGCGCGCGCGTTGTCCACGTGGGCGCGCATGCGCAACGGCAGGGTCTCCAGCCCTTGCAGGATCTGGAACGCGTTCATCGGCGACAGGCAGGCGCCGAAGTCGCGCAGGCCTTCGCGGCGCGCGCGCAGCAGGAAGGCGGCGACCGGCGACTCCTCGGCGAAGTCCATGCCGTGGAAGCCGTCATAGGGTTCGGTGAGGGTTGGGAAGAGGCCCGAGTCCTCCCAGTCGAAGCGTCCGCCATCGACCAGCACACCGCCCACGGCGACGCCGTGGCCGCCGAGATACTTGGTCGCCGAGTGCATCACCAGGTCGGCGCCGAGATCGAGCGGGCGCTGCAGGATCGGGCTCACCAGGGTGGCGTCGACGAGCAGCGGCACCTTGTGCTCGTGGGCGATCGCGGCCACGGTGGGAATGTCGAGCACGTCGAGCCCCGGGTTGCCCACCGATTCGCCGAAGAACAGCCGCGTTTCGGGACGCACC
>JAEWVQ010000265.1 GCA_023459095.1 Pseudomonadota bacterium | reverse complement strand
CCCAGGCAGGTTGATTGACGATGCTGAAGGTCAGCGGATCGCCCTCGGGGCTGCTCGCCGTGGGGGTGAAGCTGTAGGCCTGCGCGCGCGCCACGGCCGACGGCGGGGTGCCGCCGATGGTGGGCGGAAGACTGGCGGCAATCGTTACCGCAAATTCCTTTTCAAACGTGCCGCCCGAGCCATCGGTCGTACGAAGACGCACGCTGTAATTGCCTGCGGTCAGGAGCGCGGGGTCATTGACACGCAAGGCAGCGCCGCTGAGGTTGAAGCTGGCGTTGTCGGTATCGCCCGAGCCGGTGGCGAAGCTGTAGGTAAAGGCGTTGTCGCCATCCGGATCGACCGAGCTCAGACTGCCTACCACGGCATTGACGCCAGCGCGTTGGCTGACGCTATTGTTGCTCAGCGTCATGTCGGTAGGCGGTGCATTGGTCACTGCGGTATAGGCCGAGCTGGCGGTTTGCGTGCCGCCGTTGCCATCGTTGGCGGTGACCACGACGCGCAGGTATTTGTGCGCGTCGCTGGTGGTCAGGGTGTAGCTCGCAGTGGTGGCGCCGGCGATCAGGGCGAGATTGGTGCCGCTGCCGTCATCGGCGCGGTACCACTGGTAGCTGTAGCTGCGGCTGTCGCCGTCGGGATCGCTCCAGGTGCCATTGGTGGTGGTGAGCGCATTACCCACGGTGGCAGTGCCACTGATGGTCGGTGCCACGCTGTTCACCGGTGCCGAGTTGGTGACCTGCGCATAGGCCGAGGTTGCGGTTTGTGTGCCGCCATTGCCATCGTTGGCGGTGACCACGACGCGCAGGTACTTGTGCGCGTCGCTGGTGGTCAGGGTGTAGCTGGCACTGGTGGCGCCGGTGATCATGGCGAGATTGGTGCCGCTGTTATCGTCGGCGCGGTACCACTGGTAGCTGTAGGTACGGCCATCACCATCGGCATCGCTCCAGGTGCCATTCGTGGTTGAAAGGGCATTGCCCACGGTGGCGGTGCCACTGATGCTCGGTGCCACGCTGTTGACCGGTGCCGAGTTGGTGATCTGCGTATAGGTTGAGTTGGCAGGTGTGGTGCCGCCATTGCCATCGTTGGCGGTGACCACGACGCGCAGGTATTTGTGCGCGTCGCTGGTGGTCAGGGTGTAGCTGGCACTGGTGGCGCCGGCGATCAGGGCGAGGTTGGTGCCGCTGTTGTCGTCGGCGCGGTACCACTGGTAGCTGTAGGTACGGCCATCACCGTCGGCATCGCTCCAGGTGCCATTCGTGGTTGAAAGGGCATTGCCCACGGTGGCGGTGCCACTGATGCTCGGTGCCGCGCTGTTCACCGGTGCCGAATTGAGTATGGCGGTATAGGCCGAGGCTGCACTCTGCGTGCCGCCATTACCGTCATTGGCGGTGACCACCACCCGCAGGTACTTGTGCGCGTCGCTGGTGGTCAGGGTGTAGCTGGCGTTGGTTGCGCCGCCAATAGCTGCCAGGTTGGTGCCGCTGTTGTCATCGGCCCGATACCACTGGTAACTGTAGGCGAGGGAGTCGCCATCGGCATCCGTCCAACTGCCCGTGGTCGTGGCAAGCGCATGGCCTACGGTAGCCGCTCCGGAAATGGCTGGTATTACTGAATTTACCGGGACATGGTTGGAATCGGCGACAACGACGTCGAAGATTCTGTTGGTGACATTGCCGGAGCGATCGGTTGCTGTAATGGTAATGGTGGCGGTCCCCGCCGCGGCGCCGGTGACGGTGACGGTGCGGCTTGCGCCGCTTCCTCCCAGCACCACATTGGCTAGCGGTACGGCGCTCGTATTGGAACTGGCGCGGGTGAGATTGACACTGGCCGCCGGGGTGAAATTATCGCCCAGGCTAAACGCAATTGCACCTGTGCTGTCGCCCGCAGCGATCGTTTGATTGGAGATGGCCCCGATGCCGGGGCCTGTGACGTCGGCATCCTCGGCGGTGAAATTGACCAGCCGCATGTAGTCGACTCCGGTTCCCGCCTGGTTGACAAACGTCAGGCGGAATTTGCTCAGGTTGACCCCGGCAAAATTGCTCAGCGCCGATCCGGATGCGAAAGTAAAGCTGTTGACGGCGCTCGTATCGTTTGTGATCGCCGTCGACGTGATGGGGGCGCCGCCCGCAGCGGGGTAGCCGGTAATGTGGACGCTGGTAAAGACGCTTGTGCCAGGGAATTCGTCGGCTACGACATTGGTCAATTGGAAGCTGCCGGTACGTTTCCTGATTTCTATATGGTTGGTGCCGCTCACGGTCGATTGCGAAACCTGGTTGGGCCCATCCGGTTTCAGGAAGGCAGGGACATACACACTAAAATGATTGCTCAGTGCCACGGTTGTTGCAGAGCCATAGCCATTGCTGTGCATGAAACCGCAGCCAATGAAGTCGGAGCTGTCGACCGATAAATAGTTGAAAGAGTATGCCGGTCTGTCGCTCGGACAATTGCTTGTCGTGCCCGTGTTCCGGTAAGTAAAGGTCGATAGACTGTGCTCCACCGGTGCCAGCACCGCTGAAAAATCCATCAAGGATTTTTCCGAAAACGCCAGTTCCGTTTCAATGTTTCCGCGTCGGATTTCCAGCGCCCAGTCGGCCCCCTGCGCCGGGCTTCCGGTCCGGTTGTCGGACGCCGCCACATCCAGATGCGTGTGGTGCTGGATGATGTCGAGCAGCGCCTCGCCGGCTTCGTCCGCGGCCAGATCGCAGCCGTAGAGCAGCAGGTCGGCGCCTTCCACCAAGGCCCCGTTCAAGGCTGCGAAGGCTCCTGCTTCCCTCTGCAGCGCTGCGGCATCCACCCGGCTGTTGCCCAGATACAGCACTCCCTCCTCGGCGTGCGACACGATGTGTAGCGCCGTCAAGCCCTGGTAACGCGCCAGCACCTGCATGAGTTGCTCGAGGCCGGATCTGCCGGACTCGATCTCGACGATGTCCACGCCGGGTTTCGCGCCACGGTAGAACACCGACTTGTCCGGCACCGCACTGTCGATGATCACCAACTCCCGCGCTCCTTGCGCGGGGAGCAGGACGGGCGTGTCACGGTCGCCGATCTGGTGCTGTGCGTCCCGGGGGCGCGCGCCGGCGGCATGCGCGTGGTGCGAAGAACCCGGCACATGGCCGTTCGAGTTGCGAGCCGCGGCATAACTGCGCACATAGCCCGCCGTCGCAGGGCTGGGGGCGCTCATCAGGCCCAGCGGCAGCAGCAGGGCGGGAAGGCTGGAAAGAAGGGGGTGGGCCATGGGCGGCTTTCTCAGGGGCGGGGATTGTCGTTGTTGTCGGGTGGCAGCATGCCGCGGCGTCGCGGGCTGGTTCGAACGTCGGTCGCCGCCATCACGACCCTGCTGGCGGTGCGGCACATTCCCGCCCCACATGGCGATGCGCCCATTCGGGCGTTGCGCTCATGACGAGGTGGGCTGAAGGCATGCAGAGGCGGGCAGCTCGAACGAGGCCGTGCGGCCGGTTTGCCTCAGGGGCGTGGTTGTCGTTGATCGCATGAGCGCTGGCGGGGTGATCGTGGGGGCAGAGTCGGAGCAGGTACGCCGGGATGTTAATTTAATCGAAAGGCATCGTGAATCATTCAGTTACGGATTGTGGAATTGTGAATGAAACAGCCATGCCGCGCCGGCCTTGAGCGGCAAGGTTCCGATCGCGCCGTGGGCGGGATCGAGGCAGTCAGGGGAGTGGGTGGAGGTCTGTGTGTCGGCAGCCGATGGGCGCGTGGTAGGCGAACGGCATCGGCCGTTGATCGCCGGCCCGGGACCAGGTCAAAAAAAACGCCCTCCGTGGAGGGCGTTCGGTACGGTGTCGCGTGGCGTGTCAGCGGCGCCGGCGGCCGCTGGCGAAGGCGCCCAGCGCCATCAGCGAGGCCATGATGATCATGCCCCATTCGGACAGCGTCGGAATGCCGGTGACCGCGCTGGCGCCCATCACCACCGGGCCGCCGGGATCGGTGATGACCCCGTTCGGCAGCAGGTCGTCGTCACCCACGCCGCCGTCGGTAATGGTCAGGGTCACGCTCAGGCGATCGTGCGAGAACGCCACCTGGTTCGCCGGCAGCTCATACCAGTGGGGCAGGTCGCAGGCGGCGCCGGTGCAGTTGAAGCCCTCCGGGCTCCGCCCGTATTTCATATAGACGGCGCCGGCGGGTACGGCGGTTGCGTAATTGATCGTGAAGGACGCAGCGGTGCCCGGGGTGCCGCTGGCGAGTTGCACGCTGGCGAGGCCGAACGGGAACGAGCTGCCCGCGGGCGGCGCGACCGGCGGCGCCACGAAGCCGGCATTGGTCACCACCCAGTTGTTGTTGGCCACCGCGGCCGGCGCGGTCACCACCCCCTGGTTACCGCCGCTCGCGGTGTCGCTCCAGCTTGCATTGCAAGTCGCATCACCGCCGCCGTAGAGGCCGGCGCAGGTCCACGAGAACTGGCCGCTCGCCGCCGACACCGCGCCCGCGTTACCCGGGCTGCACAGCTGGGTGGTGGGCAGGGTGCTGAAGGTCTGACCATTGGCCGCGCCGCACACGGCGGTGATCGGATCGGTGGTGGTCACGGTGAAATCGGCGGGCACGCCGCCGACGGTGAGGGTTGCCGTGGTCGGCGTGCTGACCGTGGCCGCGCTCGTCAACCTGACGGTGACGAGGTCGCCGGGCAGCGCGGTGCCCGGGGTGCTGGTGAAGGCGCCGCTGCCGATGCGGTATTCGCCGCCGCTGACCGAAATCGCCACCGCTTCGGTGAAGCCGCCGAGGGCCACTTGGTTGGAGCTCACCGTGGCGGACGGGAGAGCGCCGGTCTGCGCGGTAAATACCGGCGCGGTCGGGGTGAAGTCCAGCACCCGCACGGTGCCGTTGAGGCCCCCATTGTAGAGGGTGATGTACAGGTCGGGTCGCGCGCCGGGCAGCGGCAGCAGACTCCGACTGATGTCGCTGTTGAGCGGGAGGTTGTTCAGCGCGCCGGAAGTGGGCGCCGGGGCGCCGCCGCTTTGCTGGCCGGCGATCACCTCGGCAAAGGTGGGCGGCGTGCTGTCCGGGGGCACCGCGACCCATCTGAGATTGTCGGTGGTGGCGACGCCGTTGCTGCTCAGGCGCAGGTCCAGCACCACATTGTTGCCGGCCGTCCAGGTGGCGGTGGCCTTGATGAAGCCGTTGAGGCGGGTGAAGTTGCCCGCGCCGTTCAGGGTCGCGGTCAGGGTGCCCGTTTCGCTGGCGTCATACGTGGTGATGACCGCGGTATAGACCTTGCCCGCCTGCAGTGAGGCGTTGGAAATCAGGCTGTTATATCCGCTCGGTCCTCCGCCGTTGTCGTCATCGCCGGTGAGGCAGTTCACCATCGGCAACGAGGCGGTGAACGGCGAGACATATAGCAGCGCATAAGGGTCGCTGATGCCGCCCCCGGCGGGGACCGCCATGCTGTAATTCGCCGCCGTGGTATCGACGACGAAGTCGGCCGCGGTGAATTTGTGATAAGTGGTGCGAGCCGTGCACGGACCATTATTGGCCATCGGCCGCATATAGGTCGGGCTGCTCGCATCCAGCGTGGTGGTGATCGACACGCTGCCCGCCGACGCCCACAGCGGGCTGAAGAGGCAGGCGGTGGCGGCAATGCCCACGAGTCGGCGGGCAGCCCCATTTTTTTGTTGATTCATCGGCATTCCGTTGGTGTTTATCTGAGTTGTTCAGGAGAGCGCGGAACCCAGGGTCGATTCCGCACGCATGCCTTGGCCCCCGTGAACGATGTCATGAAGGTCGCATGATCGAGTGGCAGGCATCATGATTTGATTTGGCCCGACGCAATGGTCCACGGACGATAGCGGAGGCGGCCAAGGCTAAAACTGAGCAAATCTGAGCGTGCCGCGACGCCGGGAGAGGGGGGAAGGCGGAGGGCTTAGCCGGGCGTGAGGCTCGGCGGCGAGTTGCGGTCCTCGATCCGGCACGCGGCGTAGAAGCAGTAGCCCGCATTGCGCAGGGTCTTCACCGGCAGGGACTGGCCGCTGGCCTGTTCGACGTTGCGGCGCAGGCGGCGCATCTGGGTGTCGAGGCGGCGCTGGTCGTAGTGCAGGAAGTCTTCGTCGAGCGCGGCGACGATCTGCTGGCGGCTGACGTTGTGCCCCGCGCGCGCCATCAGGCATTGCAGCACGACGAGGTCTTGCTGGGAGAGGTCGACGGGGGGCGCGCCCGGAGGGAGCAGGCGGCGCGGGCCGACTTCGAGCAGCCACGGCTGCTCTGCGCGGTCGTAGCCGAGGCGGCGCTGCAGCGCGGTGAGCGTGGCCGCCAGTTCGTCGAGATCGCAGCCTTTGCCGAGGTAGTGGTCGGCCCCCGAATCCAGCCCCTGGATGCGGCTCGGTGCGCCGCTGCGCGCGGTCAGCACGACGATGCCGAGGCGGTGGCCGGTCTGCCGCAGGCGGCTGATCAGGTGCAGGCCGTCGCCGTCCGGCAGGCCGAGGTCGAGCAGGGCGAGGCGGTGGCGCTGCGGGACGAACAGGCGGTGGAACTCCTCCAGGGTGGCCGCGGCGTCGGTGGCGAAGCCGCAGTCGTCGAGGAACTCGCGCAACTCCTCGCGCAATACCGCGTCGTCCTCCAGAAGAATCAGGGCAGTCATCGTCAGCGCCGGGGGCCGGGCGGCGGCCACGGCAGCGGGGGAAAAGTGTACGGGGCGCCATGATATCGTCCGCGCCCATGATCCTCTCCCGCTTTCTACGCCCGCTGCTCTTCACCGCGCTGCTGCTCCTCGCCGCCGCCGTCCGCGCCGAGCCGCTGGTGCTCGGCGCCGGCGCGGGGACCACGTCGGCGGCCGGGTTCATGCTCCGCCTCGATGATCCGGCGGGGCGGCTGACGCCGGCGCAGGCCCTGGAGGCGGAGGCCTGGCAGGCGCTGCCGTCCAGCCTCAAGGCCGGGTTCACGACGTCCTACATCTGGCTGCGCGTGCAGGTGAGGGCGGAGGGCGAGTCCGCGCAGCGCTGGATGCTGCGCCTCAACAACGCGCTGGTCGACGACGTGCGCTTCTATCAGCGCGATGCGCACGGGCAGTGGCAGGCGCAGCGCTCGGGGGAGGACCTGGAACGGCGGTCGTGGCCGGAGGATTACCGGGCGCCGGCCTTCGCCTTCACCCTGCAAGGGGGAGCGAGCGAAACCCTGCTGTTGCGCCTGCACACCAAGAATGCGATGTCGGTGAGCGTGGATTTTGCGCCGCCGCAGCATTTCGCCGAGCGCACCCGGCTGGAGTCGCTCGGCTATGGCGTGTATTTCGGCGTCTATCTGATGCTGATCGGCTTTCATGTGATCTTCTGGCGCTTCACCGGCGCACCCGAAAGCGGCTGGTATCTGGCCTACGTCGGCTGTTGCGTGTGGATCGAGGCGCTGACCAGCGGCCTGCCCCAGCAAGTGCTGGAGATGCCGGTCTGGCTCAGCGATCCGCTGCTGGGCCTGGGGCTGGCGCTGGGCTTGCCGATCGGTGTGGTGTTCGCCAGCCGCCAGCTCGAACTGGCGCGCGTCCATCGCCGGTTGGCCCGTTTCCTCGCCGCGCTGGCCTGGCTGGTGGGCGGCGCCGCGGCGCTCGCCTTTCCGTTCGGCTTCTATCGCGACGCGATGCCCGTCGTGCTCAGCCTGTCGCTGACCCTGATTCCGGTCTTTCTGGGGCTCGCGGTCTGGCTGTGGGCGCGTGGCCACCGCCCGGCGCGCTTCTATCTGCTCGCCTTCGGCATCTATTACGCCGGCGTGGCGGTGGCGTTTCTGCGCAACTTCGGCGCCCTGCCGGCCAACCTGTGGACCGACCATGCGGTGGCCTGGGGCACCATGCTGCACATGGGGGTGATGAGCCTGCGCATCATCAGCCACTACAACAGCCTGAAACGCGAGAAGGCGCACGCCCAGCAGCAGGCCACCGAGCTGGCCTTGCAGCAGAACGCCCGGCTCGAAGCCCTGGTGGCGGTGCGTACCCGCGCGTTGCGCGACGAACTGCAGCGCCGCGAGCGTCTGGAACGGGCGCTGCGCGCGGCGCTCGACCGGGAGCAGTCGATGCGCACCGAGCAGAGCGATTTCGTCGCCATGGTCTCGCACGAATTCCGCACGCCGCTGGCGATCATCAGCACTTCGGCGCAGCAGCTCGCCCGCAACCTGGACGCGGTGCGCGAGAAGAGCCTGCGCCGTTGCCAGAACATCCGCGACGCCGCCGCGCGCCTGCTGGCCCTGGTCGATGACTACCTGACCCATGACCGGATCAGCGACGAGCAGCCGCTGTCGCGCTTCGCGTCCTGCGATCTGGCGGGGCGGCTGCAGGAGGTGGCGGGCGGTTTTCCGCACGGGCGGATCGTCTTCGACCCCCGCCTGAGCCTTGATCGATACTGCTGCGATGCCGGCCTGGTGAGCGTGGCGGTCCGCAATCTGCTGGCCAACGCCGACCGCCATGCGCCGGCGGGGGAGGCCGTGCGGCTCAGCGCCTGGGACGACGACGAATACGTGCACCTGACCGTCAGCCACGCCGGACCGCCGATTGCCGAAGACGAGCGCGGCCGGCTGTTCAACAAGTATTACCGGGGGCGTCAGGCGCAGGCCTCGGCCGGTGCCGGTCTCGGGCTCTACATCGTGCACCGGATCGCCGAGCTGCACGGCGGCAGGGCCGCGCTTACCGGATACGGCGGCGACCGCGAAATCTGCTTTCACCTGCGCTTGCGGCGGCTCCCGGCCGCCGCCCGTCTGGAGACCGCCGCCGCCCCGGCCTGAACGCCTTCGCCCTAAGCGCGCGCCGGGCCGTCGTCGCCATCGTCCTTGCGGTCCCGCCACCTGTGTGCGCGGGCCGAATGTCGATCTTTGGCGGTCTTGTCCATCGTCCGTTCAGACGAAGTGTCGCCCTCGGTCCTGCTCTTAGACTCGCCGCAAGCGCTGCGAAAAGTGGCATCGAGCCCGCTGGCCTCGGGTGCCTCGCAGTTGGGTCCGCAGGGGCCGCGCCGTGCGCGCGGTGCCTCACACAACAGCAGGAGACGAACTTGGCTGAACAGGAATGGATGTCCGAGGTGCGTGCCAAGGTGGGTCGCGAATACGGTCGCGTCTACGCGTGGGACGCGGTCAATGCGCCGATGATCCGCCAGTGGTGCGAGGTGATGGGGGTCGATAATCCGCTCTACCTCGACGCGACGTACGCCGCGACCACCGAATTCGGCGGCATCGTCGCGCCGCCGGCGATGCTGCAGGCGTGGTGTCTGGAAGGTCTGCACGCCAACAACTACGCGCCGGGCTCGACCACCGAGAATCCCTACGAGGTGCTCAAGACCATGGAAGCGCACGGCTACCCCTCGGTGGTGGCGGTGAACTCCGACCTCAGCTTCGCCCGTTACGTGAAGCTCGGCGAACGGCTCTACTACACCACCCGGCTCGATGCGGTGGGCGAGGAGAAGACCACCGCGCTCGGCACCGGCTTCTTCGTCACCCTGGTGATGAGCTTCTTCGCGCAGGCCGGGGAGGGCGGAGGCAGCGACGAGAAGGTCGGCGAGCTGCTGTTCCGCGTGTTCAAGTTCCGCCCCGCCAACGTGCCCAAGCCGGTGGAAAAGGGCGCCGCGCCCGCGCTGCCCAAGTTCAAGCGCCCCAAGCCCGGGGTCAGCGACGACACCCGCTTCTTCTGGGAAGGCGCCGCCGCCGGCAAACTGCTGATCCAGCGCTGCACGTGCTGCAGCACGCTGCGCCACCCGCCGGCGCCGGTGTGCGTCAAGTGCCATGCCTTCGACTGGGACACGGTGGAAGCCAGCGGCCAGGGCCAGCTCTATTCCTTCGTGGTGATGCATTACCCCGAGGTGCCACCCTTCGAGCATCCCAACCCGATCGGGCTGATCGAGCTCGACGAGGGCGTGCGCCTGATCGCCGGCCTGGTCGGGGTCAAGCGCGACGAGATCCGCATCGGCCAGCGCGTGCAGGTCGAGTTCCAGTCCTTCGACGACGGCGAGCTGATCCTGCCGCTGTTCCGCCCGCTCGCACCCTGAGGAGAACGCGATGGATTTCCAGTTGAGCGAGGATCAGCGCGCGATCGCCGACATGGCCGGCAGCCTGTTCGCCGATCTGTGCACCGACGACCGCCTGCGCGCCTTCGATGCCGGCGGCGAAGCCTACATGGCCGATCTGTGGGCGCAGTGCGTGGAAACCGGCCTGCACAGCCTGGCGCTGCCCGAGGCGGCCGGCGGCAGCGGGCTGGGCATGACCGAACTGATGCTGGTGCTCGAAGCCCAGGGCCGCAACCTGGCCCAGGTGCCGCTGTGGCGCCACCAGCTCGCCGCGGCGACGCTGGCGCGCTTCGGCGGCGAGGCCGGGGCCGGCGCAGCCGCCGCGGCGGCCGAAAACAGCCAGTTATTTACCTTGTCGCTCGACGGCATCGCCGCCGCGCACGGCATCGGCCTGCGCGCGCAGCGCACTGCCGACGGCTGGCGGCTGGACGGACGCGCCGCCGCCGTGGCGCTGGGCGGCGAGGCGGGGCGCGCGCTGCTGGCC
>JAEWVQ010000264.1 GCA_023459095.1 Pseudomonadota bacterium | reverse complement strand
GTGGTTGAGCGTGCCCTTGGGAATCACGCCCTTGCCGTCGGGTTCGCCGGCAGGCACGCCGGTGAGCACGGTCATCGCCTCATCCACCGTGCTCACCGGGTAGATGTGGAACTGGCCGGCGGCGGCGGCGGCGACCACGTCCTCGCGCAGCATCAAGTGGCGCACGCTGGCCTGCGGAATGACCACCCCCTGAGTGCCGTCGAGGCCGCGTGCGCGGCACAGGTCGAAGAAGCCTTCGATCTTCTCGTTGACGCCGCCGATCACCTGCACCTCGCCGAACTGGTTCACCGACCCGGTGATCGCCAGACGTTGCTCGATCGGAAACTGGGTGAGTGCGGAGAGCAGCGCGCACAGCTCGGCGAGCGAGGCCGAGTCGCCTTCCACCGGCGCGTACGACTGCTCGAACACCAGGCTCGCCGACAGCGACAGCGGCTGATGGCGGGCATAGCGCGCGGCGAGGAAGGCCGACAGGATGAGCACGCCCTTGGAATGGATGGCGCCGCCGAGCTCGGTTTCGCGCTCGATATCGACCACGTCGCCCTCGCCCAGGCGCACCGTCGCCGAAATCCGCACCGGATGGCCGAAGCGTTCGCCGGCGAGTTCGATCACCACCAGGCCGTTGATCTGCCCGGCGCGCGCGCCGGCGGTGGAGATCAGCATGGTGCCGTCGAGCATGGACTGGCGCACGCGCTCCGAATAGCGGCCGCTGCGCCGCACGCGGGCGGCGAGCGCGGTCTCGATGTCGCCGCGGCCGATGCGGGTGGCGCCGGCCTCGCGCGCGAAGTGGTCGGCCTCGCGCATGAGGTCGGCGAGGCTGCGCGTCTTCAGGGTCAGGCGGCTGGCGTCCTCGGCGATGCGCGCGCCCTCCTCGACCATGCGCGCCACCGCGGCGCGGTCCAGCGGCAGCAGCCCGGCGCCGCGCGCGAGCATGGCGAGCAGGCGCGCGTACTGGTACTCGCTGCCGGCGTCGCGCGGCAGGTCGTCATCGAAATCGGCGGCGATCTTGAACAGCTCGGCGAAGTCGGGGTCGTTCTCCATCAGCAGGTAGAACAGGTCGCGGTCGCCGATCATCACCACCTTGACCGCGCACGGCACCGCCTGCGGTTCCAGGGTCAGCGCCCCGCTCCAGCCCTGGGCCTCGGCCGGCGGCTCGATGCGGATCTCGCCCGCGCGCAGGGTGCGCTTGAGGCCTTCCCAGGCGTAGGGCTGGGTGAGCAGGCGCTCGGCGTCGACCACCAGATAGCCACCGGTGGCGCGATGCAGGGCGCCGGCGCGGATCAGGCTGAAGTGGCTGATCTGCGCGCCCTGCTGCACGATGTGCTCGATGCGACCGATCAGATTGCCGTAGCCGGGATTGTCCTCGAACACCACCGGCGCGCCCTGCGACGCGGAATGGTCGACGAGCAGCTTCACCTGGTAGCGGTTGAAGCGGATGTTCTCCTCGGCTTCGAGCGTGTCCTCGTCCTCTTCCTCGGTGGGCACGCCGTTGACCGCGGAGTCGAGCACGTCGCGCTCGACCGCGTCGAAGAAGGCCAGCACCTCGGGCAGATCGGCGTGGCGCTCGCGGGTCTCGCGCATCAGGTGGGCGAGCGCGGGGGTCAGGGCCTCGTGCTCGGCGCGCGCGATCGCCTCGCGCAAGGCCTTGCGCCAGCCGGGAAACTCGTTGAGCAGTTCGGCGAGCTTGTCGCTCCACCCCGCGACCGCGGTCTCGATGGTGTCGCGCTCGCCCTGCGGCAGCGCCTCGAACGCCTCCGGCGACAGCACCTCGCCCTCGCGCGTGGGCGCGAACACGAAACCGTCCGGGGTCTGCAGCAGCGAGATGCCGTCGGCAGCGCAGGCCTGGCCGATTTCGCGCAGCGCCGCCTCTTCGCGCTTCTTGTGCGCATCCTGCAGCGCCTCGATGCGCTCGGTGTGCGGATCGCTGCCGAACGCGCCCTCGATCGCCGGCCCCAGTTCGCGGATCAGGGTCTGCATGTCGGCGCGCAGCGCGGCGCCGCGCCCGGCGGGCATGGTGAGCAGGCGCGGATGCAGCGGCTCGTCGAAATTGTGCAGGTAGCACAGGTCGGGCGGCACCGCCTCGCGCGCGGCGCGTTCGCGCAGCAGGCGGAACGTGGTGGCGTGCTTGCCGCTGCCCGGCTCGCCGAGCACGAACACGTGGTAGTCGGAATGGCCGACCGCGAGGCCGAAGCGCAGCGCCTCCATGGCGCGCGCCTGGCCGAGGTCGCCGGGATGGCCGTCGAGGGTTTCGGTGGTGTCGAAGTCGAATTGTTCGGGATTGCAGCGAGTGCGCAGACTCGCGGCGGCAAGGGGCATGACGTCGGCCATGTTGTTGTTCTCCTGAAGCCGAGAATGAATCGGGGAGGCGGGCGCCCGGCGCCGGCCTCCCCGACATCTTTACCGCAAGCGCGGTGGCGGGCAAGCGCAGCCGGCGCGGTTCAGGGCGGGCGGCTCAAGGCGCGCCGGCGAGCGGCAGCTCGACCACCAGCTCGGCGCCGCCGTCGGGATGGTTGCGCGCGCTCAGGCCGCCGCCGTGGCGCTCGACGATGCCGTAGCTGATCGACAGCCCGAGGCCGGTGCCCTTGCCCACCGGCTTGGTGGTGAAGAAGGGATCAAAGATGTGGGCAAGGTGCTGGGCGTCGATGCCGGGGCCGTTGTCGTGGAAGCGGATGCACACGGTCCCGTCGCCGAGCCGTCCGGCGATGCGCAGCCACGGCGCCGGCAGCTCGGCAGTGGCGTCCCAGGCGTTCTGCACCAGGTTCATCACCACCTGCTGCATCTGCCCGGGCGAGCCGCGCACCGGAATGGCCGCGGGCAGGTCGAGGTCGACGCGGAAGCTGCCGCGCGTGGCCTTGCACACCCAGCTCACCGCGCGCTCGATCACCGCAACGAGGTTGAAGTGCTGCTGCTCCTCGCGGTCGATCGCGGAAAAGCGCTTGAGGCCGTCGACGATGTCGCGGGTGCGCTCGGCGCCCTCGATCGTGCCTTCGATGAGCGGCGGCAAATCGGCGACGATGCGGTCGATGCGCAGCTCGGCGCGCAGCGCGGCAAGTTCGTCCGGCGCAGCCCCGGCATGGAGCGCGGCGAGATAGCGCTCCAGCCGTCCTGCATAGCGCTGGAGGGCATGGACGTTGCCGAGGATGAAGCTGATCGGATTGTTGAGCTCGTGCGCGACCCCCGCCACCAGGCGACCGAGCGAGGCCATCTTCTCCGAATGCAGCAGCTGCTGCTGGGTGCGCTTGAGGTCGTCGTGGGCCTGGCGCAGCGCCTGGTAGGCACGCCGCAGCTCGCCCACCGGCCGCCCGGTGACGACCAGGCCGAGCGACTTGCCGACCGCGCTGTAGCGCGGCATGCAGTTGATCGACACCGGCACCGCGCTGCCGTCGCGCGCGCGCAGCGGCAGCTCGCAGTCGTGCACACCCTCGTCGCCGAACACCGTGAACAGGTGGCGCGCCTGGGCGCGCGCGGCCTCGTCGGCGAACAGGTCGAACACCGAGGTGCCGCGCAGGCCGGCGAGGTCGCGCCCGGTGAAGTCGAGCAGCGAGCGGTTGACGTCCTCGATGTGGCCGTTGCGGTCGCACACCACGAGAATGTCCGACATCGAGGTCAGCACCGACAGGATGAACTGCTGCGACTCCTCGAGCTTGGCGTTCTTCTGTTCGAGCGCGACCTCGTATTGCAGCAGGTCGGAATAGACCTCGTCCATCTTGTGGATCACGTCCATCCACACGTCTTCGCCCACGCCGACCAGTTCGCCGGGGTGACCGGTGTGCTGCAACGACAGGGCTGGGTCGGGCTGGTCGCTCATGGTCGGCGCGCGCCTACCTCGATCAATGCACCGTGCATACCATGCACGGATCGAAGGAGCGCACCACATGCTGCACCGCAAGCGGCACGCGCGCGTCGCCCACACTCAGCCCGACGAGTGCCTGCTCGAGCGCGCCGGGCACACCGGCGCCGTCGCGCGGCGAGAAATTCCACGTCGTCGGCGCGATGATCTGGTAGCCGGCGATGCGCCCCTGGCGGATCGTCAGCCAGTGCCCGAGGCCGCCACGCGCGGCTTCGACCAGGCCGCAGCCGACCGCCTCGTCGGGCAGCGTGCCGTGGGCGCAGAACGGCGCCCCCGGCTGCAGCGCGCGCACCCAGGCCTCCATCGCCGGCACCACGCGTGCCAGTTCCAGCACGCGGCACACCACGCGCGCGAGCACGCTGCCGCCGCCCTCGCGCACCAGCGCGCGGGCGAGCGGGTGGCCATCGACCGCCTGCCGCGCGAGCGCGCCGCACTCCATGACCTCGCCGGCGAGCCGCGGCGCCTTGCACCAGGAATAGGCGCCATCCTTGTCGGCGTCGGGCTCGGTGCGCCCGCGCCACGGGTGGCGCGGATCGCCGCGCAGCCAGGCGTGGGTCGGGTCCTCGACGATGGCGTCGGCGTCGAACGCGGCGCGCCCCGCCCCCAGTCCCGGATGCCACACGCCGCGCGCAAACAGCGGCTCGCCATGCAGCGCATAGGCGCCGTAGCTGAAATAGCGGTCGGTGGCGCGGCCGATCGCGCCGAGGCCGAGATCGTCGGCGACGTCGAGAAACAGACGCAGATCCGCCGGCCCCGCCGCGCCCGCGCCGCGCCACGCGCGCAGCGCGGCGAGCGAATCGAGCGCGGCGAAATCCTCCAGCGCGCCGCCGAAAAGGCGCGTCTCCAGCCAGCGGCGGAACTCGCGCAACTGGCCGTAGAGGCGGATTTTCTCCGCCGCGCTCACCGCCCGCGCCGAGCCCCCGGGCTGCAGGCTGAGGGTGTGCGGCCACTTGCCGGCGAGCGTGCCGGTGAGTTGCAGGAAGGCCGCGCGCGCCGGCAGCGCATCGGCCGCCGCGCTGCCCTGCACCGCCTTGAAGCGGGCGCGCACGGCCTCGAACCACGGTCGCCCGGCGTAATCGTCGCGGGCGAAGTCGGGCATGAAGAACAGGTAGAAATGGGTCAGGTGGTCGGCCAGGTTCTCGGTCGCCTGCACCAGCGCGGCGGCGAGTTCGCCGTTCTCCGGCACCGTCAGCCCCATCGCCGCGCGCAGCGCCGCCGCCGCCGCCGCCGACTGCGACACCGAGCAGATGCCGCAGATGCGCGGCACCAGCACGAGCGCATCGCGCGGGTCCTTGCCGCGCAGGATCTGCTCGAAGCCGCGGAACATCGGCGAATTGACGTAGGCGGCGGCAACCCGGCCGTCGGCGACCTCCAGGCTCACCTCCAGATCGCCCTCGACACGATTGAAGGGACCGAGCACGAGGCGTTCGCTCACCGCGCGCCCTCCCCGCTCACGCCCACCGCCCGCGCGCCCCGGCGCGCGCCCATCCGCGGCGCCGGTCTCATTTCAGCCCCGTGCGGCGGATCGCCGGGGTCACCACCAGGTGATCGGCGACGGCGTTGTCGCGCACCCGCTTCGGCGTCGCCGACTTCGACAGCGCGGCGAGCGCCACGAACCAGGCCTTGGGCATGTCCGACGGCAGGCCGATGGGAATGCCGGCGAGCTTCGGCGTCTGTGCGAAGGCGTGGCCGGGCTCCTCGAAGCCCGGCTCGGTGCACGAGATGCAGGCATAGCCCCCGCGCGTGCACGAGCCGTTGCCGTTCCACGGCCGCAGGTTGCAGTCGGCGTGGGCCTGGGTGCCCTTGCAGCCCATGTGCTCCATCATGCAGCCGAGGTCGGAGGGCTGCTCCGCGCTGGCCTTGAATTCATAGTATTCGTTGCGCGAACAGCCATGATGGACCAGCTGGTCGGCGTAGAAGCGCGGACGCGCGAGCGCGTCGAGGTCGGCGGCGGCGAACTCGCCGAGGGCGAGCGCGAGCAGGGTGTCGACCACCCAGCCGGGATGGGTCGGACAGCCGGCGACGTTGATCACCGGCAGCCCCGAGGCCGAACGGTAGGCCGCGCCGAGCAGGCCGCCGGGGCTCGCGCCGTCGTACTGCAGGCCGCAGGCCCCGGCCGGATTGGTGCCGGCCGCGGTGACCCCGCCCCACGCCGCGCAGGACCCGATCGCCAGGGTGTGGCGCGCCCGTGCGGCGAGTTCGCGCACCCAGTCGATCATCGGCCGGCCACTGCCGCCGAGGCGGTGAAAGCGCCCGCTGCCGTCGGGGCCGCGCAGCATCGAGCCCTCGATGCACAACAGGTCGACCGCGACCTCGCCGCGCACGCAGGCGTCGAGCATCTCCAGCACCTCGACGCCGGTGGCCTCGGACAGCGAGGGATGCCACAGCAGCTTGATGCCGGCGTCGCCGAGCAGGCCGAGCAGATCACGCTGATCGGCGCACAGCAGCGACATCGTGCAGCCGCCGCAGCCGCCGGATTGGAGCCAGAGCAGATTCATCGCGCTATTTTGAACCATTGCCCGCGGAAAATACGATTGCAGAGGACGACTGACACGAGGCGACTGGGACGAGACGATCGAAGCCGGGCGCCCCCGCTCAACCGCCGTCCAGGCCGTAGCGCGCGAGCTTGGCGCGCAGGCCGACGCGCGACAGGCCGAGTTCCTCGGCGGCGCGGCTCTTGTTCCAGCGCAAGCGGATCAGGCATTCCTTGAGGATGCGCGCCTCGAGCGCCTCCAGGCGGGTGCGCAGATCGCCCTGCAGGCCGTCGAGCAGGTCGAGCGCGGCTTCCTGCTCGGCTTCCGCGGCGCGCAGCACGCGCGGCGACAGATGGGCGACGTCGAGTTCGTCGCCGTCGGCGAGCGCCACCATGCGCAGCACCTCGTTGCGCAGCTCGCGCACGTTGCCGGGCCAGCGCCAGGCCTGCAGGCAGGCGACCAGCGCCGGCGCCAGCGGCGCGAAGCGGCGCCCGAGGCCGGCGCCGATCTCGTCGGCGAGGCTCTGCGCGATCAGCACAATGTCCATCGGCCGCTCGCGCAGCGGCGGCACACGCACGGTAAACGCGGCCAGGCGGTAGTACAGATCCTCGCGGAAGCGCCCGGCGCGCACCTCGGCGTCGAGATCGCGGTTGGTCGCGGCGACCACGCGCACATCCACCGCCTGCGTGCGGCTCGCCCCCAGCGGGCGGATCTCGCCCTCCTGCAGCGTGCGCAGCAGCTTCACCTGGAAGGCCGCCGAGGTCTCGCCGATCTCGTCGAGCAGCATGGTGCCGCCGTCGGCCTCGCGGAACAGGCCGACGCGGTCCTCGAAGGCACCGGTGAAGGCGCCGCGCTTGTGGCCGAAGAGTTCGGATTCGAGCAACTGGTCGGGGAGCGCGCCACAGTTCTCGACGATGAAGGCGGCATCGGCGCGGTGGCTGCGGTAGTGCAGCGCGCGCGCGAGCAGCTCCTTGCCGGTGCCCGACTCACCGGTGATCAGCACCGGAATGTCGAGCACCGCCAGACGCTCGATCAGCGCGCACAACGCCTGCATCGGCGAATCGGGCGCGCGCACCAGGCGCTCGGGGGCGTAGCGCCGGGCGAGGCGGTCGCGGCGCGCATCGACGCGCGCCTGCAGCACCGGGGCGGCGACCTTGAGATCGAGCGCGAGGCGCTGGTTCTCCGCCTGCAGGCGCGACAGCTGCGCGGCGCCGCGCAGGGTGAGGAGCAGCTGCTCGGGCTGCCAGGGCTTGAGCAGGTACTGATAGATGCCGGCCTCGTTGATCCCGGCGATGATGTCCTCGGCGTCGGTGTAGCCGGAGATGATGATGCGCACCGCGTCGGGCCAGCGCTCGCGCACCTGGCGCAGCAGCTGCACGCCGGACATCCCCGGCATGCGCTGGTCGGTGAGCACGATCTCGATCCACTCGCGCTCGAGCACCGCCAGCGCCTCATCGGCAGACGACGCGGTGTATACCTCGAAATCCTCGTCCAGCGTGCGCCGCAGCGACTCCTGCGAGCGCACCTCGTCGTCGACCACGAGCACGCTCGGCAGCCGCCCGGGGGTGGCGGTGCGGCGTTCGGCGCGGGGAGCGGGGCTGTTCATGGGCGCGCGCCGCCTCAGCAGATGCGCGGCAGCGGCTCGCCGGAGAGCCAGTCGAGCATGCGCTGGCCGCCGAACGCGGTGCGCGCCTGCACGAAACCGTGCGCGTCGGCGCACACCGTGCCGATGCGCGCGGCGTCGCGGCCGAGCGGGTGGGCGGCAAGTGCGGCGAGCGCGGCCTCGGCCACCTCCGCCGCGCACACCACGACGAGCTTGCCCTCGTTGGCGAGGTAGAGCGGATCGAGCCCGAGCAGTTCGCACGCGGCGGCGACCTGGCGGTTCACCGGGATCGCCGCCTCGTCGAGCGCCATGCCCACCGCGGACTGGCGCGCAATCTCGTTGAGCGTGGTCGCCAGGCCGCCGCGCGTGGGGTCGCGCAGCACGCGGATGCCCTCGGGCACCGCGGCGAACAAGGCGTCGATCAGGCCGTGGAGCGCGGCGCTGTCGGAGACGATGGCCGATTCGAAGGCCAGCCCCTCGCGCTGCGCGAGAATCGCCATGCCGTGGTCGCCCAGGGTGCCCGACACCAGCACCGCGTCGCCGGGGCGCGCCCGCGCGCCGCCGGTTTCGCGCCCGGCGGCGAGCGCGCCCAGGCCGGTGGTGGCGATGAACACGCCGTCGCCCTTGCCTTGCTCCACCACCTTGGTGTCGCCGGTGACCACGGCGACGCCGGCCTCGCGCGCGGCATGCGCCATCGAGGCGACGATGCGCGCCAGATCGGCGAGCGGAAAGCCCTCCTCGAGGATGAAGCTCGCGCTCAGATAGAGCGGGCGCGCGCCCATCACCGCGACGTCGTTCACCGTGCCATGCACGGCGAGGCTGCCGATGTCGCCGCCGGGAAAGAACAGCGGGCTCACCACGTGGGCGTCGGTCGCCATCACCAGGCGTTCGCCCGGCGCCGGCGCGGGCAACACGGCGCCGTCATTGCCCTGGCCAAGGTGGTCGTTGGCGAAGGCGCGCGCGAACAGCTCGTCGATCAGCTGCGTCATGGCGCGGCCGCCGGCGCCGTGGTTGAGGTCCACGCGGCCGTGGCGCAGGTCGAGGGGACGGACGTAATGCTCTTTCATGCGGCTCACGCGTCGAGACGGAACAGTTCGGGTTGCGACTGCCGGTACACGCGCAGCCAGTTGAGGGTCAGCGGGGTCAGCTCGCGCACCGCCACCCACACCGCGAGCGGCCCGGC
>JAEWVQ010000263.1 GCA_023459095.1 Pseudomonadota bacterium | reverse complement strand
GGCGCGGGCGGTGCTCGGCTTGTGCCGCGAGTACGGCGTACCGCTGCTGATCAACGACGATCTGGCGCTGGCGCTGGCGATCGGCGCCGACGGCGTGCATCTCGGCCGCGACGACGGCGACGTCGCGGCGGCCCGGCGCGCGCTCGGTGTCGGGCGGCTGCTCGGCGTGTCGTGCTACGACGAGTGGGCGCGCGCCGAGCGCGGCGCACGGGCGGGGGCGGATTACGTCGCGTTCGGGGCGATGTTCGCGTCGCCGACCAAGCCGCTGGCGCCGCGCGCGCCGCTCGAACTGGTGACGCGCGCGCGGCGCGAACTCGGGGTCGCGGTCGCGACCATAGGCGGGATCACGCTCGACAACGCGCCGGCGCTGGTTGCCGCCGGTGCCGATCTGCTCGCGGTGATCACCGACGTGTTCGCTGCGCCCGATCCGGCGGCGCGCACGCGCGCCTACCACGCGCTGTTCACCGCCGCGGACTGAGGCGGGGGCGCGGTCCGGGCGGGTGGACCCGGTTGCGCACGCAGGGGACAATCGCGCCTTTCGCAGCCGATTTCACGGACCCAGCCATGACCAGCCGCAACGAAGCTCTTTTCCAGCGCGCCCAGCGCACCATCCCCGGTGGGGTGAATTCGCCCGTGCGCGCGTTCCGCTCGGTGGGCGGCGCGCCGCGCTTCATCGACCGTGCCGAAGGCGCCCGCGTGTGGGACGCCGACGGCAAGGCGTACATCGACTATGTCGGCTCGTGGGGGCCGGCGATCACCGGCCATGCGCACCCGGCCATCGTCGAGGCGGTGCGCGCGGCCGCGCTCAAGGGTTTGTCGTTCGGCGCGCCGACCGAGGCCGAGATCGACATCGCCGAGCGCCTGTGCGCGCTGCTGCCGGCGGTGGAGATGGTGCGTCTGGTCAGCTCCGGCACCGAGGCGACGATGAGCGCGATCCGGCTGGCGCGCGGCTTCACCGGGCGCGATGCGATCGTCAAGTTCGAGGGCTGCTACCACGGCCATGCCGACAGCCTGCTGGTGAAGGCCGGCTCCGGTCTGCTCACCTTCGGCAATCCGTCCTCGGGCGGGGTGCCGGCGGATTTCGCCAAGCACACCATCGTCCTCGACTACAACGATCTCGATCAGGTCGAGGCCGTGTTCAAGGCGCGCGGCGCGGAGATCGCCGCGGTCATCGTCGAGCCCTTCGCCGGCAACATGAACCTGGTCAAGCCGCGCCCAGGTTTCCTCGAGGGCTTGCGCCGGCTGTGCACCGAGCACGGCGCGGTGTTGATCTTCGACGAGGTCATGACCGGTTTCCGCGTCGGCCCGCAGGGCGCCGCCGGGCTGCTCGGCATCACCCCCGACCTCACCACGCTCGGCAAGGTGATCGGCGGTGGCATGCCGGTGGGGGCTTTCGGCGGGCGCCGCGACATCATGGAAAAGATCGCGCCGCTGGGAGCGGTGTACCAGGCCGGCACGCTGTCGGGCAGTCCGGTGGCAGTGGCCGCGGGGTTGGCCTCGCTCGCGCTGGTGAGCGAACCGGGCTTCTTCGACGTGCTCGCGCAGCGCACCGAGCGTCTGGTCGATGGGCTCGTCGCCGGCGCGCGCGCGGCCGGGGTGACGTTCAGCGCCGACGCGGTGGGGGGCATGTTCGGGGTGTATTTCAGCGCCCAGGTGCCGGCCTCGTTCGCCGAGGTCATGGCCTCCGATCGCGAGGCCTTCAACCGCTTCTTCCACGCCATGCTCGACAAGGGCCACTATTTCGCGCCCTCCGCGTTCGAGGCCGGTTTCGTCTCGGCGGCGCACGGCGAGGCCGAGATCGAGGCCACGATCGCCGCCGCGCGCGAGGTGTTCGCCGCGCTCTGAGTGCGGGGTCGCAGTGCCGCCGCGCGGTGAGCGTGCGGTGAGGCAAGCGTGAGTCGGCGGGCGGGGTTCTTGGGGTATGTTGTTGTGCTTTCGTACTAGCGCAATGGCATGATCGTGCACCGGCAACCCCGACCTCTCTCCTCCTCGAATGGCGCGTGCCGCGGGCCGCGTGGCGCTGCGGGCGGACGCGCCGTCCGTGGTCTGGCCGCCGCCGTGCTCGCCCTGTGCGCGGCGACCGTCGCCGTGGCTGCGGACTGGCGCTATGCCGTGCGCCCCGGCGACACGCTGATCGACATCGCCGCGGCCTACATGGCCCGCCCGCAGGACTGGCCGCAGCTGCAGGCGCTCAACGAGGTCGCCGATCCGCGGCGGCTGGTGCCGGGTACGCGCCTGCGCATTCCGCTCGCCTGGCTGCGCCAGGGCGCGGCGGTCGCCACCGTGATCCATGTCCGCGGCGACGCCCGCCGCATCGCCGGCGAGCACAGCAGCCCCGTGCAGCCGGGCGATAGCGTGGCGGCCGGCGACACCCTGGTCACCGCCGCGCACGGTAGCCTCAGCCTGCGCTTCGTCGATGGCTCGCGCCTGCTGCTCACCCCCGACACCCGCCTCACCCTCGCCCGCCTGCGCCAGTACGGTCGCACCGGCATGGCGGAAACCACCATCCGCCTGCATCGGGGTGACGTCGACAGTCAGGTGGCGCCGCAGCGCGCGCCCGGGGCCAGCTACCGGATCGAGTCGCCGGTGCTCAACCTGGGGGTGCGCGGCACGCGCTTTCGCGTCGGCGTGGCCGCCGACGGCCGCACCCGCGGCGAGGTGTTGAGCGGACGCGTCCATGCTGGTGGCGAGGCCGCCGCCGCACGCGGGCTCGATCTGGGCGCCGGCTTCGGCGCGGTCGCCGGTCCGGGCGAGCTGGCCGCGGCGCCGCTCGCGCTCGCCCCGGCAC
>JAEWVQ010000262.1 GCA_023459095.1 Pseudomonadota bacterium | reverse complement strand
CGGCGCGCGACATGCTGGGCGGCAACGGCATCTCGGACGAGTTCTGCGTGGCGCGCCACCTGGTGAACCTGGAGGTGGTCAATACCTACGAGGGCACGCACGACGTGCATGCGCTGATCCTGGGCCGCGCGATCACCGGCATCGCCGCGTTCAGCAACTGAGCCTTGAACAAGGGCCGCGCGCCAGCGGCGCGCGCGGCCCGCAACATCGACACGGGAGCAAGGGTGCAGCCTACCGAGAATCCTAACGAGAACCCTGAGCCGGCCGCAGTGCAGGCGGCGGAATTCGTCGTCGAACGCAAGGTGCGTTTCGAGGACTGCGATCCGGCGGGCATCGTCTTCTTTCCCAACTACCTGCGCATGCTCAACAGCGTGGTCGAGGACTGGCTGGAAGCGCTCGGTTGTCCCTGGACGGAACTGGTGACGGTGCGCCGCACCGGCACTCCGACCGCTCAACTCGACACCCGTTTTCTTGCGCCGTCGGTGTTCGGCGAAACCCTGAGCTTTCACCTCACCGTGGAAAAGCTCGGCACCTCCTCGCTGATCCTGCGCCACGAGGCGCGGGGAAAGGACAAGACACGACTGCGTGCGCGACAGGTCATCGTCGCCACCTCACTTGAAACACACGGCGCGCAGCCCTGGCCGGAAGACGTCCGGCAGGCGATCACGCGCTTCATGGAGAACACACGATGAACAAGATCCTGCAACCCGAAGGCTGGGCCCAGCCCCGCGGCTACTCCAACGGCATCGAGGCGCGCGGCCGCCAGATCTACGTCGGCGGCCAGATCGGCTGGAACGCCGAGTGCAAGTTCGAAAGCGACGACCTGGTGCAGCAGATCCACCAGGCGCTGAAGAACTCGGTCGACGTCGTGCGTGCCGCGGGCGGCGGTCCGGAGCACATCGTGCGCATGACCTGGTACCTCGAGGACAAGAAGGAATACGTCGCCCGCCTGCGCGAGATCGGCGCGGTCTATCGCGAAGTGATGGGCAAGAACTTTCCGGCGATGACCGCGATCCAGGTCGCCGACCTGGTCGAGGAAGAGGCCAAGGTCGAGATCGAGGTCACCGCGGTCATCCCCGACTGAGCGCCGATGGAGCGCCGGCTGCGTGCCGAATGAGCCCCGGGTGAATTCCGCTCGGGGACTTGTGGAAGAATCGGCCCCCCGGCCCGCTGCGGCGGGCCGCGATCCACACGAGACCAGAGGTGACAGATGAGTGATACCCCCTACGCCGCGCCCGAAGGGCTGCAGGTGAGCGGCCCCGAGGCCGGCGTGCTCGAAATCCGGCTCGACCGCCCGGCGGCGCGCAATGCGCTGTCGACGCCGCTGCTGCGCGGCATCGCCGGCCTGCTCGAACGCGCGGAACACGACGACGCGGTGCGTTGCGTGGTGCTGACCGGCGGCGACGCCGTGTTCGCCGCCGGCGCCGACCTCGCCGAGATGGCCGCCAAGGACATGCAGGCGGTGCTGCTGGAGGAGCGCCCGCGCCTCTTCGGCGTGGTCGCGCGCTTTCCCAAGCCCATCGTCGCCGCGGTGTGCGGTTACGCGCTCGGCGGCGGCTGCGAGCTGGTGATGCACGCCGATATCGTCGTCGCCGGCGAATCGGCGCAGTTCGGCCAGCCCGAGATCAACCTCGGCATCATTCCCGGTGCCGGCGGCACCCAGCGCCTGACGCGCGCGGTCGGCAAGTCGGTGGCGATGAAGCTGGTGCTCGCCGGCGAGTTCATGCCCGCGCAGGAGGCGCGTGCCGCCGGGCTGGTGGCGGAGGTCGTCGCCGACGACGCCTGCATCGCCCGCGCCCACGAGCTCGCGCGCAAGATCGCCGGCAAGGCGCCGCTCGCCGTGCGCATGGCCAAGGACGCGGTGCTGCAGGCGTTCGAGACCCCGTTGTCGGCGGGCATGGCGCTGGAGCGGCGCAATTTCGTGCTGCTCGCCGGCACCGAGGACCGCAACGAGGGGGTCAAGGCCTTCCTCGAAAAACGCAAGCCGGTGTGGAAGGGGCGCTGAGCGTCCCCGCACGCAGACGGCGGACGCAGGTCCGCCGTTTTTGTGTCCACCGGCGGTTGAACCCCGAATCGATTTTTCTGGAGTGGAAGACATGAGTAGCGACACGCAGGATCGTTGCATCGGCATCATCGGTGCCGGCCTGATGGGGCGCGGCATCGCGCAGATCGCCGCGCTCGGCGGGCTGGAAGTCCGCCTCTACGACACCCGCGCGGAGGCGCCGGCCGAGGCCATCGACTCGATCGCCGGCATGTTCGACAAGCTGGTGGCGAAGGCCAAGCTCGGCGCGGACGCCGCCGCGGCGGCGCGCGCGCGCCTGCGCGCGGCGGCCACGCTCGCCGAGCTGGAGGGCTGCGACGTCGTGGTCGAGGCCATCGTCGAGAACCTCGACGCCAAGCGCGGCCTGCTCGCCGAGCTGGAGAAGGTGGTGCGCCCCGACTGCATCCTCGCCACCAACACCTCCTCGCTGTCGGTGACCGCGATCGCCGCCGCCTGCGCGCATCCGCAGCGCGTCGCCGGCTTCCACTTCTTCAGCCCGGTGCCGCTGATGAAGATCGTCGAGGTCATCGCCGGCGCGCGCACCGCGCCGGCGGTGTGCGAGCGCCTGGTTGCGCTCGCCCGGCGCATGGGCCACGCGCCGGTGCGCGCGCAGGACACCCCGGGCTTCATCGTCAATCATGCCGGGCGCGCCTATCTGACCGAAGGCCTGCGCATCCTCGGCGAAGGCATCGCCGACGTCCCCACGCTCGACCGCATCCTGCGCGAGGCCGCCGGTTTCCGCATGGGGCCGTGCGAACTGCTCGACCTCACCGGGCTCGACGTGTCGCATCCGGTCATGGAGTCGATCCACGGCCAGTACTACCAGGAGCCGCGCTACCGGCCGTCGCCGATCACGCGCCAGCGCCTGGCCGCCGGCCTGCTCGGGCGCAAGAGCGGGGAGGGCTTCTACGTCTATCGCGACGGCGTCGCCGAGGTCCCGGCCGAGGCGCCGGTGCCCGCCGCGCGTCCGGCGCGGGTGTGGATCGGCGGCGCCACCGCCGACACCGTGGCGGAGCTGCGCGCGCTCGTCCAGCGCCTGGGCGGCGTGGTCGACGACGGCGAACATCCCGCCGACGACGCGCTGTGCGTGGTCGCGCCGCTCGGCGAGGACGTCACCTCGGTGTGCCTGGCCGCAGGGCTGGACCCGGCGCGCACCGTGGGCATCGACGTGCTGCCCGCGCTCGACCGCCGCCGCACGCTGATGACCACGCCGGTGACCGCGCCCGCGTTCCGCGACGCCGCCCACGGCCTGTTCGCCGCCGACGGCGTGGCGGTGTCGGTGATCCACGACAGCCCGGGCTTCGTCACCCAGCGCGTGCTGGCGATGGTGGTGAATCTCGGCTGCGACATCGCCCAGCAGCGCGTCGCCAGCCCCGACGACATCGACACCGCGGTGCGTCTGGGTCTGGGGTATCCCGCCGGTCCGCTCGCCATGGGCGACCGTCTGGGGCCGGCGCGCGTACTCGCCATCCTCGACCGCATGCACGCTTACTACCGCGACCCGCGCTACCGTCCCAGCCCGTGGCTGATCCGGCGCGCGAAGCTGGGCCTGTCGCTGCTGACGCCGGAGAACTGAGCCCGCGGCAGCCATTCGCCGGCGCGGGCTGCGCCCCCGCCGGCCCCCTTCCTTCAATCCCGATGTCGTGCGATTAGGATGGTCGCGATGACATCAGGGTTATCGGTTATTCTTCGTCAGGCCGGCACGCCAGTGCCTGGACAACAACGAGACGAAGAACGAAGGGAGAGGGAGCATGGAATTCTGCACACGCGCACGGATCGTGGTCGCGCTCGTTGCCTGCTGCTTCGGCGGCGCGGCGGGCGCGGCGCCCGATCTCACCCTCGGCGTCAGCGAGGGCACCTCGGACGGGCTGGATCATTCCGCCGCGATCGCCAAATACCAGGGCCTCGCCAATGCCATCGGCCAGGGCCTGGGCAGCAAGGTCAACGTGGTGTTCGTGCGCGAATTCAAGGCGCTCGAGGACGGCGTGAAGAACGGCCGTTTCGACTTCGTCGCCGCGCGCCCGAGCGACTACCCGGCGCGCGGCCTGCGCGATCATGGCTACCGCTACGTCGCCACCACCCTGCCCGAGGCGTCGTGCCACGTCGTCGCCACCCAGGATGCGCCGTACCGCACGCTGGCCGATCTCAAGGGCCGGCACTGGGTGCTGCCCGAGCAGGCCTCGTTCGCCGCCCAGCTTTGCCGCGCCGAGCTGCGCGACCAGGGCGTCGACCTCGGCCGCGAGAACGTCAAGTACGTGCGCGAGCAGGGTGCGGTCACTTTCTACCTGCAGAACCGCTTTGCCGAAGTCGGCGCCCTGGGCTCGAACTCGGGCGCCGCGCGCCAGTGGGAGAAGGACGGCCAGCGCGTGCTGCACAAAGGCAGGCCGCTGCCGTACTTTCCGCTCATCGCCCATGGCCGTTTCAGCCCGGCGCAGGTCGAGGCCGTGCAGAAAAGCCTGCTCGCGATGGGCACCGACGACGCCGGACGGGCCGCGCTCAAGGCCATCGGTGTGCAGCAGTTCGATACCGGCAGCGAACAGCGCCTGCGCGATCTGCTGACCTGGCTCGAACAGTGACCTGAGTCCGGTGACCGAGGTCCGATCACGCGGGGCGCGCGGTCGGTCCGCCTACATGGTCAGCTGCAGACTTGCCCAGAGGCTGCGCACTGCGCCTTGATGAATGTCGCTGGCGTTGTTCGAGACCGCCACATAGCGCTTGTTCGTCAGATTGCGTATGCCGATGCGCAGGAGGCCGGCGGCCAGCGGCATGCTGGCGCCCACATCGACGCGCTGGTAGCCCGCGACCTTGAAGCTGTTGGCCGGGTCGCCATAGCGATCGCCCACGTGCAACAGCATCAGCCAGCCCTGCCACGGGGTCACTCCGGGCAGAATATTGTGCGCATGGAGGCGTAGTGCACCGGTAAAGCGCGGCACCCCGGTGAAGTTATCGCCTTGATCGGTGGCGGTCTTCGTCAGATTGCGCGTGTCCAGCCAGTTGCCGTGAAACGACACCTTGCCCCAGCCCAAATTGCGCTGCGCGGACAGTTCCAGGCCTTGGGCGCGGCGCTTCCCGGACGACACCTGCGCGTTGCGGTCGAGGGGATCCGGCATCGGCAGATTGTCGAGATCGATCTGGTAGATAGCCCCGCTTACCTGTGCCGTCCCCTCATGGCGCCAGCTCGCCCCCAATTCCAGTTGCTCGCTCCGCTGTGGCGCCAGAAAGCCGCCATCGCGGGTCATGCCACGGTTTGGCTCCAGGCCGCTGGACCGGGTCAAGTGCAGGTGGACTGTGCCCAGTTTTGCGGTGAGCCCTGCGTGCCAGGCGTCGCCCTGTCCTGCGGACGCCTGCAGCAGACCGGCGCCCGTGCGGTCGGCTGCCGTGGAGAAAGCCTGTCGGCGCCAACCCAGCGTGACTCCCAGCTTGTCGTTCAGATCGATGTGATCGGCGATGAACCATGCATGCTCGTGATGGCGTTCGCGGTTGTAGCGGGGCGACATCGCCAGCGTCTCCAGATCGACGTTGTCGAAGTCGGGGTGTTCGATGTCGAGGTTGAAGCCGGCAATGTTCTGGATACCGTCGAAGCGGATGCGGTGGCGGCTGTCGTCGCGCCCCAGCGCCAGGTGATGGGCGAGCGGGCCGGTATCGAAGCTCATCTGCATCTCCGCGCGCCAGGCGTTTTGCCGGTAACGGTCGCGGTAGTCGGTGTAGTAGCCCGATAGCGACCTGTCGTCGATGAGGGACCAGAAGCCGAACAGGGTTTCGTCGCGCCCCACCGTGGCGTGTGCGTAGCTGATCGACAGCGTGAGCCAGGGGGCGATCTCGTCCTGCCAGCGCAGGGCGCTCTGGTTGTAGCGGCGGCGGCTGGTCTGTGCAGGGGATTGGTAGGCCTGGTCGTAGCGCACCTTGCCGGCGGCGACGACCGTGCCGAAATCGAATGGCCGCTGATTGTGCTGCGTTTCATGCTCCATGGTCAGCAGGCCGCCGGGGCGATACTGCCAGGACAAGGCGGCCAGTCCGTGCCAGCGCGCGAGCCCGAGCTTGCCAGGCGAGGTTTCGCCGTCCTGCCGTGCGCCCACCAGGCGGTACGCCAGGCCCTTGCCCAGCGGTCCGGTGGTGTCTGCTTCCACGCGCCAGAATCCCCCGTCTGCGATGCTTGTCTCCAGCAAATGGTGTGGCTGCGACAAGGCTTGCTTGCCGATGTAATGAACCACTCCGCCTGGCGCGGTGATGCCGTGGAGTACCGCATCCGGTCCGCGCAGCACGGCCACGCGTTCCACGGTTGCCAGATCGCGCGCATACAGGCGCTGCATGTCAGGCAGGCCATTCCAGTGCAGTCGTCCGAGCGCGAATCCCCGTACCTGCAGCGCCGACGACAGGCCGCCGTTGGCCATGCCGGGCAACAGGCCGGGAACCAGGCCAGTCAGATCCTCGACCGACTGCGCCTGGATGCTGTCGAGCTCGTCGCGGTGGGGAGCGCTCAGCGTGATGCCGCGCTGCCGGGCGTCGTCCGGCCTGCTCAGCCAGTTCAACGAAGGCGGCAAGGCCCGTCCCGCGGTTGCGCTGGTGACGGTGACGGCGTCGAGCTGCGGTAGGGCGTCGCCGGTGTTCGCGCCACGCGCCGGGCCCGCCTGGCTGAGCATCATCAGCGCGACGATTCCGCCGATCTGCAGAACCTCCACCGAACTGCGTTCCGCGATGGTGTTGCTGAGGGTGCTCACAGCCTGTCTTTCTCCGTGGGCGCCGGTGTCGACGATGGGGGGTTGAGCCAGCACAAATCATCGGCGAGCCCACCGCCGGCGCTGGCAACCGGGGCCACGACCTGAACCTTGGCCCACACGCCGGTTGCGCCGGGAAAGCACGGCGTGCCGTCGGCATGGATCATTTTCCAGTACGACAACACCGTGCAAGGCTGGGCCGGTGCGGTGAACGCCACGCTCACATCGACTTGCCCGCCAGGCAGCGTATCGGGCACCGGCACTTCGCGCGCCTCCGGCACCAGACCGGCGCCGATGCTCAGTTTCTCGCCGTCATTGAGGAGCACGACGATGTCGTCGTCCAGACACATGAGTCTGCGGTTCAGCCAGGGCACCGAACCGACATTCTCCAGCCGCCAGGTCTTGGCGAAGGTCTCGCCGGGCAGCACCAGTGTGCCATCGGGGTAGGTAACGTCGGCCAGGAAGGCACTGCGGTCGCCGTCGGCCGCACGCCGAATCGTTTTCGGCAGGGGAATGTCAAGGAACAGGAGTTGCAACAGGCGCAGCGGGTGCACTTCCAGCGGGATGGAAAGTGCAATCAGGGTACCCAAACTGGGCAAGCGATCCCCTCCGTGCCATGTTTCGTAAAGCGTCTGTCGCGAAATCCCCGCCCGCCGACACAGTTCGGCCAATGAGAGCCGGCGTTGAGCAGCACGTTTGCGGATGAATATCTCAAGTGCAGATTCCATATCGGGAAGGATCCCACGTGGCGCACCGGCCTAAAGCGCGATGCAGGCCGATGACGGCGGGTGATTGCGCGAGCCAGTCGTGGACGCTGGAGAGAATGTCAGCAGCGTATCGGCCCGTTCGAAGGCGGTGTGGCGCCAAGTGCCACAGTCATTGGGGATGACGCGCAGCGCCTCCAGAATTTCGCAGCAAGCTTGTTACAAGTCAACACAAACTCTGTATTCCAGGACGTTTCGCGCTTGGCCAGTCGGTCCCTCCTGACTGGAAGTTTCACCTGTAAAGGTCATTCGTCCGCGTAGTTGCCTATGGTCTTGGGTTATGCAGACGAGGAAACGGGTGTCAGGAAAAACTGACAGTGGTGCTGATAGGTTTGGCAGTGCGTGATCCAGGCCGTGGCTTCGAACAGTGCGCAGGCCATGACGACCACGCTGTTTGCCAGGGCGTGGCGGGAGACCTTGCACGGTTTTTAGCCCTGGTCCCTCACACCTCACGCTGGAGCCCCGATGCAACCCCGGCCATGTCTTGCCCTGAGTCTCGTCTTGCCCGTGCTGTTCAGCACTGCGCACGCACAGAGCGTGCCTGACGCCGGCGTTTTGCAGCGCGAAACGGAGCGCGCTCTGCGCCACCCCCGGCCCGCGCTTTCGCCCTCCGCAGCGCCACTCGCGCGGCCCATGGAGAATGACGCCAAGGCTGCCCGTATCTCCGTACGGCAGATTTATATCGACGGCGCCAGCCTGATTCCGGTTGAGGAACTGCAGAGCCTGCTGGCTGACCTGCCGGGCCAGTCTCTCACCCTCGCGCAACTGGAGAATGCCGCTCAACGCATCGCAGCTCATTACCGCGAGCGCGGGTGGTTTGTGCGCGTGTATCTGCCGCAACAGGACGTCACCCACGGCGCCGTACGCATCCAGATCGTCGAAGGGCGCTACGGCGGTGTGCGGCGCGACGATGCCGGGGGCCGGGCCGATGGCGCCTGGGTCGAGCGCGTCGTCACCGGCCGCCTCGTCGAAGGCGAGCCGCTGTCCGCTGCCGACCTGGAACGCGGTCTGCTGCTTGCCAACGACCTCGCCGGCATCCGCGCCACCGGCGTGTTGGAACCCGGCGAAGAGACCGGCACCACCCGCCTACGCCTGCATGTGGAAGACACCGCCTTCGCTACCGGCGACCTCGGCCTGGCCAACGGCGGCATCAAATCTACCGGCCGCATCCAACTGGTCGGCGGCCTCGCTGTCCACAACCCCAGCGGGCGGGGAGACCGTCTCGCCCTGCGCGCGCTTGCCGCCGAACGCCTAGGTAGCCTCTGGCTCGGCTGGCAGATGCCGCTTGCCGCCGACGGCTGGCGGCTCGGCCTGCATGCCTCGCACCTGCGCTACAAACTGGGCGACCGTTTCAAGGCCCTGGATGCCGAAGGCCGCGCCAGCACCGCCGGGGGCGAGCTGCGCTGGGCCTGGCTGCGCAGCACAGACCGCAACCTGGCGCTCTCCGTGCGCTACGACCACCGCCGCTACGTTGACGACATGCTCGGCGAAACCAGCCGCCGCCATCGCGTCAGTGCCGTGACGCTCGGCCTGCAGGGCGAGCGTAGCGATACCCTGGGCGGTGGCGGCATCACTTGGGGCGGCCTGCAGTGGGTGGGTGGGCGTCTGAGCATCGACAACGTTGCCGGCAGCCGTGCTGCGGATCGCGCCGGACCACGTGCAGCCGGCAGCTATGCCCGCCTGGCCGTCCATGCCGGCCGCCTGCAATCGCTCGGCCGCGACTGGCGGCTGCTCGCTACACTGGCCGGCCAGTGGGCCGGGCACAACCTCGGAGCATCGGAAAAATTCGCTCTCGGTGGCCCCGAAGGGGTGCGTGCCTGGCCGGTCAACGAAGGCAGCGGCGACCACGGCGCGCTGCTGCGCGTGGAGGCGCAGCGCCCCCTCGGCCAAGGCTGGCAGGCGCAGGTGTTCTACGACGCCGGCTGGATACGCCAGCACCACAACCCTTGGGCCGGCTGGCAGGGCGGCACCCGCCAGCCCAACCACTACACCCTGGCTGGCGCCGGCTTCGGTCTCAGCTACGCCAGCCCCGGCAGCACCGACGGCTGGCGCTTGGCCGTGACCGTGGCTGCTCCCATCGGCGGCAACCCCGGCAAGGGCGCAGACGGCAGCAACAACGACGGCAGCAACCCCCGCGCGGCGCGCTTCTGGCTCAGCCTGAACAGGGTGCTATGAAGGCCGTGCCCACTCCGACGGCCGCAGACCGCTCGGCCAACTTGCTACAGCTTCGCGCGCAAAGCCTCGCGTGCGCTTTCGCGGAGCGCACCTCAATGCCGCGCCGGCTGCCAGGCCACCCCGAAACGCTGCGCCAGGGCCAGCAGGCGCTGATCCAGCGTCCACAGCGTGACACCGGGCG
>JAEWVQ010000261.1 GCA_023459095.1 Pseudomonadota bacterium | reverse complement strand
GCGCAACCGCTGCCGCCGCCGGCCGCGGTTGCGGCAGCGGCGGACGGGGAGGTCGCGAGCGCGCTGCCGCCGATCGCCTCGCTGACCCTGGAGTCCGACTTTTCCGCCTTCTTCAAGCGCGAGGTCGCCGACGCGGTGCGCAAGCAGGCGCTCAAGAAGCTGTTTGCCGAGCCGCATTTCAATGTCATGGACGGGCTCGACATCTACATCGACGATTACTCGATCTCCGCGCCGATTCCGCCCGACGTGCTGGCCAGGCTCAAGCATGCGCGCGAACTGCTCGCCAGTGACGAGGCGGTGGCCGGCCCGAGCGCGCAGGCGGCCGAAGCGGCGGCCCCCGCCGCGGCCGCGGAGGGAGCCGCTCAAGAGCCGAAGCCGGCGGGCGAGGATACGCAGCCCGCGACGCAGGGTGCGGTGGCGGACGGCGACGATCCGCAGGCGCAAGGCGTGATTCAGGGCAATTTGTCTGAAGGTGGACAAAAAGTCTAGCCGGGGCGAAATCGGCCCGCGTTGGCCTGGAAAAGCCGGGCGATCTGGGGTTTTCGGGGGCTTCAGATTTTGGCGCGCCTTATGCTTGATCTCTTGATCATTCAGGAAGGGCTCCATGCACGACGGCACCACTCAGATCCGGCTCTGCGACTGCAATCGCAGCTTCACCCTCGATACCGCGCGTCTTACCGCCTGTAGCGGCGGCGCGGCGGTGGTCGCGCATCATGCCTTGTGCCGCGCCGAGCTGCCGGCGCTCGAGGCCGATCTGGCGGCGGGGCGCAGCGTCGCGGTGTCCTGTACGCAGGAGGCGGCGCTGTTCGGCGAGCTCGCCGAAGCGGTCGGCGCCGCCGACCGCCTGACGTGCTTCAACCTGCGCGAGACCGCCGGCTGGTCGGCGGAACAGGCCGTGGCGACGCCCAAGATGGCGGCGCTGATCGCCGCCGCGACCACGCTGCCCGAGGTCGAGCCGGTGCCCGCGGTGCAGATCGCGGCCGGACGCAATCTGCTCATCGTCGGCGAGGCCGGCGCCGCGCTGGGCTGGGCCGAGCGCCTGGCGGCGAGCTTCGAAGTGTCGGTGCTGATCACCGCGCGCGCGGGCGAAGTCGAACTGCCGGCGCACAACCGCTATCCGCTGTGGTCGGGGCGGGTGCGCGCGCTGAGCGGGCATTTGGGCGCGTTCGAACTGACCTGGGAGCAGACCAATCCGATCGACCTCGAACTGTGCGTGCGCTGTGGGGCCTGTGTGCGCGCCTGTCCGGAGGGGGCGATCGGTTACGACTTCCAGGTCGACGAGGCGAAGTGCGCGGGCCACCGCGCCTGTGTCGCGGCCTGCGGCGAGGTGCGCGCGATCGATTTTGCGCGCGCCGATACCGCGCGCAGCGAGCGCTTCGATCTCGTTCTCGATCTGTCCGCCGAGCCCTTGCTCAAGCGTGTCGAACTGCCTGACGGCTATGCCGCGCCCGGCCGCGATCCGTTCGAGCAGGCGCTCGCGGTGCAGGTGCTGGGTGAGTGCGTGGGCGAGTTCGAGAAGCCGCGCTACGTGAGTCTGGATGCCGGACTGTGCGCCCATAGCCGGTCGCGCAAGCTCGGCTGCAGCAACTGCATCGAGTCCTGTTCCACCGAGGCGATCCGCAGCAACGGCAACGTGGTCGCGGTCGATCCCTATCTGTGCAAGGGCTGTGGCACCTGCAGCACGGTGTGCCCGACGGGCGCGCTGTCGTTCCAGTATCCGCGCGTCGCCGATGTCGGCCTGCAGGTGCGCACGCTGCTCGCGCGCTATGCGGAGGCCGGCGGCAGCGCGCCCTGTCTGCTGTTCCATGCCGCCGAGGCCGGCGGCGCGCTCGTCGACCGCCTCGCGCGCCGCGGGCGCGGCCTGCCCGCGCGGGTGATTCCGGTCGAAGTGTGGAGCGCCGACATGGTCGGCCTTGACCTGATCCTGGGCAGCATCGCGCTCGGCGCCTGCCAGGTCGCGGTGCTCGCCGCCGGCACCCACGACACGGCGCCGCTGCAGGCCCAGGCGCGCCTGGCGCAGACCATCCTGTCCGGTCTCGGCTATGCCGGCGAGCATGTGCGCGTCGTCGCGGCCGCCGAGGCCGACGACTGGCGGGTGCTGGAGACCGCGCTGTGGGAATGGGCGCCGGCTGCGGGCGTGGCGCGCGCGGCGAGTTTCCGTCTGCTGCCGAAGAAGCGCGAGACCCTGGACTTCGCCCTCCGCCACCTGCACGCCGAGGCGCCCGCGCCGGTCGCGGAGATCGCCCTCGCCGCGGGTGCGCCGTTCGGCAGGGTGGCGGCGAGCGACGCATGCACGCTGTGCATGGCCTGTACCGGGGCCTGTCCGGCGGGCGCGCTGCGCCCCGCCGCCGATTCCTACCGCCTCGATTTCATCGAGAAGAACTGCGTGCAGTGCGGGCTGTGCGCGAACGCGTGCCCGGAAGCGGCGCTGACCCTGAGCCCGCGCCTGGCGTTCGACGAAGGCGCGCGCCGCGCGCGTGCGCTGCGCGAAGCCGACATCTTCCACTGCACCGCCTGTGGCAAGGCGATGGGGCCGGTGCCGGCGATCACGGCGATGATCGCGCGCCTTGCCGGGCATTCGATGTTCGCCTCGGAGGCCGAGCGCGCGCGCCTGTCGATGTGCGGCGACTGTCGGGTGATCGATCTGATGAAGAACGAAAACGGCCTCAAGGCCTGGGACATGAAGGAATGAATGCGCCGATGACCCCGATCGAGCCGATGCCGACCTGGAGCGAGGAGGACCGCGCGCGCGCCGATCACTACGCGCTGCTCGCCCGCCTTTTCCACTCCGCGCCGGATGCGGCGCTGCTGCGCGCGCTGATCGGCAGCAGCCGCGCGCTCGGCGCCGGCGACGGCGCCTTTCCTGCGGCCTGGGCGGCGCTCGGCGAGGCCGCGGCACACACCGACGCGGCGCGCGCCGCCGACGAGTACGCCGCGCTGTTCCTCGGCGTCGGGCGTGCCGAGGTGATGATCAACGCCTCCTGGTATCTCGCCGGTTTCCTGCAGGAGACGCCGCTTGCCGAGCTGCGCGACGACCTCGCCGAGCTCGGCCTGGGGCGGCGCGCCGGCGTCGCCGAGACCGAAGACCACCTCTCGGCGCTCGCCGAGGTGATGCGCCATCTGGTGCTGACCGGGCCCGACGAGGCCGGGCTTGCGCGCCAGCGGCATTTCTTCACCCGCCACCTGGCGCCTTGGTACGGCCGCTTCGTCGATGCCGTCGAGGCCCAGCCGGCGGCCGATTTTTATGCGAAGGCCGGCGCCTTGTTGCGGGCCTTCTTCGATATCGAGCGCGACGCGTTCGACATGCTGTAGGCGGGGCCGGCGCGATCCGGAGCCTGCCCCTTTTGATGGGGAGAGTGAAATGAACGAAAACAACACGAACCTGCCCCGGCGGCATTTCCTGCTGTCGCTCGGCGTCGGCGGTGCCGCCGGCGCGGCCGCGGTTGCCGCGGTGAGCGGCGGCGCGGCGGGCACGGTGGAGCAGGCGGCGAAGACCGCCCAGGCAGCGGCTGCCGGCCCCTCCGCCGGGATCAGCGCCCACATGCGCAATTACTACCGCACCGCGCGCGTCTGAGGAGAACCGATTCATGCTGACCAAGAAGAGTGCGACCGCGGCTTCGGCCGGTCGTCGCCTGCGCACCTCCGCTGCCCGCCACCTCGGGCAGACCATGGACCGCCGCGCGTTCCTCAAGCGTTCCGGGCTCGGCGTCGGCGCCGGCGCGATCGCCGCGCAACTGCCGTATTCGATGATCGGCAGCGCCGAGGCCGCCGCCGGCGCCGATACCGGCAACCGCATGGCGGGCGGCGAGGAAGTCAAACGCACGATCTGCACCCACTGTTCAGTGGGCTGTGCGGTCGATGCGGTGGTCAAGAACGGCGTGTGGGTGCGCCAGGAGGCGGTGTTCGATTCGCCGATCAACCTCGGCGCGCACTGCGCCAAGGGCGCCTCGGTGCGCGAGCACGGCCACGGCGAGCACCGCTTGAAGTATCCGATGAAGCTGGTCGACGGCAAGTACCAGAAGATCAGCTGGGAGCAGGCGATCAGCGAGGTCGGCGACCGCCTGCTCAAGCTGCGCGAGGAGTCCGGCCCGGACTCGGTGTACTGGATCGGTTCCTCCAAGCACAACAACGAGCAGGCCTATCTGCTGCGCAAGTTCGTGTCGTTCTGGGGTACCAACAACTGCGACCACCAGGCGCGCATCTGCCACTCGACCACGGTGGCGGGCGTCGCGAACACCTGGGGTTACGGTGCGATGACCAACTCCTACAACGACATGCAGAACGCGAAGGCGATGCTCTTCATCGGCTCCAACGCCGCCGAAGCGCACCCGGTGTCGCTGCTGCACATCCTGCACGCCAAGGAAAACGGCGCCAAGATGGTCGTGGTCGATCCGCGCTTCACGCGTACCGCGGCGAAGGCCGACTACTACGTGCGCATCCGCTCGGGCACCGACATCCCCTTCATCTGGGGCATGCTCTATCACATCTTCCAGAACGGCTGGGAAGACAAGGAATACATCCAGGCCCGCGTCTACGGCCTCGACAAGGTCCGCGAAGAGGTCATGAAATGGACCCCGGACAAGGTCACCGAAGTCACCGGCATTGCCGAGGAGCAGGTGTACAAGGTCGCCGAGACCCTGGCCAAGAACCGTCCGTCCACCGTGGTGTGGTGCATGGGCCAGACCCAGCACACGGTCGGCAATGCCAACGTGCGCGCGATGTGCATCCTGCAGCTGGTGCTGGGCAACGTCGGCGTCTCCGGCGGTGGCACTAACATCTTCCGCGGCCATGACAACGTGCAGGGCGCCACCGACGTCGGCCCCAACCCCGATTCGCTGCCCGGCTACTACGGGCTGGCCGCCGGTTCGTGGAAGCACTGGTGCAACGTGTGGGGCGTGGATTACGAGTGGGTCAAGGGCCGTTATGCGTCGCAGGCGATGATGGAGAAATCCGGCATCACCGTGTCGCGCTGGATCGACGGCGTGCTCGAGCAGAACGAGCTCATCGATCAGGATTCCAACATCCGCGGCGTGGTGTATTGGGGCCACGCGCCGAACTCGCAGACGCGCGGCGCGGAAATGGTCGAGGCGATGAAGAAGCTCGACACCCTGGTGGTGATCGACCCCTACCCCTCGGCCACCGCGGCGATGGCGGCGATGGTGCGCAAGGACGGCGTCTATCTGCTGCCGGCCGCCACCCAGTTCGAGACCGAGGGTTCGTGCACGGCGTCGAACCGTTCGCTGCAGTGGCGCGAGAAGGTCATCGAGCCGCTGTTCGAGTCCAAGCCCGACCACACCATCATGTACGCCTTTGCCAAGAAGTTCGGCTGGGCCGACGAGCTGGTGAAGAACGTCAAGCTCGCCAAGGACAAGCAGGGCTGGGATGAGCCCGACATCGCCGACATCCTGCGCGAGATCAACCGCGGCACCTGGACCATCGGCTACACCGGCCAGTCGCCCGAGCGCCTGAAGCTGCACATGAAGCACATGCACACCTTCGATGTGAAGACCTTGAAGGCGGTGGGCGGCCCGTGCGACGGCGATTACTTCGGCCTGCCCTGGCCGTGCTTCGGCACCCCGGAGATGAAGCATCCGGGCACCCCCAACCTGTACGACACCTCCAAGCACGTCATGGACGGGGGCGGCAACTTCCGCGCCAACTTCGGCGTCGAGCGCGACGGCGTGTCGCTGCTCGCCGAGGACGGCTCCGCCTCCAAGGGCGCCGACCTGCAAATGGGCTACCCCGAGTTCGACCACGTGCTGCTCAAGAAGCTGGGCTGGTGGGACGAACTCACCGAGGACGAGAAGAAGGCGGCCGAGGGCAAGAACTGGAAAACCGATCCGTCGGGCGGGATCATCCGCGTGGCGATGAAGAACCACGGCTGCCACCCCTTCGGCAACGCCAAGGCGCGTGCGCTGGTGTGGAACTTCCCCGATCCGGTGCCGCTGCACCGCGAGCCGATCTACTCGCCGCGTCCCGACCTGGTCGACAAGTACCCGACCCACGACGACAAGATGGCGTTCTGGCGCCTGCCCACGCTGTACAAGTCGTTGCAGCAGAAGGTCAAGGACATCTCCAAGGACTATCCGCTGGTGATGACCTCCGGGCGTCTGGTCGAGTACGAGGGCGGTGGCGAGGAAACCCGTTCCAACCCGTGGCTCGCCGAGCTGCAGCAGGAGATGTTCGCCGAGGTGAACCCCAAGGACGCCAACGATCAGGGCATCCGCAACGGCGACTACATCTGGGTCGAATCGCCGACCAAGGCCAAGCTCAAGGTGCGCGCCCAGGTCACCGAGCGTGTCGGGCCGGGCACGGTGTTCCTGCCGTTCCACTTCTCCGGCTGGTGGCAGGGCAAGGACATGCTCGAGTACTACCCGGAGGGCGCGGCGCCGATCGTGCGCGGCGAGGCGGTCAACACCGCGACCACCTACGGCTATGACCCGGTGACGATGATGCAGGAAACCAAGACCACGCTGTGCCGCGTGATGAAGGCCTGAGCGAGGGAGAAAACAAGATGGGACGCATGAAATTCCTGTGTGACGCCGAGCGTTGCATTGAGTGCAACGGCTGCGTGACCGCATGCAAGAATGAGAACGAGGTGCCCTGGGGCATCAACCGCCGCCGCGTGGTGACGATGAACGACGGCGTGCCGGGCGAGCGCTCGATCTCGGTGGCCTGCATGCACTGTTCGGACGCGCCGTGCATGGCGGTGTGCCCGACCGACTGCTTCTACAAGGCCGAAGGCGGCGTGGTGCTGCACGACAAGGACTTGTGCATCGGCTGCGGCTACTGCTTCTACGCCTGTCCGTTCGGCGCGCCGCAGTTCCCCAACGGCCCGGCCGCTTTCGGCGCGCGCGGCAAGATGGACAAGTGCACGTTCTGCGCCGGCGGCCCGGAGGAAACCGGCTCGAAGGCCGAGTTCGAGAAGTACGGCTCCAACCGGCTCGCCGAAGGCAAGCTGCCGGCTTGCGCCGAAATGTGCTCGACCAAGGCGCTGCTTGCCGGCGACGCGGCCGAGGTATCGAACATCTTCCGCGATCGCGTGCTGCGTCGCGGCAAGGGGCTGGAGGCGTGGGGCTGGATGACCGCCTACGGCGCGGAACAGAAGGAGGGCGTGAAATGAGCCGGCGCACACTGACTGTCATCCTCACCGCTGGCGCGCTTGCCGCCGGCCTGTCGGCCTGCGGCGAAGTGTCGCAGGTGGTCGCCTACGAACAGGGCAAGTATCAGGGCAAGGCCGACGCCCAGCCCTGGGACAACCCGGTGTTCAAGGGCGACAAGGCGGAATGGGAAAAGGCGCTGAAGAACCGTTCGCGCGGCCAGAACGAATACAACCGCACGCAGTGAGGAGCACTCCATGAAGACGACCTTCATGCACCGCGGCGGCCTCGTGCTGCTGGCGGTGCTGTGCTGGGCGGCGGCCCTGCTGGTGGCGATGCCGCCGGCGCGTGCCGCCGACGCCGGCGCCGCGGCGCAGGTCGAGCGGCAGCAGACGCAGCCGCTCAACAATGCCCCGGTGTGGCGCGAGGTGCGCTCCGGCGAAGCGCATTTCACCACCGTGCGTGGTCAGGAAACCGGCGTGCTGATCCAGAGCGAGGGCAACACCTGGCGCCATCTGCGCAACGGACCGGTGACCCAGATCGGCGGCTGGCTGCTGGTGGTGGTGCCGGTGGCGATCCTGCTGTTCTGGCTGATCAAGGGCACGATCCGCCTGCACGGCAAGCCCACCGGACGCCAGATCAAGCGCTTTTCGGGCTTCGAGCGTTTCGTGCACTGGGGAACCGCGATCAGCTTCCTGCTGCTGGCGCTCACCGGCGTCGCCATCCTGTTCGGCAAGCACGTGCTGGTGCCGGTGTTCGGCCACGGCGTGCTGTCGTGGGTGCTCACCGTCGGCAAGCTGGTGCACAACTACGTCGGCCCGCTGTTCGGCGTGTTCGTGCTGCTGATGTTCTTCACCTTCGTGCGCGACAACGTGTGGCAGGCCTGCGACGCGATCTGGATCCGCAAGGCGGGTGGCTTCCTCGGCGGCGGCCATGTGCCGTCGAGCCGCTTCAACTTCGGCGAGAAGACCTGGTTCTGGTTCGGCGTCACCTTCCTCGGTGTGATCGTCACCGTCTCCGGCCTGATCATGGACTTCCCGAACTTCGGCCAGCTGCGCGCCGACATGCAGATCGCCAACATCGTGCATGCGGTGGCCGCGATTCTGCTGATGGCGGCGTCCTTCGGCCACATCTACATGGGCACGATCGGCGCCGAGGGCGCCTACCAGTCGATGAAGACGGGCTATGTCGATGAGACCTGGGCCAAGGAGCATCACGAGTACTGGTACGACGACGTCAAGGCTGGCCGTTCCGGCCACCCGCAGGATTCCACCGCCACCGGAGCACGCCCATGAACGCCCTGATCCGTCTCACCCTGCTCGCCACCGCGCTCGGCCTGGGGGCCGGGCCGGCGCTTGCGAAGCTGCCGCCGCCGTCGGACGAAGCCAAGGCCAAGGCCGCGGCGGCCAAGCTCAAGGCCGACGAGGCCGCGAAGCTTGCCGCCGAACAGCTCGCCGCGGCCCAGGACCGCGTCGCCGCGGCGTGGAAGGCGAAAGCCGGCAAATAGCTTGTGCCACCGGCCGGGCCGCTCCCTCTCCCTCTCGCGCCCGGACCGCCCGCAAGCCCCGCCCGACACCCTCCGGGCGGGGTTTTTTTTCGTCGCTGCAGGGGCGGCGATACAATGCGCGCTTCCTGCGCCCGCGTCCGCGGTGGCGCACGCGTGCTGCACGCGCCCTTTCCTGTCTCCCGGAGTCCGACATGGCCGAATCCTTCTTCTCTCCCTGCCCGCGCGGCCTCGAATCCCTGCTCGCCGACGAGCTGCGCGCGCTCGGCGCGGCGCGTGCCGAGGCGGTGCATGGCGGGGTGAGCTGGAGCGGCGACTGGGTGGCGTGCTATCGCGCCAACCTCGAGAGCCGGCTGGCGACGCGGGTGCTGTGGCGGGTGGGCAGCGCGCGCTACCGTGGCGAAATCGACATCTACAAGCTCGCCTACAGCGTGACCTGGGCGAAGTGGTTCACCCCTGACGACACGCTGCGCGTGTTCGTCACCGCGCAGAAATCGCCGCTGAAGAGCCTGGAGTTCATCACGCTGAAGGTCAAGGACGCGGTGTGCGACCATTTCCGCACCGTGGCCGGGCGGCGGCCGAGCGTCGATACCGCGAATCCGGCGGTGCGCATTCATGCCTTCCTCACCGCCGACACCGCCACGCTCTATCTCGACACCTCGGGCGAGCCGCTCTACAAGCGCGGCTTCAAGCCCGCCGCGGTGGAGGCGCCGCTCAAGGAGAACCTCGCCGCCGGCATCCTGCGCCTGACCGGCTGGCAGCCGGGCGAGGCGCTGATCGATCCGATGTGCGGCAGCGGCACCTTCCTCCTCGAAGCCGCGCAGATCGCGCTCGACATCGCCCCGGGGCTGGGCCGCGGGTTCGCCTTCGAACGCTTCCGCCATTTCGATCGCGCGGCGTGGGCGGCGCTGCGGCGGGCTGCGGAAGCCCGTCGCCAGGCGCCGCGTGCACTGCCGGTCTTCGGCTCCGACATCGTCGGCGAGCAGCTGCGCCGCACGCGCGCCAACCTGGAGGCCGCGGGGCTGGCCGAGTGCGTCACCCTGGAACGCGCCGACCTGCTCGAGCGCATGCCGGCCGCGGCCGAAGGCGTGCTCGTCACCAACCCGCCCTACGGCGTGCGCATCGGCGAGGCCGAGGAACTGGCCGCGTTCTACCCGCGTCTGGGCGACGCCCTCAAGCAGCGCTGGAGCGGCTGGCGCTGCTACTTCTTCAGCGGCGACCCGGCGCTGCCCAAACTGATCAAGCTCAAGGCAAGCCGGCGCACCCCGCTGTTCAATGGGGCCCTGGAATGCCGCCTGTACGAATACCGGATGATCGCCGGCAGCATGCGCGACAAGCCGCGCGCGGGAGAGGGCGCGGAGGCCTAGGCCTAAAGTTCTAGGGCCCGGTGCCGACAAAGTTTTTTTCCGGCGCAAGACCGGACCCACGGAGACAGCACCGCGATGGCCAAATACAAAGTGACGCCCACCGCCGTGGAGCGTCCGATGCGGGACGAGGACTTCATCGTCTCGAAAACCGACCTCAAGGGCCGCATCACCTACTGCAACCGCATCTTCATCGAGTTTTCGGGCTACTCCGAAAGCGAGTTGCTGGGCGCGCCGCACAACTGCATCCGCCACCCCGACATGCCGCGCGGCGTGTTCAAGTACCTGTGGGACTGCCTGCAGGCCGAGCGCGAGTGCTTCGCCTACGTCAAGAACATGTCCAAGGACGGCGGCTACTACTGGGTGTGGGCCAACGTCACCCCGTCCTACGACGCCGAGGGCCGCGTCGAGGGCTATTTCTCGGTGCGCCGGCGTCCGGCGCCGGCCGCGGTCGCAGCGTGCACGCAGCTGTACGCGGCCATGCTCGACGCCGAACGCCGCGCCGGCGCGCGCGATGCGATCCAGGCCTCGCTCGCGCTGCTCAACGAAACCCTCGCCGCCAAGGGCATGAGCTATGAAGAATTCGTCCTTTCTTTCTAAGGCGCGGCGCCAGGTTGTGCTGCTCAATGCGCTGCTCGTGGCCGGCGGTCTCACCACGCTCGCGCTTTACGGCTGGCAGATCCGTGATCTGCTGTGGGTGGGGGCGATCCTGGCGGTGGGCATTGGCAGCAGCGTGCTCTATCTGCGCAGCGTGGCCACCACGCTGCGGCCGCTGCGGGAGATCTCGCGGGTCGCGCGCATGATCGCCGCCGGCGAGGTCGGCGGGCGCATCACCGGCATCGACCGCGACGACGAACTCGGCCGTGTGTGCTGGGACATGAACGACATGCTCGACCAGCTGGAGACCTGCTTTCGCGAGCAGCGCACCGCGCTCGCCTGCGCCGGCGACGGGCGTTTCTACCGCCGCGCCCAGCCGGTCGGCCTGCACGGCGTGTTCCGCGATGCGCTGCAGGCCGCCAACACCTCGTTCGCGGCGATGGAGCGCACCTGGCGCGACGACAAGCGCAACGGCCTGCTGTCGCGAACCGGCCAGCTCAATTCTCACACCTTGCTGCAGAACATGCGCACCAACCAGCACGACCTGCTCAGCGTGGTGACCGCGACCGAAGAGCTGGAGGCGATTGCCGGCCGCACCGCGGAGGATGCCGAGCACAGCCGGCAGTCGATGTGCCGGGTCACCGAGGATCTGGCGGCGATCGCCGCCAAGGTCGAGCGCGTCGGCGGCGAAATCGAGGCGCTTGATGCGCGCAGCGGCGAGATCACGCGCTCGGTCGAGCTCATCCGCAGCATTGCCGACCAGACCAATCTGCTCGCGCTCAATGCCGCGATCGAGGCTGCGCGCGCCGGCGAACACGGCCGCGGCTTCGCCGTGGTCGCCGACGAGGTGCGCAAGCTGGCCGAGAACACGATCAAGGCGTCGGGCGAGATCGGCGGCATCATGGGCATGCTGGGTGAGCAGACCGGCGAGATGCTGGTCGAGGCCGGCGAGATGAAGGCCATGGCCGAGGCTTCGCGTGGCGGCGTCGCCGAACTCGAGGCGCGCTTCATCAGCTTCGCCGACTCGGCGCGGCGCTCGCTCGAGCGCATCGAATACGTGCACGACGTCGCGTTCACCTCGCTTGCCAAGGTCGATCACTTCATCTTCAAGCAGAACGCCTATCTAACGCTGGACCGCGGTACCGACTCGGAGGAAGCGCAGGCGGTGGGTGTCGACGAGGCGCAATGCCGCTTCGGCGCCTGGCTGCGGTCGCCGGAGGCGGCCGCGTTCGCCCGCCTCGACGCCTTCCGCCGCATCGGCGAGCCGCACGCCGCGGTGCATCGCAAGATGGCCGAGGCGGTGGCGCTGATGGCGCAGGGCTGGGAGGCCGACGCGGCGCTGCAGGACCGCATCTACGCCGACTTCGTCGCCGCGGAGGAGGCCAGCGACCGCGTCGTCGCCCTGCTCAACGACATGGTGCGGCAGAAGCACGGCGCCGACAGCTGAGCGCGGCGCCGCGAGGCGCCGCTCAGACGATGTCGAGGTGCTGGATGCCGGCGGTCATGTCCTTGTCGCCGTGCTTGCTGTTGAGCTTGATCTGCAGGCGCAGGTCGTTGACCGAGTCGGCGTTGCGCAGCGCGTCCTCGTAGGTGATGAGTTCGGCCTCGTAGAGGTCGAACAGGGCCTGGTCGAAGGTCTGCATGCCGAGCTCGCGCGAGCGCTTCATGATGTCCTTGATGCCCGGCACCTCGCCCTTGAAGATGAGGTCGGAGATCAGCGGCGAGTTGAGCATGATCTCCACCGCCGGCACCCGGCCCTTGCGATCCTTGAGCGGCAGCAGGCGCTGCGAGATCATGGCCCGCAGGTTCAGCGACAGGTCCATCAGCAGCTGCGGGCGGCGGTCTTCGGGGAAGAAGTTGATGATCCGGTCGATCGCCTGGTTGGCGCTGTTGGCGTGCAGCGTGGCGAGGCAGAGGTGGCCGGTTTCGGCGAAGGCGATCGCGTAGTCCATGGTCTCGCGGTCGCGGATCTCGCCCATCAGGATCACGTCCGGGGCCTGGCGCAGGGTGTTCTTCAGCGCCGCCTCCCAGGAGTCGGTGTCGATGCCGACCTCGCGCTGCGACACGATGCAGTTCTTGTGCGCGTGCACGTATTCGATCGGATCCTCGATCGTGATGATGTGGCCGTAGGAGTTCTCGTTGCGGAAGTCGACCATCGCCGCCAGCGAGGTCGTCTTGCCGGTGCCGGTGCCGCCGACGAAGATCACCAGGCCGCGCTTGGACATGCCGATGTCGCGCAGCACCGGCGGAAGGCCGAGTTCGTCGAGGGTCGGAATCTTCTGCGCGATCGTGCGCAGCACCAGGCTCACGCGGCCCTGCTGTACATAGGCGTTGGCGCGGAAGCGGCCGATCCCGGCGGGCGAGATCGCGAAGTTACATTCTTTGGTCGACTCGAACTCGGCGGCCTGGCGGTCGTTCATGATCGCGCGCGCGAGTTCGGCGGTGTGCTGCGGCTGCAGGGCCTGGTTGGACTGCGGGATGATGCGGCCGTCGACCTTGATCGCGGGCGGAAAGCCCGGATTGATGAAAAGGTCGGAGCCCTTCTTCTGCAGCATCAGCCGCAGCAGGTCATGCATGAACTTGAGGGCCTGGTCGCGTTCCATGTGCGGCTCCTGATCGGATCTGGGCGTGGACGGCGCGTGCCGGGCGACGGCGCTGGCGCGGACCACGGGGAATTATGGGCGCTCCCGCGCACGGGCGCGGGGAACATTGTGCGCCGGTCGGGGGCCGGGCGCTCTCAGCCGATGATCGAGTCCTTGTTCTGCGCGCGCGGCCGGGCCTCGGCGGCCGACACGATGTTGCGTCGCACCAGGTCGGCGAGGCACTGGTCCAGCGTCTGCATGCCGACGTTCTGGCCGGTCTGGATCGACGAGTACATCTGCGCGATCTTGTTCTCGCGGATCAGGTTGCGGATCGCGGGGGTGCCGATCATGATCTCGTGCGCCGCAACCCGGCCGCTGCCGTCCTTGGTCTTCAGCAGGGTCTGCGAGATCACCGCGCGCAGCGACTCCGACAGCATCGAGCGCACCATGTCCTTTTCTTCCGCGGGGAACACGTCGACGATACGGTCGATGGTCTTGGCCGCCGACGAGGTGTGCAGGGTGCCGAACACGAGGTGGCCGGTTTCCGCGGCGGTGAGCGCGAGGCGGATGGTTTCGAGGTCGCGCATTTCGCCGACCAGGATCACGTCCGGATCCTCGCGCAGCGAGGCGCGCAGCGCGTTGTTGAACGACATCGTGTCGCGGTGCACCTCGCGCTGGTTGATCAGGCAGCGCTTCGACTCATGGACGAATTCGATCGGGTCCTCGACGGTGAGGATGTGGCCGTACTCGTTCTCGTTGATGTAGTCGATCATCGCCGCGAGCGTGGTCGACTTGCCCGAGCCGGTCGGCCCGGTGACGAGCACGATGCCGCGCGGCTGGTTGGAGATGTCCTTGAAGATCTTCGGGCAGTTCAGTTCCTCAAGGGTCAGCACCTTCGACGGAATGGTCCGGAACACCGCGCCCGCGCCGCGATTCTGGTTGAACGCGTTGACCCGGAAGCGCGCGAGGTTGGGGATTGCGAACGAGAAGTCGCACTCCCAGGTTTCCTCGTACTGCTTGCGTTGGCCGTCGTTCATGATGTCGTACACCATGGCGTGCACGTCCTTGTGCTCCATGGGCGGCAGGTTGATGCGGCGTACGTCGCCATGGACGCGAATCATCGGCGGCAGGCCGGCGGAGAGGTGGAGGTCGGAGGCCTTGTTCTTGACCGCGAAAGCGAGCAGTTCGGTGATGTCCATGGCGGGGGCAGGTGGCTGTCGGGGCGCGGGCGCCGGGGCGGAAAGGGCTCCGGTGCTATACTTCCGGCGCTTCGCTCCGGGAAAAATGGGCTGCGGCAATATGACATCAATCTCCGCCAACATGCAAGCCGTGCGCGATCGCATCGCCGCCGCGGCGCGCGCCGCCGGCCGCGACCCGGCGGCGGTCGCGCTGCTCGCGGTGAGCAAGACCTGGCCGGCCGCCGCGGTGCGTGACGCTGCCGCCTGCGGCCAGCGCGCGTTCGGCGAGAATTACGTGCAGGAGGGCGTGGCCAAGGTCGAGGCGCTGCGCGAACTCGATCTCGAATGGCACTTCATCGGCCCCCTGCAGAGCAACAAGACGCGGGCGGTGGCGGCCCATTTCGCCTGGGTGCACGGCATCGACCGGCTCAAGATCGCCGAACGCCTTTCGGCGCAGCGCGACGTGCATCTGCCGCCGCTCAACGTCTGCCTCCAGGTCAATGTCAGCGGTGAGGCGAGCAAGAGCGGCGTCGCTCCGGACGAAGTGGCCGCGCTCGCGCGCGCGGTGGCGGATCTGCCGCGCCTGCGTCTGCGTGGCCTGATGTGCATCCCCGAGCCGACCGACGATCCCGTGCGCCAGCGCGCCGCCTTTGCGGTGCTGCGCGGGCTGCATGAGCGGCTCGCGACCGAGGGCCTCGCCCTCGACACGTTGTCGATGGGCATGTCGCACGACCTCGAGGCAGCGATCGCCGAAGGTGCAACCGTGGTCCGCGTCGGTACCGCGATCTTCGGCACGCGTTCCTCTCCTCCGACTCCCTGAGCTTACTTCCCGACCCTGGGCACTCCACGCATATGAACATCACATTTCTCGGCGGCGGCAACATGGCGGCCGCGCTCATCGGCGGCATGATCGAACGCGGTTTCGATGCCGCGGCGATCCAGGCCATCGAACTCAGTGCCGCGGCACGCGCGCAGCTCGAAACGCGCTTCGGCATCCGCTGCACCGATAACGCCGACGAGCGCGCGCTCGCCTGCGACGTGCTCGTGCTCGCGGTCAAGCCGCAGCAGATGAAGGCCGCGCTCGCCCCGTTCGCCGGCCGCCTTGGCGGCCAACTCGTGATCAGCATCGCCGCCGGCCTGCGTCTGGGCGATCTCGGGCGCTGGCTCGGCGGCTCCGGCGCGCCCTACACCCGCCTCGTGCGTTGCATGCCGAACACGCCGGCGCTGATCGGCGCCGGGGTTACCGGGCTGTACGCCGACCCGTCGGTCGATGGCGCCGGCCGCGACGCCGCCGAGCGCGTGCTCGCCGCAGTCGGCAGCACGGTGTGGATTGCCGCGGAGGCGCAGATGGACGCGGTGACGGCGGTGTCGGGCAGCGGCCCGGCCTATGTATTCCACTTCATCGAAGCGCTGGAGTCAGCCGGGCGCTCGCTCGGCTTCGACGAGACCGCGGCGCGCCGTTTCGCCATCGATACGGTGCTCGGCGCCGCCCGCCTCGCCGCGGCTTCGCCCGATGCGCCGGCGGTGCTGCGCGAGCGCGTGACCTCCAAGGGCGGTACCACCGAAGCCGCGCTCGCCAGCCTCGCCGCCGCCGGCTGGCATGACGCGCTGGTGACCGCGGTGCAGGCCGCGGATGCCCGCGGCCGCGAACTCGGCGACCTCCTCGGCAAGGACTGACGCTCATGCTCGCCAATGTGCTGCTGCTGATTCTCAACACGCTGGTCGGCTTCCTCTCGCTGATGCTGCTCGCGCGCTTTTTCATGCAGTGGCAGCGGGTGTCCTTCCGTAATCAGATCGGCCATTTCGTGGTCACCACCACCGACTGGCTGGTGCGCCCGCTGCGCCGCTTCGTACCCGGCCTGTTCGGTCTCGACATGGCGAGTCTGCTGCCGGTGTGGGTGCTGCAGACCGCGCTCGTGTTCGTCGAGTTGATGCTGCACGGCGTGCCGCTGGGTGGGGGCGCGGCCGGCGCCCTGCTCGGGATCTGGGGCCTTGGCCTGGTCGAGACCCTGCGCATGATGGTGTATCTGGTATTCGCCGTGGTGCTGGTGTCGGCGGTGCTGTCGTGGGTGAGTCCGCATGCGCCGGCGGCGCCGCTGTTCCACGCGCTTGCCGAGCCTTTCCTGCGGCCCTTCCGCCGCATCGTGCCGAGCATCGCCAACGTCGATCTGTCGCCGCTGGTGTTGCTGCTGGTGCTGCAGATCGCGCTGATGGTACTCGGCGGGGTGCGCGGCGGCTTCGTGCCGTTGATCGCAGGGGGCTGAGGGTTTTGGCGGGGCACGACTGGCTGCGTCAGAGCGCGGACGGCAGCCTCCATCTCACTCTCCACATCCAGCCCGGAGCGAAGCACACCGGCTTCGCCGGCTTGCATGGCGAGGCGATGAAGATCCGTCTTGCTGCGCCGCCCGTCGACGGCAAGGCTAATGCCGCGCTGTGCGCCTTTCTTGCCGAGTTCTGCAAGCTGCCGAAATCGGCGGTGACGCTGGTCGCCGGCGACACCTCCCGCGCCAAGCGACTGCGCATCGAGGGCGCTTCGCCCGAGGCGGCGGCCCGCCTGCGGGCCCTGGGTTGAGCGGGCGCCGCGGGCGTGCCGCCGCGGCGCCTTTTCCAACTCTTCCGATTCAGCCGCCGAACATCACCTGACCTTCGACCAGGGTGTAGCGCACCCGCCCGGGCAGCTCAAGGCCGAGGAAGGGGGTGTTCTTGCCCTGGCTGCGCAACTGCTCGCGGGTGATGCGCGACTCGGTCACCGGGTCGAACACGCAGATGTCGGCGCGCGCGCCGGGTGACAGGTGGCCGGCCTTGGTGATGCCGATGATGCGCGCGGCGTCGGTGGTGACGCGGGCGAGGGCATCGATCAGCGGCAGGCCGGTGTCCTTGGCCCACTTCAGGGTCAGCGGCAGCAGCAGCTCGAGGCCGGTGGCGCCGGCTTCCGATTCGCTGAACGGGGTCAGCTTGCCGTCGTCATCGACCGGGGTGTGGTCCGAGCACAACGCGTTGATGCGGCCGTCGGCCAGGCCCTGGCGCAGCGCGTCGCGGTCGCGCTGGCTGCGCAGCGGCGGAATCAGATGGCAGTGGGTGTTGAAATAGCCGATGTCGAGGTCACACAGATGCAGGTGGTTGATCGACACGTCGCAGGTGACGTCGATGCCGTCGGCGCGTGCCTGGTCGATCAGGTGCAGGCCTTCGGCGCTCGACAGCCGGGTGATGTGCAGCCGCGCGCGCGTGGTCTTGGCGAGTTGCAGGTAGGTATACAAGGCTACGGTCTCGGCCGCGACCGGAATCCCGGGCAGGCCGAGACGGGTGGCGACCTCGCCGTCGTGGGCGTAGCCGCCGCGCGCGAGGAAGGGCGCGATCGGCTGCAGCCAGACGCGGAAGTCGAAGGTCGCGGCGTACTGCAGCGCGCGCAACAGTACCGCGTTGTCGACGATGGGGACGTTGGCCTGACTGAAGGCGACGCAGCCGGCCTCGACCAGCTCGGCCATCTCCGACAGGCGCTCGCCCTTCAGGCCGAGGGTGAGTGCGCCGACGGGGTAGATGTGGGCGCGGTTGAGCTTCTTGGCGCGGTAGCACAGCATCTCGACCAGGCCCGGCTCGTCGAGCGTGGGGTCGGTGTCGGGCGGGATCGCCAGGCTGGTGACGCCGCCGGCCATCGCCGCGTCCATCTCCGACTCGAGGGTGGCGCGGTACTCGTAGCCGGGTTCGCGCAGGCGCGCGGCGACGTCGATGAGTCCGGGGGCGACGACGAGGTCATCGGCGGCAATCGTGCGCTCGGCGGTGAAACCGTCGGGGGCGGTGCCGAGGGCGACGATCTTGCCGTCGGCGATGAACACGTCCTGGACGCGATCGGTGCGGTTTGCCGGGTCGATCACCCGGCCGTTGGCAATGCGGATCTTCATCGATTCTTCCTTGTTGGCGCCGTCCGCCGCGGCCGGCCCGTCGGGCGAAGGGAGCGTGCGCGGGGCGGAGCGGGCGCGCTCGTTCAGTGTCCGGCGAGCATGCTCATGACCGCCATGCGCACGGCGATGCCGAAGGTGACCTGGGGCAGGATCACCGCCTGGGCGCCGTCGGCGACCGCGGAGTCGATCTCGACGCCACGGTTCATCGGCCCCGGGTGCATCACGATGGCGTCGGACTTGGCGAGCGCGAGCTTTTCCGCGGTCAGCCCCCAGACCTTGTAGAACTCCTGCGGCGTGGGCAGCAGCGCGCCGTTCATGCGCTCGTTCTGGAGGCGCAGCATCATCACCACATCGACGTCGCGCAGGCCTTCGCGCATGTCGTGGAACACGCGCACGCCCATCTTCTCGACCTCGGTGGGCAGCAGGGTCTTGGGACCGATCACGCGCACGTCGGGCACGCCCAGCGTGGTGAGCGCGCAGATCTGCGAGCGTGCCACGCGCGAATGCAGCACGTCGCCGACGATCGCCACCGAGAGGTTGGTGAAGTCGCGCTTGTAGTGCCGGATCGTGTACATGTCGAGCAAGCCCTGGGTCGGATGCGCATGACGGCCGTCGCCGGCATTGACGACGTGGATGTCGTTGCGGCCGTTGGCGAACAGGTGCTGCGCGATCAGGAAGGGCGCGCCGCTTGCGGCGTGGCGCACGACGAACATGTCGGCCTGCATCGCGCACAGGTTGTCGACGGTGTCGAGCAGGCTCTCGCCCTTGTTCGACGAACTGGTCGCGATGTTGAGGTTCACCACGTCGGCGGACAGGCGCTTGGCGGCGATCTCGAAGGTGGTGCGGGTGCGCGTGGAGTTCTCGAAGAACAGGTTGAACACGCTCTTGCCGCGCAGCAGCGGCAGCTTCTTCACCTCGCGCTCGGCGACCTCGGTGAAGGGCGCGGCGGTGTCGAGGATCGCGCTGATGATCTCGCGCGGCAGGCCGTCGAGGGTCAGCAGGTGCTGCAGCTCGCCGTTCTTGTTGAGTTGGGGATTACGCATCGATCAGCCTCAGGTTCAGCGTGCCGTCGTCGTCGCGTTCGAGTTGCAGGTTCTGCGATGCAGACAGCGGTTCGGGCAGGGTGTGGGCGCAGTAGCGCGCGGCCACCGGCAGTTCGCGGCCGCCGCGGTCGACCAGGACGGCGAGGTCGACGCGGGCGGGGCGGCCGAAGTCGAACAGTTCGTTGAGCGCGGCGCGCGTGGTGCGCCCGGTGTACAGCACGTCGTCGACGATGATCACCGGTGCGCCTTCGACGTCGAACGGAATCTCGGTGCGCTGGGGCTGCGGGTGCAGGCCGCGGGCGGCGTAGTCATCGCGGTAGAAGGACACGTCGATCGCGCCCAGCGGCTGGGCGAGGCCGAGTTCGCGGTGCAGGCGTTCGGCGAGCCACAGCCCGCCGGTGCGGATGCCGACGAGCGCGGTGTCGGGCGTGACATGGGGGCGCATCTGCTCGGCGAGCTGCCGGCAGAGCACTTCGGCGTCAAGGCTTTGCATGTCGTGTCGAGTCCAGGAAGTGTTGCAGGATCAGTTGCGCGGCGGCAGCGTCGAGCACCGCCTTGCGCGCGCGCCAGTCGCCGAGGCCGGCTTCGCGCAGGCCGGCCTCGGCGCCTGCCGAAGACAGGCGCTCATCGACCGTGGCCACCGGCAGGCCGAAGCGGCCGCCGAGCTGATTGGCGAAGCGGCGGCAGCGCGCGGTCATCTCGTGGGCGCTGCCGTCGAGGTGGCAGGGCAGGCCGACGACCAGCGCCACCGGGTGCCATTCGTCGATCAGGCGGCCGATCGCGGCGAAGCGCGCCGCGTTCGATTCGTCGTGCAGGGTCAGCAGCGGGCTGGCCTGCGCGGTTTCGAGTTCACCGACCGCCACGCCGATGCGGGCGAGACCGAAGTCGAAGCCGAGCAGGGTGCCGCGTGCGGGCAGGGCGATCGCCTGCTGGGGTTCAGGCATGCCCGGCGATGTCGCTGAGGTTGGCGAAATCGACGCCGAGCTTCTGCATTGCAGCGGCCAGGCGCTCCTCCGGCGGCAAGTCGAAGATGATCTCGAGGTCGGCGGGCACGGTGAGCCAGGCGTTGTCGGCGAGTTCCTGTTCGAGCTGACCGGCGGTCCACCCGGCGTAACCCAGGGTCACCAGCACTTCGCGCGGTTCCCCGCTCGCGCCGATCGCCTGCAGGATGTCGCGGCTGCTGGTGAGGGCGATGTCGTCGTTGACGCGCAGCGTGGAGTGCCACTCGCCGGCCGGGCGGTGCAGCACGAAACCGCGGTCGGTCTGCACCGGGCCGCCGAAATACACCGGCTGCTCGGCGAAGCCGTCGCAATCGAGTGCGAGCTCGATGCGTTCGAACAGCGTCGCCAGGGTCATGTCGATCGGGCGATTGATGATGACGCCCAGCGCGCCCTGCTCGCTGTGCTCGGCGATGTAGGTCAGCGTACGGCTGAAATGGGGATCGGCCATGTTGGGCATGGCGATCAGGAAGTGATGCGTGAGATTGGCCGTGACGGTATCCATGGCGTTATTTTACGCCGTCGCCGCGCGCCGTGCGTGAGGAAGCGGGGCGGGCATAATGCCCTCCTTTTGTTTACCGTTTTCCGCCATGAGCGATGTACTCGTGTGGTTTCGCCGCGACCTGCGCACGTTCGATCACGCCGCCCTCCATCACGCCCTGCGTGCGGCCGCGCGCACGGGGGCGCGCGTGTATTGCGCCTTCGTCTTCGATACCGAGATTCTCGATGCGCTGCCGACGCGCGCCGATCGCCGCGTCGATTTCATCTGGCGCAGCGTCTCCGAACTCGATGCCGGGCTCGATGCGCTGGCGCGTGCCGCCGGTGGTCCGGGCGCCGGACTGATCGTGCGCCACGGTCGTGCCGTCGAGGAAGTGCCGCGCCTGGCGCAGGCGCTGGGCGTCGCCGCCGTCTACGCCAACCGCGACTACGAGCCGGCGGCGATCGCCCGCGACCGCCGCGTGGCAGCGGCGCTCGCCGCGGCGGGCGCTGATTTCGCGGATTTCAAGGATCAGGTCATTTTCGACCGCGACGAGGTGCTGACCCAGGCGGGGCGGCCGTTCAGCGTGTTCACGCCTTACCGCAAGGCCTGGCTCGGCAAGCTCGACGGCTTCTATCTGCAGGCCTACCCGATCGACAAGTACGCTGACCGCCTGGCGCCCAAGCCGGCCGGAGAGACCTTGCCCGCGCTGCAGGCGCTCGGCTTCGCGCCCACCGATCTCGACGCCCTGAAGCTGCCCACCGGCATGAGCGGCGGACGCGCGCTGTTCGGCGATTTCGCCGCGCGCATCGAGCGCTACCGGGAGGCGCGCGATTATCCGGCGGTGAAGGGGGTGTCGTACCTCTCGACCCATCTGCGCTTCGGCACGGTGTCGGTGCGTGAACTGGCGGCCTTCGCCTGGCATCGCGGCGGCGCCGGCGCTGAAACCTGGCTCAGCGAACTGGTGTGGCGCGATTTCTACCACATGATCCTGTGGCATCACCCGCACGTGGTCGAGCGCGCCTTCCGGCCGGAGTTCGACCGCGTGCGCTGGGACGAGGCGCCGGCCCTGTTTGCGGCCTGGTGCGAGGGGCGCACGGGCTATCCGCTGGTGGATGCGGCAATGCGCCAGCTCAACCGCAGCGGCTACATGCACAACCGCCTGCGCATGCTCGCGGCGTCTTTCCTGACCAAGGACCTGGGCATCGACTGGCGCCACGGCGAGGCCTATTTTGCCGCGCACCTGAACGATTTCGATCTCGCCGCGAACAATGGCGGCTGGCAGTGGGCGGCATCCACCGGCTGTGATGCGCAGCCGTGGTTCCGCATCTTCAACCCGGTCACGCAATCGGAGAAGTTCGATCCCGAAGGGCGCTTCATCCGCCGCTACGTGCCGGAGCTGGAGGCGGTGCCCAACCGCTACATCCACGCACCGTGGAAGATGGGGGCGATCGACCAGGCCGCGGCGCAGGTGCGCATCGGCGTCGATTACCCGGCGCCGGTGGTCGACCATGCGCTGGCGCGCGAGCGCACGCTGGCGCGGTTTGCGGTGACCAAGGGGTGAGTGCGGCGGGCGCGCCCGCAGGCGCGCCCGGGGCTCAGGCCTCGGCTTCGGCGGTGACGCCGGTGTAGCCGCCGATCAGGCCGAGCAGTTCGTCTTCCTGATAGGGCTTGCCGAGGTAGTGGTTGGCGCCGATCTCCTCGGCGTAGCGGCGGTGCTTGTCCGCCAGCCGCGAGGTGATCATGATCACCGGCACTGCGCGCGTGCGCTCGTCGGCGCGCACGTTGCGCACGAAGTCGAAGCCGTCCATGCGCGGCATCTCGATATCGGACAGGATCACATCGGGGATCGTGTCGAGGAGCTTTTCCAGACCGTCGACGCCGTCCTTGGCGGTGATCACGCGATAGCCCTCGCGCTCGAGCAGGCGTCCGGTGATCTTGCGCACGGTCAGCGAGTCATCGACCACCATTACCGTCGGCACCCGCGCCGCTTCCGGCGCGCGCTCGGTCACCGCGATCGCCGCTTCGGCCGCGGCCGCGTCGCCGAGGTCGCGGCTGGCGAGCGCCACCGGGTTGAGGATCAGCACGATCTCGCCGTCGCCCAGCACCGTGGCGCCGGCCATGCCGACGATGCGGGTGAGCTGCGGGCCCGCGTTCTTGACCACGATTTCCTGGTTGCCGCGCAGGCTGTCCACATGCAGGGCCACCGCCTGGGCGCCGGCGCGCAGCAGCAGGATCCAGTTGTAGCGCTGCAGTTCGGGCTGGGTGTGGTGGTCGCCGAGCAGGCGCGGCAGGTAGCGGTAGGTGTAGCGTTCGCCCTGCCAGTCGGTACCGCCTTCGGCGCGCAGGCGCTCGAGCGCGTCCGCCTTCAGCTCCATGACCTGGGCCACCATGCTCGACGGAATCGCCCAGGTGCGGCCGCCGGCGTGTACCAGCAGGGCCTGGGTGACGGCCAGGGTCAGCGGCAGGTAGATGCGGAACACGCTGCCGTGGCCCGGCGTGCTGCGCACTTCGATGCGGCCGCCGACCGCGGCGGTTTCTTCCTTGACCACGTCCATGCCGACGCCGCGCCCGGACACCGCCGAGACCGCGCCCGCGGTGGAGAAGCCGGGGACGAAGATGAGGTTGGTGAGGCGGCGCTCGTCGGCGACTTCGTCGGCGCCGAGCAGGCCGTTGGCGCGCGCGCGTTCGGCGATGCGCTGGAAGTTGAGGCCGGCGCCGTCGTCGGCGAGTTCGATGACGATTTCGTTGCCTTCCTGGCTTACCGCGAGACCCAGTTGGCCGATCTCCGGCTTGCCGGCGGCGTGGCGGTCGGCCGGGCTTTCGATGCCGTGGGCGAGGGCGTTGCGCAACAGGTGCTCGAGCGGTGCGACCATGTGCTCCAGCACGCTGCGGTCGACCTCGATGCGGCCGCCGCGCAGGTCGAGGTTGGCGCGCTTGCCGAGGTCCTTGGCGCTCTGGCGCACGACGCGGTAGAGGCGGTCGGCGAGGCTGTCGAAGGGCACCATGCGCACGCGCATCAGGGCCTGCTGCAGCTCGCGCGACAGGCGTGCCTGGCTGTGCAGTGCGAGGTCGGCGCCGTCAAGGTTCTTCAGCAGGTTCTGCTGCACCGTAGTGACGTCGTTGACGCTCTCCGCCATCATCCGGGTGAGTTCCTGCAGCCGGGTGTAGCGGTCCATTTCCAGCGGGTCGAAGTCGGAGTGGTGCGACTCGGCCTGTGCGATGCGCGACTGCAGCTGAACGTCGGCCTGGATCTCGACCTCACGCAGCTGGTTGCGCAGGCGGATGACGTTCTCGGTGAGGTCGAGCAGCGAGCGGCGCAGGGTACGCAGTTCGCCGTCGATGCGGGTACGGGCGATGCCGATTTCGCCGGCTTCGTTGACGAAGCGGTCGATGAGGTCGGCGCGCACGCGTAGCGTCGCCGAACTGATCACGGCGTCGCTGTCGCTGTCCTCGATCGCCACCGCGGCGGCGGGGGGCCCGGCTGCGGGCGTCGTTGCGGCGCTGGCCGTGGGCAGCGCGCCGCTGCCGCCGGCGGCGAGGTCGTCGATGATCTGCTCGGCGAGGTCGAGACCACCGGCGAGTTCGTCGATCAGCTCGGGCGCGCTGCCACCGCCCTTGAGCACCGGTTCGAGGCGCGATTCGAGCTGGTGGAAGTGTTCGCCCAGGGTCATCGCGCCGGCCATGCGCGCGCTGCCCTTGAGGGTGTGGAGCAGGCGCGCGGTGGCGCTGGCATGGCTGGCCTCGGCCGGCTCCTTCTGCCAGGCGCGCAAGGTGGCGTGCAGCTCGCTCAGCAGCTCGGCCGCTTCTTCGAGGAAGATCGGCAGCAGCTGGGCGTCGATGTCGTCATGCACCGCCGGCGGCGTCTCGCCGCCGGGCTCGGCGTCGGCCACGGCGGCCGCGGTGGCGACGGCGAGCGGAGCCGGGTCGTCGGCCTCGTCGAGTTCGACTGTGGCGAGTTCGGTGGCCAGCCGCGCGGCGGCGTCCCCAACAACCTCGTCGGCAGCGATCAGCGGTTGCCGGCCGGTCTGCTCCAGTTGCTCGATGAATTCGGGCACGGGCAGCGGCATCTGGCCGTTGGCGACTTCGGCGAGCATGCCTTCGAGCGTGTCGGTGACGGTGCAGAAGAGCGCGAGGTCGTCGCCCGAGGGCGGCCGGTAGAGGTCGCGAAGGCGCTCCATCGCGTGCTCAAGCGCGCGCCCCAGGGCATGCAAGGGCATCAGCCGGGAGGTGCCGGAGATGCCGGCCAGGGTGTGGGCGGCGCGCAGCGCGGCGTCCGGCGGCAGCAGCGTCGGATTGGCGGCGAGGCGGTTCTGCTCCTGATGCAGGGTGGCGATGTGGTGGCGCGCTTCGGCCAGGTAAAGCTCGTACAGCGGGCGTGAGACCTCGACGTCGCCGACCAGCACGAAATCGGCGACCGATGCGGCAGGGGCGGCATCGATGGGGGTGTCTGGCGCGGCGGTCGGGATGGCGGCAGTGGCTTCAGGGGCCTCCGCGAGATCGGTGGTGCTCGCTGCCGCGTCGTTGTCGGTATCGGCTTCGTCGTCGAGGATGAAGGTCTCGTCGGCGAGGAAGAACTCGTCTTCGACCGGTGCAGGCGCCGCCGCCGATGCGGTCACCGGCTCCGGTTCCGGCACGCTGGGCAGGGGTACTTCGAGTTCCTCGAGGTCGAGGCTGGGCGGGGGCGCGGCTTCCTCGGCGGCTACCAGATCGGCGCCCGGTGCGGCGGCAAAAGGTAGGATCTCGCCGCTGTCGGACAGCGCGAGATCGGGGAAGTCGAGGGTGATGAACTCGGGTTCGACCGGCGCGGGTGAGGGCTCGGCCACGACCGCGGCTTGTGCGTCTGCGCTGTCCTGAGCCGGCGCTGCCTCGGGTTCGACGGTGGGGCTGTCGGCGTTGCGCAGCCGTTCGGCCTGCGCGAGCAAGGCGGCGGAGGGCAGTCCGTGCGCGCCGCCGGCCTCGAGCTGAACTACCCATTCGCTGAAGTGCTGATGGGCGGCGTCGATCAGGTGATGGAGGGCCGGAGTCGGCGGCCACTCGAGCTGCAGCCAGCGGTTGAGTGTCTGCTCCAGCCCCCAGGCGGCTTCGCCGAGCTCCTTCAGGCCGACCATGCGGCCGCTGCCCTTGAGAGTGTGGAAGCCGCGCCGGATGGCGGTCAGGTTGTTGGCCTCGCCCGGGTCGGTGCGCGACAGTTCGAGATGCTCGTTGATCGTCGCCAGCACGTCGTGGGCTTCTTCGATGAAGATGCCGAGCAGTTCGGCGTCGATCTCTTCGTCGCTCGCCTCGATGAGCTTTTGCGTCTCCGGCGTCGGTTCCGGAATCGCCGGAGGGGGGCTGAGCGGGGCGGCTTCGTCGCCGAGCTCGTCGAGACTGACGACCTCGATGGCCTCGATGGTTTCGGTGTCTGCAGCGGGGACTGCGGGCTCGACCGCGGGCTGAGCGCTCAGGGGTTCGG
>JAEWVQ010000260.1 GCA_023459095.1 Pseudomonadota bacterium | reverse complement strand
TCGTCGCCACCTCGGTGTTCTTCTTCGCGGTGATCAATCTCGCGAAGCTGCCTTTCTATCTGAGTCTGGGGTTGTTTTCGCGCGACACGCTCACCCTGTCGGCGATGCTGCTGCCGTTGGTGCCGCTCGGAGTGTGGCTGGGCATGCGTCTGTTGCGGGCGATCCCGGAGCGGCCGTTCCAGCTTTTCGCCACCGCAGCGCTCGGGCTCTCGGGGGTCAAACTGTTGTGGGACGCGCTCGGCTAGCGGTCAATCAAGGGGGCGCCGTGGGCGGACCGCGGTCCGCCCGCGTGTCGATTACAACTCCAGCACTTCCGCGGTGTAGCGCGCGATCATGCCTTCCTCGTTGGTCGGCACCACGGCGACGGCGACGCGGCTGTCGGGGGTGTCGATGCGCGTGGCGTGCACCGCGTTGGCCTCGGTGTCGAGGGCGATGCCGAGCCACGCCGACAGCTTCGCCACCTGCGCGCGGACCGGCGCGGCGTGCTCGCCGATGCCGCCGGTGAACACCAGCGCGTCCAGCCCGCCCGCGGCCGCGGCGAGCGAGCCGAGTTCGCGCGCGATGCGGTAGCAGTACAGTTCCACCGCCTCGGCCGCTTCCGGTGCCTCGGAGGCGAGCAGCGTGCGCATGTCCTGGCTGATGCCGGAAACCCCGAGCAGGCCCGACTGCTTGTACAGCAGGTTGGTCAGGGCCTTCGAGTCCATGCCCTTTTCGTCCATCAGGTAGAGCAGCACGCCGGGGTCGAGGCTGCCGGTGCGGGTGCCCATCATCAGCCCCTCGACCGCGGTGAACCCCATCGTCGACGCCATGCTGCGGCCGTCGCGCAGCGCGCACATCGACGAGCCGTTGCCGAGGTGGCAGATCACCACCGCGCCGCGCGCGCGCTCGCCCAGCACCGCGGGCAACTGGCGCGCCACGTAGTCGTAGGACAGACCGTGGAAACCGTAGCGCTTCACGCCCTCGGCGCTGATCGCGCGCGGCAGCGCGAAGGCTTGCGCCACCGCGGGCTGGGTGCGATGGAAGGCAGTGTCGAAGCACCCCACCTGCGGAATGTCCGGCGCGATCGCGGAGATCGCATGCACCGCGGCGAGGTTGTAGGGCTGGTGCAGCGGCGCCAGCGGCACCAGTTTCTGCAGGTGGCGCATGACGTGGCCGAGCAGCGGCACCGGCTCCGCATACAACTCGCCGCCATGGACGATGCGGTGGCCGGCGGCGGCAATCTCCAGGCCGGCGACGTTGGCGCGCAGCCAGTCGAGCAGGAAGGCGAGGGCGTCGCGGTGCTGCTCCTTCTGGCTGCTGCCGTTGGTCGGGACGTCGGTGGCGAAGCGCTCGCCGGCGGCGTTTCTGGCGCTGAAGCGCGGCGTGTCGCCGATGCCCTCGATCTGGCCAGACAGCGAGGGCTGGGCGGCGAGCGCGGGTTCGACCGGAAACAGCGCGAACTTCAGGCTGCTCGAACCGGCGTTGAGGACGAGGATCTCCTTCATGCCTTCAGCGCCTCACGCTTCTTGTGCGCCATCAGCTGGGCGATCGCGCACGAGGCGGCGCGCGTCTCGGCGGTGTCGGCGCGGCTGGTGAGCACGATGGGCACGCGTGCGCCCAGCACCACGCCGGCCATCAGCGCGTCGGCGAGGTATTCGAGCTGCTTGGCGACCATGTTGCCGGATTCGAGGTCGGGCACGAGCAGGATGTCGGCCTGGCCGGCGACTGCCGAGCGGATGCCCTTGGTCTTGGCGGCGACCAGCGACACCGCGTTGTCGAAGGCCAGCGGGCCGTCGAGCAGGCCGCCCTTGATCTGGCCGCGGTCGGCCATCTTGCACAGCGCGGCGGCCTCGAGCGTGGAACGCATCTTGGCGTTCACGGTCTCGACCGCGGCGAGGATGGCGACCTTGGGTTCGAGCAGGCCCAGATCGTGGGCGAGATCGATGGCGTTGCGGATGATGTCGGCCTTCTCGTCGAGCGTGGGCTCGATGTTGATCGCGGCGTCGGTGATCATCAGCGGATGCGGGTAGGTCGGCACGTCGGCGAGGAAGACGTGGCTGATGCGGCGCGCGGTGCGCAGGCCGGTGACCTTGTTGACCACCGCGCTCATCAGCTCGTCGGTGTGCAGCGAGCCCTTCATCAGCGCTTCGGCCTCGCCGTTGCGGCACATCGCGACCGCGGTCTCGGCCGAGGCGTGGCTGTGCGGCACGTCGACGATGCGGAAGCCCTTGAGGTCGTAGCCGTGCTCCTCGGCGACCGCGCGGATCTTGTTCTCCGGGCCCACCAGGATGGGGCTGACCAGCCCGGCCTGGGCGGCCTGCACCGGTCCGCCGAGCGATTCCTTGTCGCACGGGTGGGCGACCGCGATCGGAATCGGCGACAGCCCGGCGGTGATCGACAGCAGATGGCGGTAGCGCAGCTCGCGGTCGGAAATCTTCACCTCGGGCAGGGTCACGCGGGCGCGCTTGATCTTCTCGGTGGGCGCGGCGACTTCGGCGCTGCCGTCGATGACCTTGAGACCGTCCTGATTCACCGCCAGGCAGTCGAACACGATGTGGTGGTTGTGCTCGAACTTCTGCCGGCAGGTCACGGTAATGGTCAGTGTGTCGCCGATCGTGATCGGGCGCGCGAAATTCAGGCTCTGCGACACATACACCGTGCCGGGGCCGGGGAACTCGGTGCCGAGCACGGTGGAGATCAGCGTGCTGCCCCACATGCTGTGGCCGACCACTTCGCGGAACTGGCTGGAGCGGGCGAAGTCGGGGTCCACGTGGGTGGGGTTGACGTCGCCCGACATGGCCGCGAACAAGTGGATGTCTTCCGGGCGCAGCGTGCGCAGCAACTGGGCGAAGTCGCCAACCTGGATTTCGTCGAAGGTGCGGTTCTGGATGAACTGCTGGGGCGCGTGCTGCATGGGGATCCTCTCACGGTATGCAATGCAATAATCCGGAGCCATTCTAGCCGCAGGAAGATGACCGTAGTTCGATCCGGGGTATTCCTGTGTGCAACGCAGCATGGCGCTGTCGCGAAAAGGTCGCGCCGCCCGCCCCGCCGGCAGGGGCGGCGGACCCTGCATGCTAGAATCGCGCCCGGTCAAACCGCTCCGGACACTCTCCATGGAAGTCGTGATTCTCGCCGCCGGCCAGGGCAAGCGCATGCGCTCGGTGTTGCCCAAGGTGCTGCAACCCATCGCCGGCAAACCGATGCTCGCGCACGTGCTCGACGCCGCGCGGACGCTGGAGGCGCGGCGGGTATGCGTGGTGTACGGACACGGCGGCGAGGTCGTGCGCGAGCGCCTCGATGCGGCCGATATCGTCTGGGCGCTGCAGGCGCCGCAACTGGGCACCGGTCATGCGGTGCAGCAGGCGCTGCCCCATCTCGCCGACGGTGACGTGGCCCTGGTGCTTTACGGTGACGTGCCGCTGATCGGCGTGCCGACGCTGCGCCGGCTGGCGCTCGCCGCCGGCGCCGAGCGCCTCGCCCTGCTCACCGTGGAACTCGCCGATCCCGCCGGCTACGGCCGCATCCTGCGCGACGAGGCCGGGCGCGTGACCCGCATCGTCGAGGACAAGGATGCCACCGCCGCCGAGCGCGCCGTGCGCGAGGTCAATACCGGCATCCTCGTCGCCCCGGTGGCGAAGCTGCGCAACTGGCTCGGCCGCATCGGCAACGACAACGCTCAGGGCGAGTATTACCTCACCGACATCATCGGTTTGGCCGTGGCCGACGGCGTCGAGGTGGTCACCGTGCAGCCCGATGCGGTGTGGGAGACCCTGGGCGTCAACAGCAAGGCCCAGCTCGCCGAGCTCGAGCGCGTGCATCAGGGCAACATCGCCCGCCGCCTGCTCGACGACGGCGTGACCCTGATCGACCCTGCGCGCATCGACGTGCGCGGCGAGCTGGTGTGCGGGCGCGACGTCGAGATCGACGTCAATTGCGTGTTCGAAGGCCGCGTCGAGCTCGCCGACGGCGTGCGCGTGGGCGCGCACTGCGTGCTCCGCGACGCCGTGATCGGCGCCGGCACCCGCATCGCGCCGTTCTCCCACGTCGAGCAGACCACCACCGGCGCCGGCTGCGTGATCGGCCCCTACGCCCGCACCCGGCCCGGCACCGTGCTCGGCGCCGACGTGCATCTGGGCAACTTCGTCGAAGTCAAGAACAGCGTCATCGCCGATCACTCCAAGGCCAACCACCTCGCCTACGTCGGCGACGCCGACGTCGGTGCGCGGGTGAACATCGGCGCTGGCACCATCACCTGCAATTACGACGGCGCCAACAAGTTCCGCACCGTCATCGAGGACGACGTGTTCATCGGCTCCGACACCCAGCTCGTGGCCCCGGTGCGCGTCGGCCGCGGCGCCACGCTCGGCGCCGGCACCACGCTGACCAAGGACGCGCCGCCCGACCAGCTCACCGTGTCGCGCGCCAAGCAGCTCACCATCGCCGGCTGGAAGCGGCCGGTGAAGAAGCCGCGCTGAGCGCCGGCCGCAGCCTCCTCCCGCCATCGCCCCCACAAGGAACCGCCGACATGTGTGGCATCGTCACCGCCATTGCAACCGACAACGTCGTCCCCATGCTGCTGGAGGGCCTGCGCAAGCTCGAATACCGCGGCTACGACTCGGCCGGGCTGGCCGTGCTCGTCGGCGGCGAACTGACCCGCGTGCGCTCGGCGGGGCGCGTCGCCGAACTCGCCGCGCTCGCCGGCGCCCGCCATCTCACCGCCAACATCGGCATCGCCCACACGCGCTGGGCCACTCACGGCGTGCCCTGCGAGCGCAACGCCCACCCGCACATCTCCGCCGGGCTGGCCGTGGTCCATAACGGCATCATCGAGAACTTCGAGGCGATCAAGGCCGGTCTGCAGGCGCGCGGCTACGTGTTCGAATCCGACACCGACACCGAGGCCATCGCCCACCTCGTGCACAGCAAGCTCGAAACCCACCCCGACCTGTTCGACGCCGTGCGCCTGGCGACCGCCGAACTGGTCGGTGCCTACGCCATCGGCGTCGTCGCCGAAGCCGACCCGTTCCGCGCCGTGGTTGCCCGCCGCGGCTCGCCGCTGCTGCTGGGCGTGGGCGAGCAGGGCATGTACGCCGCCTCCGACACCGCGGCGCTGCTGCAGGTCACGCGCAAGGTGGTCTATCTGGAAGACGGCGACCTCGCCGAACTGCGCCTCGACGGTTACCGCGTGGTCGATGCCGGCGGCGCGCCGGTGGAGCGCGCGGTGCATCTGTCCAGCCTGTCGGCGGATGCCGTCGAGCTCGGCCAGTTCCGCCACTACATGCAGAAGGAAATCTTCGAGCAACCCCAGGCGCTCGGCAACACCCTCGAAATGATCGCCGGCGGCGGCTCGCTTACGCCGCAGATGTTCGGCGCGCACGCCCCCGAAGTTCTCGGCGGCGCCCGCCGCGTGCTCGTCCTCGCCTGCGGCACCAGCTACCACGCCGGCCTCGTCGGCCGCTATTGGCTGGAATCGGTGGCGAAGATCCCGTGCACCGTGGAAATCGCCAGCGAATACCGCTACCGCGAATCGGTGCCCGACCCCGACACCCTGGTCGTGGTGATCTCGCAATCGGGCGAGACCGCCGACACCCTGGCCGCGCTCAAGCACGCCAAGAGTCTCGGCATGGCGCGCACGCTGGCGATCTGCAACGTGCCCGAATCGGCCATCGTGCGCGAAACCGCACTGCGCTTCATCACCCGCGCCGGCCCCGAGATCGGCGTCGCCTCCACCAAGGCCTTCACCACCCAGCTCGCCGCGCTCGCGCTCCTCACCCTTACCCTGGCCCGGCTCAACGGCCGTCTCACCGACGCCGACGAGGCCCGCCACCTTACCGCGCTGCGCCATCTGCCGGTGGCGGTGAAAAAGGTGCTCGAACTCGAGCCCGAGATCGAACGCTGGGCCCAGCGCTTCGCCGCCAAGCAGCACGCGCTCTTCCTCGGCCGCGGCCGCCACTGGCCGATCGCCATGGAAGGCGCACTCAAGCTCAAGGAAATCTCCTACATCCACGCCGAAGCCTACGCCGCCGGCGAACTCAAGCACGGCCCGCTCGCGCTCGTCGACCGCGACATGCCGGTGATCGCGGTCGCTCCCGCCGACGAGCTGCTCGAGAAGCTCAAGTCCAACCTGCAGGAAGTCCGCGCCCGCGGCGGCGAGCTCTACGTCTTTGCCGACGCCGGCAGCGAAATCGCCGAATCCGAAGGCCTGCACATCCTGCACATGCCCGAGCACTACGGCATGCTGTCGCCGGTGCTGCACGTCATCCCGCTGCAACTGCTGTCGTACCACGCGGCGCTGGTGAAGGGGACTGACGTCGATAAGCCGAGAAATCTGGCGAAATCGGTGACGGTGGAGTAGCGGGGCTGGGTTACGGCTGCTGGTGTTCCTTGCCAATAAAGTCGAAAACTTGGCAATAAAGTCGAAAACGTGGCAATAGAGTCGAAAACGCCCGGATGATGTCCGGGCGTTTTCGCTTGCGTGGATGATCAGCCTTCTGATCACTGAACTACGCGTGCTTCACTGGGCAGGGGTGATCGGTGGCCGGCAGGTGCTCGGCCTACTGGGTCACTCCAAGCTGGAGTCGACAGTGCGGTACTTGGGCATCGAGGTCGATGATGCCTTGGAGATCTCCGAGCAGATTGAGATCTGAACCCGGCGCGGCTGCCCGCCAAGCACCTTTTGCCGGCGGGCGGCTGCTTACGGTGATGATGCCGAGGGGGTACTATCGGCCATTTGCTGCCAGCATGGTAGTAGCAGAGTCGTCATTCGAGCGACCGGTGAGCTCCGGAACCAGCCATAGAGCGAGCTGAGGCCAACGTGGTTCGTAAGTTGGCCGGCACTGCGTTCTTGAAGCCGATGCTCACCAGCTCTGCCGTCAGTGTCGGGCAAAAACCGCCGGGCTTCCGTCAAGCCCGACCAGGAGTGTCTCATAGGGTTGCGGGGTCGACGTCTCCATCCCCGGCGACCCCTGCGGCATACCCGGCGTAGCCAGTCCGATGGCCTTTGGGGACTCGGCGAGAAGCCGTCGGATGTCGTCCGCAGGGACGTGCCCCTCGACGGAGTAGGAACCTACCTTGGCCGTGTGACACGAGCCGTATTGGTCCGGCATGCCCAGTGCCTTGCGGGCTGCGGGGACATCATCGACGTCTTTCGTCACGACATCGAAGCCGTTCTTTCTCAGGTGTTCGACCCATTTCCCGCAGCACCCGCAGTAAGCGCTCTTGTAGACCTCTACACGAACGGGCCCCTGCGCAAACGCTGCGCCGCTCATGATCATCAGGCTTGCCAAGAGTCCGCCGAGCAAAGTCTTCGTCTTCATGTTCGTCTTCCGGTTGATGGCGTCGAGACAGAGTTTGGCACTTCGAGGCCAACAGGAAGCTGACTTCAAAATTACATTTCCGTCAGACAGTCTGAACACCAGTCGACTTTGTCGGATCAGGAAGGCGATGAGGCTTCGAGGCGAGGAAAGGTGATCATGAAGCAGGTGACACCTTCAGCGGAGTGCGCAGTGATTTGCCCCCCGTGGGCCTGGACGATGGAACGCGTGATCGCAAGCCCGAGCCCGGCGCCTTCACCGCGAGACTCGCGCTGAGCGCTACCACGATGGAAGCGTTCGAAGATCCGCTCGATCTGATCGGCGGGGATGGGGTCGCCGACATTGCACACGGCGAGACCTACGCCGGCTGCGTCCGCGTCGATCCTGATCGTGATCTGTCCCTCTTTCGGTGTGTGACGAAGCGCATTCGAAATCAGGTTCGACAAGGCGCGCCGCAGCATCAGGCGATCACCCTGAACGCTCGCCTGGCCTTGGCGCACGATGCGGACTTGGCCCTCTTCGGCCAAGGCTTCGTAGAAATCGATCAGCGCATCCGCCTCGAGGGCAAGGTCGACAGGTTCGCCGGCATGCGCGAGGGTGTTCTCCTCGGCCTTGGCGAGAAACAACATGTCGCTGACCATGCGTGCGATGCGCTCGTATTCCTCGAGGTTCGACGCCAGAATGTCCTGATATTCGTCATTCGTGCGTGGCCGCGACAGCGCCACCTGGGTCTGCGTCATCAGGTTCGAGATCGGCGTACGCAGTTCGTGGGCGATGTCCGCCGAATAGTCACCGAGGCGCTGGAAAGCAGCCTCGAGCCGGGCGAGCATGCCATTGAAGGCTTCGATGTGGTCGCGTACCTCCAGCGGTGCATCATCGATGGCGAGACGCTCGGCCAGTTGCCGTGCAGACAGCTTGCGGGCGGTTTCGGTGACCTGGCGCAGCGGGGCGAGGCCACGGTGCGCAGCAAACCAGCCGAAGAGCGCCGCCGCCAATGCTGCGACGACGACGCCCGCCCACGTCGCATTTCGCACCGACGCGAGGAAATGGACGTGATGCGACAGATCGAGTGCGACCAGCGCCTCGATCGACTGGTCCCTCGATTCGAGGGGCGGTAGCGTGATGCTGACCTCAACCCCTCGATGTGGATGCCCGTCGACCGTCCAGTCAGTCAGCCCGCCCGAAAGTCGTTCTCCAGCCCGCTGGGCAGCGGTGAAGTGCTCGGGGTGGATAACGTGGATGACGCGTCCCTCGACGTCGCGAAGCAGGACACCCACACTCTCGTGTCCAACGAAAGAGCGAGCGAGTGCCTGGATGCGTTCCGATCGCCCCCCAGTCGCAGTGTCATCCTGCAGCGCGTTGCGTATGAGTGCGGCCTTGCCCTGCAATTCGTGCAGGTCTAGCTCCTGGAAATGCGCGTCCAGCATGCGGCCAAACAGTACCGCTACCAGCACCAGCAGGCTTGCGGTGAGGGCCGCAAAGAGCGTTGCCAATCGCGCCGTCAGCGAGTGAATACGGATCATCGTTAGCTCGGCTCCATTGCTTCGAGCACGTAGCCCATGCCGCGCACGGTGCGGATCAGCTTGGGCTCGAAGGGGTCGTCGACTTTCACCCGTAGCCTGCGCACTGCGACCTCGATCACGTTGGTGTCACTGTCGAAGTTCATATCCCACACCTGCGAAGCGATCAGGGAGCGCGGCAACACTTCACCTTTGCGGCGCAGCAGCAGTTCCAGCAGGGCAAACTCCTTGGCGGTCAGATCGATACGCTGCCCGCATCGCGTCACCCTGCGGCGAAGCAGATCGAGTTCCAGGTTTGCCGAGCGCAGGATCTCCGGTTCATGACCCCGTCCCCTGCGCAGCAGGGTGCGGACCCGCGCGAGGAATTCCGAGAACGCGAAGGGCTTGATCAGGTAATCATCGGCGCCGAGTTCGAGGCCACGAACCCGATCCTCAACTTGGTCACGGGCAGTCAGGAACAGCACGGGCGTCTCACGACCGCCGCGCCGAAGCGTCTGCAAGATGCCCCAGCCGTCGAGCGACGGCAGCATCACATCCAGCACGATGAGGTCGTAGTCGCCAGCAAGCGCGAGGTGAAGCCCATCGAGGCCATCTCTTGCGAGGTCGACTACGAACCCGGCCTCGGTCAGCCCCTGGCGCAGATAGTCGCCGGTCTTCACTTCATCTTCGACGATCAGCATTTTCATTGTCTTGCTCCTACGTGCTTCGTGCTGCCTGTGGGCAATTTTGCCCCCGGGGTGCCAGGTAACGCCCGGGCTTACAGAAATGTAATTTCCAGGTCAGGCCAGTGACAGGCAGGCAGGCGCAAGATGCTCTGCGTGGCACAGCGTTCCGTACCACGACGGAACCCCGCAACTGATGGGAGATCGATCATGGAAATGCGTTATTTCCGACTTGCCGGGCTCATGCCCGTCGTCGCTCTGGCCGCAGCCCTGCATGGC
>JAEWVQ010000259.1 GCA_023459095.1 Pseudomonadota bacterium | reverse complement strand
CGCTTCTGCGTCATCGCCACCCGACCGAGCAGATACAGGGCCTGGGCGTCGTTGGGCATCGCGCGCAGCACCTGCTCGAGGAGGTCGGCGGCGCGCCCGGCGTCGCCGGTCTCGATGAGCACCGCGGCGAGCAGCTTGCGCGCTCCGAGGTTGCGCGGGTAGCGCGCGACCAGCACCTCGAGGTACTTCAGTGCCTTCTCGTGCTGCCGCCCGGCGTGATGCGCGAGAGCGCCGGCCATGAGCAACTGCTCGTGACCGGCGAGCCACTCCGCGGGCAGGGCATCGACCAGGCGCGCGCCGTCGGCGAGATGGCGCGAAACGGCCTCGGCATCGCCACGGCGGCTGGCGAGGAGGGCGAGCAGATAGGCCACACGCGGCTCGATCGGACCGCTCGCGAACGCATCGAGCGCGTGCTGCGCCTCGGCATCGCGCCCCAGATCGATGAGCAGGCCGGCGCGCGCCACCACCGCATCGACCAACTCCGGCGCGAGCGCGAGCGCACGCTCGTAGTCGTGCAAGGCCTGATCGAGCGCCCCTGCGGCGTGCGCCACCGAAGCGCGCGCGTTGAACGCCGCGCCCAGTGCCGGCGCCAGGCGCACCGCCTGTTCGGCGCGCTCGCGGGCCTGATCCAGGCGTCCGCTGGCGAGCAACACCGGCACCTCGGCCACCAGCGGCAGCGGCGACCCGGGGTCGAGCGCGCGCGCCTCGGCAAAGCTGCGTTCGGCATCGGCGGGGCGCTGCAGCGTGGCGAAGGCGGTGCCGCGCAGGGTGAGCAGCTCGACGCGGACCGCGGCGGGCAGGCCGTCGACGGCGACGGTGTCGATGACCGCCGCCGGGCGCCCCTGCTGCAGATGGATGCGCGCCAGCGGCACCGCCACTTCGGCGCGGCTCACCCCCAGGCGCAGGGCCTCGCGGAACGCCGCCTCGGCAGGCACCAGCTCCCCCTCGGCCAGGTGTGCGCGCGCAAGCAGCAGATGCGCCGCCAGCATGTCGCGGTTCTGCTGCAGGGCGTTCTTGAGCTGGATGATCGCGCCCGCGGCGTCGCCCGCCTCGAAGCGCGCCAGCCCATCCTCGTAGTAACGGCCGGCCTTCACCGCATCGGCGTGGGCGGCGAGCGGAACGACAGCGGCCAGGGCGGCGATCATGGCCAGACGACGCGACGAAGCTATCGATTTCATGGCGGGCCCCTGAGAGCCGGGTGATGCCGCCGAGTATAGAAAGGCGCCGGGCGCACCCTTGCGCAATCCGTCACCCGCCGAGCGAGAAACCCGCTTCGCTCAGGGTGCGCTCACCGTGCCCGTCGGTGCGCCACGGCGATCGGCCTTGACCCGGTACATCGCGCGGTCGGCGCTGCGCATCAGCGCATCCAGACTGTCGCCGTGCTCGGGAAACAAGGCGATGCCGATGCTGACGCCGACCGCCAGCGGCACGCCGGCAACCACCTGCGCCTGGGCGAGCGCATCCTCGACCTTGGCCGCCAGCGCACAGGCGGCCTCGGCGCCGGCAATGCGGCCGAGCAGGATGACGAACTCGTCGCCGCCGACCCGCGCCACCGTATCGCTGTCGCGCACCACTTCGCGCAGGCGCGCGGCGAGCGCGCACAGCAGCTCGTCGCCGACGGCGTGACCATGGCGGTCGTTGACCGGCTTGAAGCCGTCGAGGTCCAGATACAGCAGGGCGAGGCCGTATTGCCCACGGCGGGCGAGGCTGGCGGCCTGTTCGAAGCGGCTGGCGAGCAGCACGCGGTTGGCCAGCCCGGTGAGGCTGTCGTGGAGGGCGAGATGGCGTACGCGGGCCTCGAGCGCTTCCTGCGCCGACACATCGACCATGATCCCGACCGCGCCTTCGATCTCGCCTTCGGCGTTGCGATGGGCGCCGACCCGGACCGACAGGGTGCGCGGCTGTCCGGCGTGGTCGCGCAACCGCACGCGGCCGTCCTGCAGCGCCAGCACGTCGCCGCTGCCTGGCGCGTCGGGCGCCGCCGCGCCATCGGCCGCCACCGGTTCGACCAGCGCCCGCCAATGGCTCCCCAGGCAGTGCTGCGCCTCACGCCCGGTCAGCCGCGTCCATGCCGGGTTCAGATAGACCACGCGGCCGGCGGCATCGGTGCGGAACAGCACGTCGTCGATCTGCTCGGCGAGCTCGCGGTGCAGGGTCTCGGACTCGGCGAGGCGGCGGTCGACGCGATACAGCAGCCACACCAGCAGGACCGTGACCAGCGCGCACGCCAGCGCCACCGCGCTCGCCGACCAGCGCACCACGGCGGCGCCGGGGACGTCGCCCAGCGGCAGCGCGGCGAGCTCCCAGTGGCCGTCGAGCACGTCGATGGTGACGCGCAGCGTATCGGCGCGCTCGAACAGCGCCGGGTCGCCCCAGAACGGCGCGCCCTGCCGGCCCTGGGCGTTCGCCCCGCGAAGCGCGAGGGCAAAGGGCAGCGCAGGGTCGGACAGGCCGGCGGCGGCGAGCAGGCGGTCGAAATCGATCGGCGTGCTCATCAGTCCCCAGTAGGGCCCGCTGCGCGGCGCGCCGCCACGCGGGGTCAGGAAGATGGGCACGCGGTGCACCAGGGCGCGCCCACCCTGCGCCAACTCGAGCGGCCCGGCGAGCATCGGTCGGCGGCTGTCCAGCATGGCGCGGGTGGCCTCGCCCTGGACCGGATGGTTGAGCAGATCGAGGCCGAGGGCAGCCTCGTTGCCGGCCCGCGGATAGACCATGGCGATGACGTTGTCGGGCGCCAGGGTGATGTTGCGCAGCAGGCTGCGCTGGGCCATCAGCTCGCGGGCGATCAACTCGAACTCGTCTTCACCGATGCCGCCGTAGGCGGCGACGTCGGCAATCAGGCCGGCGGTCAGATTGACCGCACCATGGAGTTCGCCTTCGAGGCGCGCGCGCAGCCCGCCCAGCTCCGACATGCGCTCGGCGCGCCAGTGCTCCTGCAGGCGCGCCGCCGACAGACTGCCGGCGAGCAGCACCAGCCCGGCCACCACCAGCCCGAGCAAGCCCAGCCCGCCGCATATCACCGACCGCCGCAACGCCTGACGCACATGGCCTCCGCGCAAAGGTTCCGAACCTGTCAGTAACGGCCCGGTCCGGCCCGTTCCCGGGCCAGGCGTCCATTCTAGGCATGATCGATGCACGCCGCGCCAGCGTGCACAACCGGTCGCGCGTGCGCGATTCCGCACTGGCGCAACGAATCCGCCGCCGGCGGCTGCGCTGCCCCATCATGGGGCGTCCGCCGGCCGCCCCTCGCCGCGCTCATGGCGCCACGACTGGCCAAAAAACCGCAGACGGCTATCATGCGTCGTTTCTCCCGCAATCGCCGCGCCCCCGCATGCCGCCGATGATCGAACTCGACCGGGTCTCCAAGTGGTACGGCGACGTCCGCGTCCTCGCCGAATGTTCCGCCACCGTCGCCCAGGGCGAGGTGGTCGTGGTGTGCGGGCCCTCGGGCTCGGGCAAGTCCACGCTGATCAAGTGCGTCAACGCGCTCGAGCCCTTCCAGCAAGGCAGCATCCGGGTGGACGGCTGCGCCGTGGAGGACCCGCGCACCGACCTGCCGCGACTGCGCGCCCGGGTCGGCATGGTGTTCCAGCACTTCGAGCTGTTCCCGCACCTGTCGATCACCGACAACCTCGCGCTCGCCCAGGTCAAGGTGCTCGGCCGCACGCGCGGGGCCGCGGTGGACAAGGGCCTCGCCCTCCTCGACCGCGTCGGCCTGCGCGCCCACGCCGACAAGTTTCCCGCCCAGCTCTCCGGCGGCCAGCAGCAGCGCGTGGCGATAGCGCGCGCGCTCGCCATGGACCCGGTGTGCATGCTGTTCGACGAGCCGACCTCGGCGCTCGACCCGGAGATGATCAACGAAGTCCTCGACGTCATGGTCGAACTCGCCGGCGAAGGCATGACCATGATCTGCGTCACCCACGAAATGGGCTTTGCGCGCAAGGTCGCGCACCGGGTGATGTTCATGGACCGCGGCGCCATCGTCGAGGACGCCGCCACCGAGGCATTCTTCGACCAACCGCGCAGTGCACGCGCACAGGGTTTCCTCGCCAAGATCCTGCGCCACTAATCCACCCTCCGCCTGCCGGGACCGCCCCGCCGGGCGGGGACTTTCCCGGCAGCGACCGTGCTGCCCGCACCTCAACGGAGGCACCATGCAACCCACCCGCGTCGAACACGATCTGCTCGGCGAGCGCGACATCCCCGCCGATGCCTACTGGGGCATTCACACCCTGCGCGCGCTCGAAAACTATCCGATCACCGGCACGCCGATCAGCATCTACCCCGAGCTGGTCAAGGCCCTCGCCCTGGTCAAGCAGGCCGCCGCCCATGCCAACCACGAGCTCGGCCAGCTCGACGACACGCGCTTTCGCGCGATCGACAGCGCCTGCCAGGAGATCGCCGAAGGCCGCCTGCACAACCAGTTCGTCGTCGACGTGATCCAGGGCGGCGCCGGCACCTCGACCAACATGAACGCCAACGAGGTCATCGCCAACCTCGCGCTCGAGAAGCTGGGCTGGCCCAAGGGCCACTACAAGGAGCTGCACCCGATCAACCACGTGAACATGAGCCAGAGCACCAACGACGTGTATCCGACCGCGCTCAAGCTCGCCGTGGTGTTCGCCATCCAGGGCCTGCTCGACGCCATGGACGCCCTGCGCCGGGCCTTCGTGGACAAGGCTGAAGAATTCAAGGACATCCTCAAGATCGGCCGCACCCAGCTCCAGGACGCGGTGCCGATGACGCTTGGCCAGGAATTCTCGACCTACGCGGTGATGGCCGCCGAAGATGCCGAGCGCCTGCGTTACGCGATCACCCTGGTGCAGGAGGTGAACCTCGGTGCCACCGCGATCGGCACCGGCATCAACACCGACGCGCGCTACGCCAAGCTCGCCACCGACCGCCTCGCCGCGCTCGCCGGCGTGCCGCTGGTGGCCGCCGGCAACCTGATCGAGTCGACCCAGGACACCGGCGCTTTCGTCGAGCTCTCGGGCGTGCTCAAGCGCATCGCCTGCAAGCTCTCCAAGGTGTGCAACGATCTGCGCCTGCTGTCGTCCGGCCCTCAGGCCGGGTTCAACGAGATCAACCTGCCGGAGCGCGCCGCCGGTTCGAGCATCATGCCGGGCAAGGTCAATCCGGTGATCCCGGAAGTGGTGAACCAGATCGCCTTCGAGGTCATCGGCAACGACGTCACCATCACCATGGCCTCCGAAGCCGGCCAGCTGCAGCTCAACGCCTTCGAGCCGATCATCGGCCATTCGCTGTTCAAGAGCATCGAGCACCTCGAGGCGGGCTGCCGCACGCTCACCGAGCATTGCGTGCGCGGCATCACCGCCAACCGCGAACTGCTTGCCGAGCGCGTGCGCACCTCGGCCGGACTCGCCACCGCGCTCAATCCGCTGATCGGCTACGAGAACGCGACCTGGGCCGCGCGCGAAGCGCTGAAGACCGGACGCAGCGTCGCCGACCTGGTGCTCGAACGCGGCCTCGCCGACCACGACACCCTGGAACGCACGCTGCGCCCCGACGTGCTGACCGCGCCGCGCGCAAGCTAGAATCGCGCTTCCCGCCGCCCACCCCAGCCGATGATGCGCTCACGCCTGCTCGCCCCGCTGCTCGCCGTCGCGGCCTTCTGTGCGACCCTTCCTGCAGCGGAGCCGGCGCACGCCGCGCCCGGCACGCTGGACAAGATCCGCGCGCACGGCGTGATCCATCTCGGCTACCGGCTGTCGTCGGTGCCGTTCTCGTATGTGGACGGCAACGGCGAGGTCATCGGCTATTCGCACGCGTTCGCGCTCCGCGTCGTCGACGCGGTGCGCCGCCACCTCGATCTCGCCCGCCTCGAGGTGCGCCTGGTGCCGATCACCTCGCAGAACCGCTTCATGCTGATCGACAGCGGCCGCATCGACCTCGAATGCGGCTCGACCACGCACAACCGCGAGCGCGAGGCGCTCGCCAGCTTCTCGACCACGATCTTCATCGCCGGCACCCGCCTGCTGGTGCCGCAGGACTCGGCGATCGACGACTTCGACGACCTCGTCGGCAAACGCGTGGTCACCACCGCCGGCACCACCTCGGAATCCCACCTGCGCCGCCTCAACGAAACCCACGACCGGCGCCTGACCATCGTGTCCACGCGCGACCACGCCGAGAGCTACACCACGCTGCGCGCCGGGCGCGCCAGCGCCTTCATGCTCGACGACGCCCTGCTCTACGGCGAACGCGCGCGCTCCGGCGAGGCCGAGGCCTGGCGCGTCACCGGCACCCCGCGCTCCTACGAAGCCTATGCGTGCACGCTGCGCCGCGGCGACGCCGCGTTCAAGCGCGTGGTCGATGCCGCGATCGCCGACACCATGCGCAGCGGCGAGGCCGAGCGCCTGTACGCACGCTGGTTCACCCGGCCGATTCCGCCCTTCGGCCTCAACCTCGAATTCCCGCTGTCGGCCCCCATGCGCGAACTCTATCGCCACCCCAACGACCGCCCCCTGGAATGAGCCGCCGCGCATGAACGCCGCCGCACGACCGCCCGCAGCGCCGCGCGCGACGCCCCCGGCGAAGGCGAAGCAGGCGTTGCGCGCGCGCCACCTCGGCGCCAGCGCAACGAGACGGCAGAGCACCGCCGGACCTGGTGCGCGCAACGACGGGAGCATCGCCCCATGAACCTGCCCACGATCGCCGTGCTCGCCACCGGCGGCACCATCGCCGGCACCGCGGCGAGCGCCACCGATCTCGCCGGCTACACCGCCGGCACGCTCGACGCCGACGACCTGCTTGCCGCCGTCCCCGGCCTCGGCGCCCTCGCCCATGTGCGCGCCGAAACCCTGTTCCACCTCGACAGCAAGGACATGAGCCCGGCGCACTGGCTGAGCCTGGCCGGGCGCGTGCAGGCGCTCGCCGACGACCCCGCGGTCGACGGCGTGGTGATCACCCACGGCACCGACACCCTGGAAGAGACCGCTTTCTTCCTCCACCTCGTGCTCGCCACCGCCAAGCCGGTGGTGCTCACCGCGGCGATGCGCCCGGCCACCGCGCTGTCGGCCGACGGCCCGCTCAACCTCTACGACGCGGTGGCGGTCGCCGCCAGCGCCGAATTCCACGCCCTCGGCGTGCTCGTGGTGATGGCGGGCGCGGTGTGCGGCGCCCGCGACGTCGTCAAATGGCATACCCGCGCCGCCCACGGCCTGGGCGCTGCCGACGGTGGCGCCCTCGGCAGCGCGCACCCGCCTGCCCTCGAACGTCTGCCGCGGCGCGACACACATGCCGCAGTGGCGCGCGCCACGCTGGCCGCGGCGCGCTGGCCGGCGGCGGTCGAGGTGCTCTACCTCGGCGCCGGCAGCAACCC
>JAEWVQ010000258.1 GCA_023459095.1 Pseudomonadota bacterium | reverse complement strand
TGGGGGCGCCCTGCGCCAGCGCGGCGCGGGCGGCACAAGCGACGGATTATAACCCGCCGGCTTCTTCCCCCGAGTCGCGCGCCGGCACGCGCCCGAGCAGGCCGGGCAGCAGCGGCGCCAGCTGCCGCCCCAGCCACAGCGAGCCGTCGAGCGACAGATGATCGTCGTCGCGGTACAACAGCAGGCCATCGCGGCGGCCGCGGCAGGCCTCGGCGTCGCACATCAGCGGCGCCGGATCGAACACCGCGAGTTGCGGATAGACGCGCAGCACGGCATCGAGCTGCGGCCGGAATTCGGCCTCGCGCGCGCGCTGCTGCGCCCGGCTCACCAGGCAGTCCGGACGCGGCGTGCGATGCACGAAGCGGTTCGGTTGCCAGGCCACGCATTCGCGGGCATTGAACGGCAACTCCGGCACCGCATGCAGGAACACCACGCGCTTGCCCGCCGCGGTCAGGCGGCGCAGGCTGTGGTCGAGCCCGTGCGCGAACACGTCGACGCGCCCCATGCGGTCGCCGCCGGGCATCCCGGGCAGCACCAGGGTCTCGTCGCTGACGTGATCGGGTGCGTCCTTGAGTTCGCGCCCGGTGACATAGGCCATCCAGCGCCCGGCGAGAAACACGGTGGCGATCTCCGGGGTGCGCGCCGCGTGGTCGATCGCCGCCTCCACCACCGCGCGACAGTCGTTGAGGCGCCCGTCCTTGAGGATGGCCATGCCGTAAAGCGGCACGCAGCCGCCTTCGGAGAGCTGCATCAGGTTCACGCCCTGGTCCTGCAGCGCCCTGCTCAAACCCCAGAAGTAATGATTGGCATGGCTGTCGCCGACGATCAGCGCGTCCGGCGCCCGCGCGGCATCGGCGATCAGGCAATGCCCGGGCGTACCGGCGGGCAACCAGCGCTTGCAGTCCTCGGCCAGGCGCAGCGCGTTGCCCCACTCCAGCGCCGCCGCCTCCTGCTTGGCCTGCGCATCCTTCAGGCGGAAGGCGAGGCCGTCGCGCACGAGCACGTTGCCGGCGCCGGCGACCAGCACTGCGCCGACCCCGACCAGCGCCGCCACCGGCCGCCACCCCTGGCGACGCCGCACTGGCGTTTCCAGCAAGCGGTAACTCAGCCCTGCGCACACCGCGGCGAGCGCTACCGCGGCCGCGAGCGCGAGCGGCGAAGCCGCCTCGCCGGCGACGATGCGCACGAAGGACAGCAGCGGCCAGTGCCACAGATAGAGCGGAAAACTGATCAGCCCGAGGCCCACCATGACCCGGCTGGCGAGCAGCCGGCGATTGACCCAGGCGCCTTCGCCGGCGGCGATCACCAGCACCGCGCCGAGCGTCGGCAGCAGCGCCCACCAGCCCGGAAACGCGCGCTCCTTGTCGATCAGCGCGGCGGCGGCCGCGATCGCCGTCAGCCCCAGGGCCGCGGCCCACTGCGCCCACGCCCCGCGCGCGCCGCCGAACACCGCGCCGTGGCGATGCAGCCGCCACGCCAGCGCGGCGCCGGCAAGCATCTCCCAGGCGCGCGCCGGCAGCAGGAAATACGCCGCCACCGGCGCCGCTGCGGTCAGCACCAGGTTGGTCGCGAACGAGGCCACGGCCAAGATCGCGAGCACCAGCGCGAGGCGCCGTCCGCAACGCCACGCCAGCACCGCGACCAGCGGCCAGACGATGTAGAACTGCTCCTCGACGCCGAGCGACCACAGATGCAGCAGCGGCTTGAGCGCGGCCGCATTGTCGAAGTAGCCGGCCTGCTGCCAGAACACGATGTTGGCGGCGAAGCCGAGGCCGGCGAGCGCATGTCCGGCGAGCTGGGCGTATTCGTCGGGCAGCAGCACCGCCCAGCCCAGCGCCAGCGACACCGCGACCACCAGCAGCAAGGGCGGGAAGATCCGCCGCACGCGTCGCGCGTAGAAATCGGCGAAGCTGAACTCGCCGCCGGCGAGCGCCTTGAAGATGATCGACGAGATCAGGTAGCCGGAAATGACGAAGAACACGTCGACGCCGACGAAGCCCCCCGGCAACGCCGCCGGAAAGGCGTGGAACACGACCACGGCGAGCACCGCGACCGCGCGCAGGCCGTCGATGTCGGGGCGATAGGCCAGATGCGGATTGGGCGCGCTCATTCCATGCCCTCGCGCAGCGCCCCGGCGGTGGCCAGCGTTTCGCCGCGCGCGGTGCCGGCGGCGACCAGGGTCGGCAGTTCGGCGCGCATCTGGCGCGCGAGCCAGCGCGAGCCTTCGAGCGAGAGGTGGTCGTCGTCGCGATACAGCAGCACGCCGTCGCGCTTGCCGTAACAGGCGCGCTCGTCGCACATCGCGGCCATCGGATCGAACACCCGCACCTCCGGATGGCGCGCCAGCACCGCGGCGAACTGCGGCCGGTATTCGCGGTTGCGCGCCTCGATCAGCGCCCGCTCGACCTCGCAGCCCGGCCGCGGCACGCGGCGGATGAAGCTGTTCGGCGTCCACGCGATGCACTCGCGGGCGTTGAACGCCAGCTCCGGCACCGACTCCAGCACCACCACCTGCTTGCCCGCGGCGCGCAGGCGCGCGAGGGTGCGCGCCAGGCCCTCGAGCACCGCCTCCTCGCGTGCCACCGTGCGCGCCCGACCGTCCTCGAGCAGCACCGGCACCACGCCCTTGTCGTCGTCACCGCGCCCGGCGAGCTGCCGGCCGGTGATCGCCGCCACCCAACGGCCACCGAGCAGCACGGTGTGCACCGAAGGCGTGTTCACCGCGTAGTCGAACGCTGCCTGGGCGATGCGCGCACAGCCCGCGGATTCGCCGCGCTGGTAGAGGTCGAAGCCCTCGAGCAGCGGGCAGCCGCCCTCCGCGACCTGCAGCAGGTTCAGCCCCAGCGCCTGCAGTTCCGTGCTCAGTCCCCAGTAGTAATGATTGGCGTGACTGTCGCCGATCAGCATCACCTCGGGCGGCTGCCCGGGCTGGGCGATCAGGCACTTGCCGGCGAGGTCGGCGGCAAGCAGGCCGCGACAGGCGTCGTCGCCGCGCAGCGCATCGCTCCATTCCAGCGCCGCGGACTCCTCGCGCGCCTGGGCGTCCTTCAGGCGGAAGGCGAGGCCGTCACGGCTGTAGGTGCTCCAGCCCTGCGCGCCGACCACGACACAGGCCGCGACCAGCCCCGCCACCGCCCAGCGCCCGCCGTGGCGCCGCACCGGCGTCTCGACCGCGCGGTAACTGAGCGCCGCCAGCAGTACCGCGGCCGCCACCGCCAACCCGAGCGCGGCCGCGCCGGCCTGCTCGCCCTGCACGATGCGCACGAAGGCAAGCAGCGGCCAGTGCCACAGGTAGAGCGGAAAGCTGATCAGGCCGATGGCCACGAGCAACGGATGGGCCAGCACGCGCCGGCCGATCCACGACTGCGTGCCGGCGGCAATCAGCAGCACCGCGCCACCGACCGGCAACAGCGCCCAGGCGCCGGGGAAGGCGCGTGTCCGATCCACCACCGCCAGCGCCACGGCGATCAGCGCCAGCCCGGCAGCGGCGGCCAACTCCGGCAACCAGCGCGGCACGGCCGCGAACACTGCGCCGCGACGCCACACGCGCAGGGCAAGGAGCACGCCGGCGAGCAGTTCCCAGGCGCGCGCAAACGGCAGGAAATAGCTCGCCGCCGGCGCCAGCGGCGTCATCACGATGCAGACCGCGAGCGACGACGCGGCAAGCGCTGCGCTCACCGCGACCAGGTTGAGGCGCAGCCGCCAGGCGAGCACCAGCACCGCGGGCCACACGATGTAGAACTGCTCCTCGACGCCCAGCGACCACAGATGCAGCAGCGGCTTGAGTTCGGCCGCGGTGTCGAAGTAGCCGGTTTCCTGCCAGAACGCGAAATTGGCGACGAAGCCCAGGCCGGCGAGCGCATGCTTGCCCAGCTGCGCATATTCGCCAGGCAGCAGCACGCCCCAGCCGAGCAGCAACGAGCCCAGGACCACGAGGAGCAGCACCGGAAAGATCCGCCGGATGCGCCGCGCGTAAAAATCGGCGAAGCGGAAGCCGCCGCCGTCGAGGGCCTTCAGGATGATCGACGAGATCAGGAAGCCGGAGATGACGAAGAAGATGTCGACGCCGACGAAACCGCCCGGCAGCGCCGCGGGAAAGGCGTGGAACACGACCACGGCGAGGACGGCAATCGCGCGCAGACCGTCCACGTCGGGACGGTAGGCAAGATGGGGCGTTGCGTTCGACATGAAAAAGCCCGCGACCCGCGGGCGGTGGCGACCTGGGAAGGGGGCGGATTCTAACGACGATGTAACAGTCCTGACACATTTACCCGCGCATTGATGGGTAAAAACAACACCATGCGACCAGCATCGCCGCGCACCGCGGAATCACCCCGCCACCGGCCCCGGCCGTCCGGCGGGGCCGCCCGCGTCAGTGGGCGTCGTCCCAGCTCGCGCCCTGGCCGACCTCGACGAGCAGCGGCACGGCGAGCGCCGCCACCCCGCCCATCAGCTTCGGCAGTTCGGCACGGACCTTGTCGAGTTCGTCCTGCGGCACTTCGAGCACGAGTTCGTCGTGGACCTGGAGCACCAGCCGCGCGCGCAGGCCGGACGTTGCCAGCCAGGCATGCACCGCGATCATCGCCTTCTTGATGAGATCGGCGGCGGTGCCCTGCATCGGCGCGTTGATCGCCGCGCGCTCCGCGGCCTGGCGGCGGCCGACCTGCTGGGCGCGGATGTCGGGCAGGTGCAGGCGGCGGCCGAACACGGTCTCGACGTAGCCCTGGTCGCGGGCCTCGGCCTTGATGCGTTCCATGTAGTTCGCCACCCCGGGATAGCGCGCGAAGTAGCGGTCGATCCAGCTCTGCGCCGCGGCGCGCTCGATGCCGAGGTTCTTCGCCAGGCCGTGCGCGCTCATGCCGTAGATCAGGCCGAAGTTGATCACCTTGGCGTAGCGGCGCTGTTCGCTCGTCACGGCCGCCGGGTCGACGCCGAACACCTCGGCGGCGGTGGCGCGGTGCACGTCCTCGCCGCGCGCGAAGGCGTCGAGCAGGCGCGCGTCGCCGGAGAGGTGGGCCATGATGCGCAGCTCGATCTGCGAGTAGTCGGCGGAGACGATGAGGTGGTCGCGCGGGGCGATGAAGGCGGCGCGGATGCGGCGGCCCTCGGCGGTGCGGATCGGGATGTTCTGCAGGTTCGGCTCGGAGCTGGCGAGCCGCCCGGTGACCGCGGTGGCCTGCGCGAAGCTGGTGTGCACGCGGCCGGTCTTCGGGTTGACCATGCGCGGCAGCTTGTCGGCGTAGGTGCTCTTGAGCTTGGCCAGCC
>JAEWVQ010000257.1 GCA_023459095.1 Pseudomonadota bacterium | reverse complement strand
GCGAACAGCACCGCGAACAGCGGCAGCAGGATGTTGAGGTAGTGCGGCAGCTTGAAGCGGGACGCGGAAATGATCGCGAACAGCACGACGAGGGTGCCCAGGGTGAGCGCCTCGACCCCGGCCTGCGGGCGCAGGCCGCCGCGCGCGATGCGGCGGCCATGGGCCCACAGCGCGCCCAGGCAGAGCAGCGACCAGGGCAGGAAGGCCCACAGGAAGGTGTGCACGAAGAACAGCGGATCGTCCGCGCCGGCGTTGCCGAAGCGTTCGCCGGCGAGGCGTTCGAGGTTCTGCGACCACAGGATGAAGCGCACGCCGTCGACGCCGAACTGCTGGTGATAGGCGTAGAGCACCGGTGAGGCGAACAGCAGCACGACGAAGGGCAGGACGAGCCAGCGCGCGTCGAACAGCCGCGGCCAGTCGCGACGGTAGACGAGGTGTAAGCCCACCGCGATCAGCGGCATTGCCACGCCGATCATGCCCTTGGTGGCGAAGCCGAGCGCCAGCCCGAGTCCGCCCAGCACCAGGTTGCGCCAGCGCCCGTCGGTGGCGAAGGCCACCAGCTGCCAGATCGCGAATGCGATCGCCCCGGTGAGTACCGCGTCCATGCGCACGTCGTTGTTGGCGAGGATGAAGGCGAGCGCGCTCGCCAGCACCAGGCCGGCCAGCCGCCCGACTTCGGCCGAGTACAGCAGGGCGCCGAGGCGCGCGGTGGAGACCACCGCGAGCACCGAGAACAGCAGCGACGGCAGCTTGTAGGCGAAGGCGCTGACGCCGAACAGCTCGAACGCGGCCGCAGCGAGCCAGAACAGCAGATGCGGCTTGTCGAGATAAGCCTCGCCCTGGGTCACCAGGCTCGTCCAGTCGCCGCTCTGCACCATGTGCAGGGCGATGCCGGCGTGGTGGGCCGAGTCGTTGTTCATCAGCGGCACCACCGCGCCGCCCGCAACCACCACGGCGAGCAGCAGGTAGCAGCCCAGCGTGGTGCGCAGATCGAGACGCACCTCAGACCTTGTAGTAGGCGCGATACCAGGCGACGAAGCGGGCGACGCCGTCGTTGACGCTGGTCGCCGGCACGAAGCCGGTCCATGCGTTGAGCTCGTCGGTGTCGGCGTAGGTCGCGGGCACGTCGCCGTCCTGCAGCGGCAGGAAGTTCTTCTGCGCGCTGACGCCGAGCGCTCCCTCGATCGCCTCGATGAAACCCATCAGTTCCACCGGGTTGTTGTTGCCGATGTTGAACACGCGGAACGGCGCCTTGCTGCGCCCGGGGTCGGGGCGGTCGGCGTCGAAGCCGGGGTCGGGCTCGGCGACGCGGTCCAGGGTGCGGATCACGCCCTCGACGATGTCGTCGATGTAGGTGAAGTCGCGCTTCATGCGGCCGTGGTTGAAGACGTCGATCGGACGGCCTTCGAGCATGGCCTTGGTGAACAGGAACAGCGCCATGTCCGGGCGCCCCCACGGGCCATACACGGTGAAGAAGCGCAAGCCGGTGGTGGGCAGGCCGTAGAGGTGGCTGTAGGTGTGCGCCATCAGCTCGTTGGCCTTCTTGGTCGCGGCGTACAGGCTCACCGGGTGGTCGACGCTGTCGTGCTCGGAGAACGGCATCTTCGTGTTGCCGCCGTACACGCTGGAGCTGCTCGCATACACCAGGTGCGCGACCTTGCTGTGGCGGCAGCCCTCGAGGATGTTGGTGAAGCCGACGATGTTGCTGTCGATGTAGGCGTGCGGGTTCTGCAGCGAGTAGCGCACCCCGGCCTGCGCGGCGAGGTGGATGACGCGGTCGAACTTTTCTTCGGCGAACAGGCGCGCCATGCCGTCGCGGTCGGCGACGTCCATCTTCACGAAGCGGAAGTTGGGCGCCGGGGCGAGGCGCGCGAGCCGGGCCTCCTTCAGCGTCGGGTCGTAATAGTCGTTGAGGTTGTCCACGCCGACGACTTCGTCGCCGCGGGCGAGCAGACGTTCCGAGGCGTGCATGCCGATGAAACCCGCGGCGCCGGTAACGAGGATCTTCATGATGAACGAGGGACTCCCGAGCCAAGAAGCTGCGGATTATCGCATGCGTCCGTTGCCGTCATTGTCGACGAGGCGGGGAAATCCGTGGCACGCGGCACGCTGCCCTGCGGCGTGACAGTCCGGCGCGAGCCCTTATACTGCTGCGACCCCGTTCCCTGCCGGACCTGATGCTCACCCGTCTGCCCTATACGCTGCTCTGGCTCGTCGCGCTGCCTTTCGTCCTGCTGCGCCTGCTCTGGCGCGCGCGCCGCCAGCCCTCCTACCTCAAGCACATCGGCGAACGCTTCGGCCACTACCGGGTGCGCGCCCCGGGGCGGGTGATCTGGGTGCATGCGGTGTCGGTCGGCGAAACCCGCGCCGCCGAACCGCTGGTGCGCGCGCTGCTCGAACGCTGGCCGGAGCACACCGTGGTGCTCACCCACATGACGCCGACCGGGCGCGCCACCTCGAAGGCGCTGTTCGCCGGCGAGTCGCGCGTGCTGCGCGTCTATCTGCCCTACGACCTGGGGGGGCTCGCGAGCCGCTTCCTGCGTCATTTCCGCCCCGAGTTCGGGGTGATCATGGAAACCGAGCTGTGGCCCAACCTGCTCGCGGTGAGCCGCCGCCGGGGGGTGCCGGTGGCGCTCGCCAACGCCCGCCTGTCGGAGCGCTCGGCGCTGCGCTACGCCCGCCTGCCGGCGCTGTCGGCGCTGACCCTGGGCGCGCTCGCCGCGGTGGGGGCGCAGACCGCGGCCGACGCCGCCCGTCTCGGCGCGCTGGGCGCGCGCCGCACCACGGTGACCGGCAACATCAAGTTCGACATCACGCCGCCGCCGGCCGCGCTCGCGCTCGGCGCGCACTTCCGCGACCTTGTCGGCGCGCGTCCGCTGCTGCTCGCCGCGAGCACGCGCGAGGGCGAGGAAGCCCTGCTGCTCGACGCCTTCGCCCGCCTCGCCCCGCCCGAGGTGCTGCTCGCCATCGTGCCGCGCCACCCGCAGCGCTTCGACGACGTCGCCGCGCTGGCCGCGGCGCGCGGCCTCGCCCTGCAGCGCCGCTCCGCGGACGCGCCGGTGGCGGCGTCCACACGGGTGTGGCTGGGGGATTCGATGGGTGAGATGTTCGCCTACTACCACGCCGCCGACGTCGCCCTGATCGGCGGCAGCTGGCTCGAGTTCGGCGGGCAGAACCTGATCGAGGCCTGCGCCGTGGGCACGCCGGTGATTGTCGGCCCGCATACCTACAACTTCGCCCAGGTCGCCGAACAGGCGCTCGCCGCCGGCGCCGCGTTGCGTGCGGCCGACGCCGAGCGCGGCATCGCCGAAGGTCTCGCCCTGCTCGCCGACGCCGAAGGCCGCGCGGCGATGGCCGCCGCCGGAGCGCGCTACGCTGAAGGCGACCGCGGCGCCACGCAGCGCACCGTGGCCCTCATCGAAGGCCTGGTGGCCTGAGCCTCAGGCGCTGCGGCGCACGCCCAGACGCCACGCCGCGAGGCTGCACAGCACGCCGGCGGCGACGGTGAGCGCCATCGGCGTCGCCGAAGCCTGCACGCCGTGGCCGACGATGGCGCCGAACACCGCGCCGCATCCCATCTGCACGAAGCCCATCAGCGACGCCGCCGCGCCCGCCATGTGCGGATAGCCCGACAGGCCCAGGGCGGTGGCGTTGGGCAGCACCAGGCCGGTGGAGCAGGTGATGAACCACATCGGCACGATCACTGCGGCCGGATGCGCGGCGCCGACGAGCGCGAGCGCGGCGAGCGCCACGCCCCCGGCCGCGCCCAGCCACACCCCGGCGCGCATCAGGCGGTCGACGCCGACCCGGCGCGACAGCCGCCCCGACAGCGTGGTGCCGAGCATGAAGCCGGTGACATTGGCGCCGAACGCGATCGCCATGCCCTGCGGCGACATGCCGTAGAGCTCGATGAAGACGAAGGGCGCGCCGGAAATGAACGCGAACAGCGCGGCGAACGCGAAGCTGCCGGTGAGCAGCACGCCGCGGTAGGCGCGGTCGGCGAGCAGGCGGCGGTAGTTGCCCAGCATCACCGCGGGGCGCATCGCCGCCGGATCGGGGTTGCGGTTGGTTTCGCGCAGGCTCTTCCAGGTCACCAGCGCGAGCACGAAGGAGAACAGGGTCAGAAACACGAAGCTCGCGCGCCAGCCGAACAGCACCGTGAGCCAGCCGCCGAGCAGCGGCCCGAGCAGCGGTGCGAGCGCGGTGCCGCCGGCGATGTAGGACAGCATGCGCGCGGCTTCGCTGGGGCCGTACAGATCGCGCACCACCGCGCGCCCCAGCACCGGCCCGGCGCAGGCGCCGAGCGCCTGCAGGAAGCGCGCGGCGATCAGGGTGTCGATGTCGGGCGCCACGGTGCATGCCACCGAGGCCAGCACGTAGGCCGCCATGCCCCACAGCAGCACCGGGCGCCGGCCGTAGCGGTCGGAGAGGGGGCCGAGGAGGAGCTGGCCGCAGCCGAAGCCGATCATGTACACCGACAGCGTGAGCTGGGCGCCGGCGCTGTCGGTGCCGAGCGCGGCGGCGATGGTGGGCAGCGCGGGGAGGTAGAAGTCGGTGGAGAGCGGGCCGAGCGAGGTCAGGCAGATGATCAGCACCGCGAACGCGGCGGTGGCGGGAGCGGGAGTCGTCATCGTCGGATTATGACACTCCGGCCGCCGCCGCCCGACCCCGCGCCGAGTAGGGGCTCTGGCCGATGCTCACTCGGCGTCGGGCTGGTTCTCCGGTGCGGCACGGCGGAAGGCGTCGAAGGTCGCGCAGTGCTCGGCGATGCGCATCACGGTCGGCATCGCACCCAGATCGCAGCCGAAGCGGCGCGCGTTGAACACCTGCGGCACCAGGCAGCAATCGGCAAGCGTCGGGGTGTCGCCGTGGCAGCAGGCGCCGGTGCGCGCGTCGCCGGCGAGCATGGCCTCGACCGCGCCCAGTCCGGTGCCGATCCAGTGCCGGTACCAGGCGTTCTTCTGCGCGTCGTCGGCGCCGAATTCGCGCGTCAGGTATTGCAGCACGCGCAGGTTGTTGATCGGGTGGAGGTCGCAGGCGATGGCCTGGGCGAGGGCGCGGATGCGCGCGCGCTCGGCGGCGCTGCCGGGCAGCAGCGCGGGCGCGGGATGGATTTCGTCGAGGTATTCGATGATCGCCAGCGACTGCGTCAGCACGTGGTCGTCATCGACGAGGGCGGGCACCAGCGCCGCGGGGTTGATGCCGAGATAGGCGGGCTGGCGGTGCTCGCCGCCGCCGCGCACGAGGTGTACCGGCACCGCCTCGTAGTCCAGCCCCTTGAGCTTGAGCGCGATGCGCACGCGGTAGGCCGCGGAGCTGCGGAAATAGGTGTAGAGCTTCATCGTCGTCGTCGCCGGCATTCGGGCGGATCCATGAAAAAAGCGGTGGGGCCGCGCCATGCGCGTCCCCACCGCCCGGTTTGCGGCCTTACTTGCCGTATTTGTCGATCAGGTTGCGGGCGGAATCCAGCATGTCCTTGCCGGGATAACCTTTTGCGTCCATTTCGGAAACCCATTCGGTAGCGATCTGGTCGCCGACCTTGCGCCACGACACCAGCTCGGACGCCGGAATGGTGTTGAACTGGTTGCCGCGCTCGACGGCCTTCTGCCGTGCGGCGGGGGCCGATTCGTCCCACACGCGGCCGATCGCCGCGGAGAAGTCGGCGCCGGAGTTGTTGTCGATGACCTTCTTCAGGTCGTCGGGCAGGCTCGCGTACTTGGCCTTGTTCATCGCAATCGTGAACACTGCGGTGTACAGCGCCGGTTCGCTGCGGTCGGTCTCCGAGTGGTACTTGGTCAGCTCGTGCAGCTTGACCGGCGGGATCACCTCCCACGGCAGCACGTAGCCGTCGATCACGCCCTTGGACATCGATTCGGTCACCGCCGGCAGCGGCATCGCCACCGGCGAGGCGCCGAAGGCGGCGAGCATCTTGTTGGTCAGGCGGGTGGGCGCGCGCATCTTCTGGCCGCGGAAGTCGGCCATCGTCGCGATCGGACGCTTGTTGCCGTGGATATAGCCTTCGTCATGGACGTGGAAGGCGAGCGGCTTGACCAGGGCGAAGTCCTTCTGCGCGAACTTCTCGGCGTATTCCCACAGCGCGCGGCTGGTGGGTTCGGCCTTGCGCGACATGAACGGCAGTTCGAATACTTCGACCGAGGGGAAGCGCCCGGCGGAATAGCCGGGCAGCGTCCACACGATGTCGGCGACGCCGTCGGCGGCCTGCTGGATCAGCTGCGGCGGCGTGCCGCCGAGCTGCATCGCCGGATAGATCTGGCATTTGAGGCGGTTGGCCGATTCCTGGGCGATCTTGTCGCACCACGGCAGCAGCACCTTCTGGTGCGACAGCGCGGTGCTCGGCCAGAAGTGGGCGACCTTGAGGATGATCTCCTCGGCGTGGGCGGCAGGTGCGGCGAGGGCGGCGGCCGCGCTGAGCAGGCCGATCAGGGTGGTGCGCTTCATGGGGTCTCCTCCGTTGTTGTGATTGATGCTGAGGGGGCGTGCGGGCGCGGGTGGCACTCAGCGGGTCGGCGCCACGACGCGGTTTTCGATCGCGCCGAAGATGCTGTGCCCGGCGGCATCGACCATCTCGATGCGCACGGTATCACCCGGACGCATGAAGGGGGTGGCGGGTTTGCCCTGCTCGATGGTCTCGTACATGCGCAGTTCGGCGAGGCAGCAGTAGCCGACGCCGCCGTGCTCGATCGACGAACCCCACAGGTCGCCCTGCTTGTTCGACACCGTGCCCGAGCCGACGATGGTGCCGGCCTCGACTTCGCGCGTCTTGGTGATGTGGGCGACGAGCTGGCCGAAATCGAAGGTCATGTCCACGCCGGCGTTCGGGCAGCCGAAGGGCTTGCCGTTGAGATCGACGCGCAGCGGCAGGTGAAGCTTGGCGTCGCGCCAGGCGTCGCCGAGTTCGTCGGGGGTCACCGCCACCGGGCTGAAGGCCGAGGCCGGCTTGCTCTGGAAAAAGCCGAAGCCCTTTTCGAGTTCGGCCGGAATCAGCCCGCGCAGGCTCACGTCGTTGACCAGCATGACCAGGCGGATCGCCTTCGCCGCCTCGGCCGGGCCCGCGCCCAGCGGCAGGTCGCCGGTGACCACCGCGACTTCGGCTTCGAAGTCGATGCCCCAGGCCTCGTCGGCGACGATCTCGTCGCGCGGGCCGATGAAACTGTCGGAGCCGCCCTGGTACATCAGCGGGTCGGTGTAGAACGAGGCCGGCACCTGCGAGTTGCGCGCCTTGCGCACGAGCTCGACGTGGTTGATGTAGGCCGAGCCGTCGGCCCACTGGTAGGCGCGCGGCAGCGGCGAGGCGCAGGCCGCGGGGTCGAAGGCGGGGCTGTCGCCGAGCGCGCCGCTGTTGAGCGCTTCATAGACCTGGCGCAGCTGCGGCTCGCACTCGGCCCAGTTGTCGAGCGCGGCCTGCAGGCTGCGGGCGATCGCCGGCACCGCGCGGCAGCGTGCGAGATCGCGGCTGACGACGACGAGCGTGCCGTCGCGGCCGCCTTGCTTGAGGGAGGCAAGTTTCATTCGGGTTTCTCCGGTGGGGGCGGCGGGCGGGGGCGTGTGGGCCCCCCCCCCCGGGGAGGCGTCGGCGGT
>JAEWVQ010000256.1 GCA_023459095.1 Pseudomonadota bacterium | reverse complement strand
GCCCGGAGGCGAGCGCGGCGGCGTCGAGCAGCGCATGCGCCAGATCGGCGCGCAGTGGCGCGCCGTCGGCATAGCGCGCGGCGATGCGGTTGAAGCCGGCGCGTTCCATGGCCTTGAAGCGGCGGGCGTCGAAAGCGGAACTCATGGGGGCATCTCGGGTGGTCGGTGCGCGGGGCGCACCGGAAAAGCGGATCAGGCGAGGCCGGCGAAGGCGAGCACGGCGTCGAGGTAGTCCGGCCAGCGCGAGAAGCCGTGGTCGCCGCCCTCGAGCACGGTCTGCCGGGCGCCCGCGTACTTCGCCACCGCATGGCGGTAGTCGAGCACTTCGTCGCCGGTCTCGGCGAGCAGCCAGTAGCGCTGCGGGCGGGTGATCGCGGGCACGTCGAGGGCGCGCAGGGCGTCGATATGGGCGCGGGTGAAGTCGAAACGCTCGCCGGTATACAGATTGGTCTGCTCGCCGACATAGGCTTCGAGCGACAGCGGCGCGATCACCGCCGGATTGACCAGCACTGCGCGCAGGCCGTGGCGTTCGGCGAGCCAGGTGGCGTAGTAGCCGCCAAGCGAGCTGCCGACCACGGTGGGCTCGAGTCCGCGCGCGCGGCTGTGCGCGATCGCGGCCTCGGCGAGCGCCATCGCCGCCACCGGCGACACCGGCAGCTGCTCGCACCAGTAGCGTTCGCCGAGGCCGCGCGCGGCCATGTGGGCGTGGAGCGCGCGCGCCTTCACCGAGGCCGGGGCGGAGCGGAAGCCGTGCAGGTAGATGATCATGCTCAGCCCTCGGTCCACGCCACCCAGCCGAACTGCCAGGTGGCGAGCACCACCAGGCCGAAGGCGATGCGGTACCAGGCGAAGGCGACGAAGGTGTGGTTGGAGATGAAGCGGATGAAGCCGCGCACCGCCCACATCGCCGACACGAAGGCGGCGACGAAGCCGACCGCGAACACCGGCAGGTCGTCGGCGCGCAGCAGCGCCCAGTTCTTGTAGAGGTCGTAGGCGGTGGCGGCGAACATCGTCGGAATGGCGAGGAAGAACGAAAACTCGGCCGCGGTCTTGCGCGACAGGCCGAAGATCAGTCCGCCCATGATCGTCGCCCCCGAACGCGAGGTGCCCGGAATCATCGCCAGCGCCTGGGCGAAGCCGACCTTGAGCGCGTCGCCCCAGCCCATCGCATCGACGGTGAGCACGCGCGGCCGGTAGGCGCGCTTCTCGACGTAGAGGATGACCAGCCCGCCGACGATGAGCGCGCCGGCGACCACCAGCGGATTGAACAGCGCGCCCTTGATCGTCGAATGGAACATCAGCCCGAGCACCGCGGCGGGCAGGAAACCGACGAACAGCAGGCCGACGAAGCGCTGCGCGCTGCGCTCGGTGGCGAGCCCGGCGGCGACGCCGAGCAGGCGTTCGCGGTAGTCCCAGCACACGGCGAGGATGGCGCCGAGTTGGATGACGATCTTGAACACCTTGCTCGCCTCGTCGTTGTAGCCGAGGAGGTCGCCGAGAATGATCAGGTGGCCGGTGGAGGAGATCGGCAGGAACTCGGTGAGGCCTTCGACGATGCCGAGGACGAGGGCGATGAGCAGTAGGGAGAAGTCCATGCGGCGGCGGGTCCGGCGTGTAGGCAGGCCGCCGATTATATCGGGCGCCCGGGTGTTGCGCCGCAGCGTCGGGCCTGCCGGTGGGCGGAGTGCGGCGTTGGCCGCGCCTTCTTCGTACTGTGGATAACCGTAATTGCCTTGCCGGGCAAGGGCTTGAACAATCGCGACGAAATACCTGACTAAATTGCTTAGGCATTTTCGAGGATAAGCTCATGCGTTTGTTCGATCTTCCGCTGCGTCTGCTCGCGGCTGTTTTTGTGCTGAGCAGCGTGGTGCCGGCGGCGTCTGCGCGCGAACTCGTCGTCGGCCAGGTGGCGCCGTTCTCCGGCCCGCAGGCGGTGACCGGCAAGGCCATCCACGCTGGAGCCCGGCTGTATTTCGATCACGTCAATGCCCAGGGCGGGGTCAACGGCGTGCCGCTCCGCCTGGTGACGCGTGACGACGGGCAAAAGCCGAGCGAGACGGTGAGGCTGGCCAGGGCGCTGATCCAGCAGGAGGCGCCGGTGGCGCTGCTCGGCACGGTAGGCACCGACAACGTCAAGGCGCTGATCGACGACGGCGTGCTCGGGCGCAGTGGCACCGCGCTCGTCGGTGCGGTGTCGGGCGCGTCGGCGGTGATCGCCGGGGCCAATGTGTTCGTGGTCAAGGCGAGCTATCACGACGAGGTCGACACCTTGTTTCGCCAGCTCGCCGGGGTCGGCATCCGGCGCGTCGGTCTGGTGTATCAGGACGATGCGCTGGGGCAGGACGTGATCGTCGGCGCCGAGGCCGCGGCCGCGCGCAACGGCATCGCGCTCGTCGGCCGTGCCGGCTACGAACGCAACACGGTGCGCGTGGAGGAGGCGGTGGAGGCGATGCTGCAGGCCAATCCGCAGGCGCTGTTCCTGGGCGCCACCACCGCGGCGGGGATCGAGTTCGTGCGCCAGTACCGTGCGCGCGGCGGCGACGCCACGCTCTACGGGCTGTCGATCATCGACACCCGGCAGTTGCTCAACGCGCTCGGCCCCGGTGGCGCGCGCGGCTTCGCCTTTTCGGTGGTGTTGCCGCAGGAGGCGCAGGACACGCTGGCGGTCAATCGCGAGTATCTGAAGCTGCGTGCCGCGAGCCACGATCCGGATCTGTCGGCGCGCTCGATCGAAGGTTTCATTGCCGCGAAGGCGCTGGTGCAGGCGCTGCGCGGCGTCGGCGCCACGCCCACCGCGGCGGCCACGCTGCGTGCGTTGCAGGGCGCGCGCAAGCTCGATGTCGGCGGCTATGTGCTCGACTTCGGGGTGGCCGGGCGGTCCGGCTCGACCTATGTCGATTTCGCCATGTTCGGCGACGGCGGGCGCGTGATCCGCTGACGCAGCGCTACGGCCGGGTGGCGATCTCCAGCGTCTCGAGCCAGCGCAACGCGTGTTCGCGGCTGTCGCCGCACATGTCGGCGGCGGGTTGCAGGCCGCCGCAGAACGCGGGGCGCCGCGGATCGCCGAACAGCGCGCAGCGCCCGTCGGCGGTGAGCTGCACGCAGCGCACGCCGGCCGGTTTGCCGCTTTCCATGCCCGGGATCGGGCGGGTGATCGAGGGCGCGATGCAGCAGGCGGCGCAGCCGGGGCGGCAGTCCATGGTGGGGCGGGGCCGCGTCAGTGCGCGCCGTGCAGCGTGGCCCACCATGCCAGCACGCTGTCCGCGTCCGGGCTCAGCAGCGCGCCGTCGCCGCCGGTGAAGGCCTGCCATTCGGGCAGGAAGCGCTCGCCGACCGCGGTCAGCAGCGGCACGCCGGCGAGCACGACGACGCCCATTTCGGCGCGCAACCCGGCGCCGGCGGCTTCCTGGGCGCCGAACTTGTTGAAGATCACCAGCTCCGCGCCGCGCGTCACCGCATCGCGCACCATGACCGCGGCCTGGGCGAGCGCGGCGGGATCGAGGCGGCAGGCTTCGGAGCCGCGGCCGAGTTCCTGCGACAGCGAAAAGCGCGCGCCACTGGCGAGGTCTTCGAGTTCCATGGCGCAAGGGTCGTCGATCACGGTGGCGAGATCGTGCTGGATCACGCCGCCCAGATGCACGCCGCGCGCCTCGAGGGTGCGCGCGACCTGCACGATCAGCGCTTCGATGTTGTCGGTGGGGGTGTAGACGATGGCGGCGATCGGCAAGGCGTGCATGGCGGCGCTCGAGGGGCGGGCTGGAAGGGCGAGGTCGCATTGTCGCACCGCGCAGGGGCGTGCCGTAAACCGTGCGCGGCAAGTGGCGCTGGCCGCAGCCTTGCCCGAGCGGGGATAATGCGCGCCCAAAGTTGAAGTGTGCAGGCAATGAAATCGATGGGGGCCGAAAGCGGTGGCGCCCGCCGCGACGCGGCGGCGTTCGAGGATAGTCTGAGTGCGGATCGCCCGAAGCTGGCGCGTCTCGCGCGCGAGGCGAGGCGCGCCGGCGGCGAGCGGCGCGCGCGCCTGGAGGCGGAGCTCGCCGCCTTGCATGCGCGTTCGCGCGAAGCATTGGCGGCGCGGCGCGCGGCCCTGCCG
>JAEWVQ010000255.1 GCA_023459095.1 Pseudomonadota bacterium | reverse complement strand
ACGCATACCCGTTTCCTGGTCATAGAACGCCAGGTACGGGGCGACTGCGGTTGCCACCACGATCACACGTCGGGAACCCATCACCCACCTCCTCTAAGCACGCCATAAGGCGTTTCAGCCGGCCAGCGGCCCTTTGCGGCATGCCACGTCTCGTACTCGTCGAGCACGCTGGGTTCGGCCGCGAGATTGCGCACCGCGCGCTGCGCCACGGCATTGCCGGGCACACCCAGCTTTTCCGCGGCGAACATTTCGAACGGCGGCAGACGCACGATGAAGTCGATCGGCGGACGCTTCGGGCGCTCCGGCGCTGCGCCGAACTGAACAGCGTTGATTCCAGTCACGCCGACCCGCAGCGGTGCCGGCTTCACCGCCGGCTCCAGAGCGGGCCCGTCGATCGCCGGTGCCGGAGGCGGATCGGCAAGCCGTCCCAGCGCTTGCTTGCAGGTATCGCAGGTCACGGCTGGCTCACACCTTGAAGATCTTATTCACCCCGTTGTCCCAGGTGACGATGATGTCGCCACCGTTGGGCGTGATCGGCAAGCCGGTCGCAGTGTCGATGTACGCGATCAGCGGGGACGTCGCTTCGGTGCCCGTGTCCGCATAGATCACAATGGCCTCGATCGACGGCCCCGACACACTGGTGAAGGTTGCGTCCGCCGCATCGGCCGCCCCGCCAGTCGTTGCCTTCGCGGTCAGGGTGACTGGTCCGGCTACGCGTGCCGACACCGGGATGTCGGCCAGATACTCATGGATCGCCGTCTGCGGCGTGTAGGCGGCGGTATCGACCAGAATCACCTTGATGGTGTCGGTCATCCAATTCAGCTGTGCCTCGAGGAAGCGCTGGCGCGCCTTGTCGTACAGGGTGTTTGCCATGCTGGCGTGCTCCTTGGTGGTGAAACCCAAGGCGCACTCCTGCGCGCCACTTCTGCCGGCTGCCGCCGGCTGCTACTTCTCCGTTTTGTCGCCCCGCGCGCTCGGGCGCTTGATCTCGACGCTGGGTGGCGCCTGCACCGAGAGCCGCGCCCGCTGGCCCGACTTCTGCCCAAGCGTGATGCTGATCTGCGCGCCGTCAGCGCCGGCGAGTTGCAGCGTTTCGCCGACGCGCAGGTCGATGTGCATGCTGGTGGTCATTGCTTCAGGCTCTCCACGCATTCACTGAGCTGGTTCGCGCACGCGGAGCCCCATCGGTACAGATCCGCGATCGCCATCCGCGGGTCGGAGACCGGCTCCGGCGGCGCCGGGCATTCCAACCTGCACTCGGCCGGCACCGGCGCCCGGAAAGTAGGCGCGGCGGAGGTCGGCGAGTGCGCGCAGCTCGGCATCGTCGAAATGGCAATCAGGGCGATCAGGCAGACTGTCGAGCGCATGTCTCAGCTCCTCGGCGTGGGACAGAGCGGCCGCACGTTGCCGACGTGCCTCGGCAAGTCGGCGGGCATGGGCTTCAAGCCGGGCTTCGGCGTCGTCCACTGCGTCAGTCCAGGCGCCGGCATAAGCGAGAGCTTGGTCTCGGAGCTGTTCGGCGTGCTCGATGCGCTCATCCGCACAGCCCGAGACGCCCATGCGGTAGCCGCCCCAGCCGCCCAGCAGGCCAGCCACGGCAGAGGAAAGAAGAATGGCGTAAAGGGTGGGCACATCACTGCTCCTGGTTTCCAGCGCTGGAGTAGGCGCCATCACCGGGCTGCAGCGTGGCCTCCGCGACCGGCAGTACCCTGATCTCGATTTCGCACAAAGTCCCCAGAAGTGGGTGCGTGATGGTCCAGACATCCCCAGGGATCCAGCGCTTGACACGCCCGTCCGGTCTGCGGAACAAGATGTCCTTGCCGTCCGTCATCAGGGTTCCGCGGATATCCGGCTCATCCTGTCCGCGGCCGTAGCAATCGCCCATCCCCATCACGCCTCCTTGGTGGCCGGCGCGCCGTGGTGGTTGGAACATGCTTCGTTCGGGCCGCAGGCGCAGGCCTTTACCCAAGCCACCTCGCCATCGCAGCCGAACTCAGCCTGCCGGGCGAGCTTGCTGCGCAGTTCGTAGCCCATCAGGGGCCAGATCTTCTGGATGGCGTTCTGGCGCGCGTTCTTGCGGCCGAGTTCGGCGTCGAAGTTCTCCGGGCTGGCGCAGGCGCTTTCGCCGGTGACGGTGAAGCCGTTGCGCAGGACGAGGACGCAGAAGGTCAGGAAGCAGAGTGGGCTCTCATTCATCAGCATTGGCGAGTTGAGGTATTTATCCCAGTCGTCGCCACACACACCATCTGCAGCGGTGAAGTAATACTCGTCGGCGATATTCGCCTCGATGTCGTCCGGAGTGATGCGCGGCGCGGTCAGTCCCTTCGCCTGAATTTGCTGCTCGATCTGTTCGTCGCTCATTGCACGATCTCCCAGTCGTCGGCCAGCATGTCCGACTGCGAGGCAAGCCAGCCCATCAGGATTTCACCAGGCGCGGTCTTCATCGTGATCGACGGCAGGACGGTGGCGATTCCGCCGTTCAGGCGAGCGTGCTCGGCATTGTGAGGAGACCAGAACCCGCTCGCAGGAACTTCCCGCGTTCCGCTGCAGGAGATGGCGAGCCACATGCCCTTGCCGTTCCAGCCGGCGCGCGCAACCTTCTGGCCAGCCTTCAAAGCCTCGATGGCCATGCCGAAAGACATGCCACGGGTCGGACGATAGGCGCGTTCGAAGACATCGGCCGGGCTCCAGCTGATGTAGCCCTTGTGCCGCGGATCGTTGGCCTTGCCACCGTCGATGTACTCGACCAGGAAGCCGGGATCGTCGCCGTTCTCATCTGCCGGCAGATCCCAGCCGCGATAGTCGTTGTACGCCTGCCGCGTCATCGGCGTGGCGTAGATGGTCTTGGTTCCGATGTACTTCTTCATTGCCCTTCTCCTTGGTTGCGATTCCTGCCGATGCAGGTCAGGTATTCATGCGTGCGCCGGTTCACCAGCCCCTGCACGCGCTTGCCGCCCGCGTAGACCCAGCGGTGCAGTTCGGAGCAAGCCCCGGCGTAGTCCCCGGCGTTGAGCTTCCTGACCAAGGTCGAGCCACAGAAGGCCTGGCCGCCCACGTTGTAGGCGAACGACACATAGGCGTCGTACTCGTACTGGTAGAGCGGGACGGTCACGCACTCCTTGATCGCACCCTCGAACTTCCGCACGTCGCGGATCGCCCACACCAGCGCGGTCTCGGGGCTCACCCGGTCGCCCATCTCGACGCTCTTGGTCGTGCCGTAGCCGATCGTCGGCACACCCGCGACGTCTCGGTAAGCCTCGCCGCGGTAGCCCTCTTTCAGGACCAGACCGACGAAGCCGAGCGCCGAGAACGACAGCGCAACGATGGCGATGCGGGCCTTACTCATCGCCCGCCCCACTGCGGCATTCCTTCTCCATGCGCTCGCGCTCGAGCTGGTAGTGGGCGCGCTTCCAGTGCCACGTGATGACCCAGTTGCCGATCAGGCCAGCGACGGAGACCACGATGCCGACCACGACGGCCAGTTCGTTGAGCGTCAGCCCCCCGAAGATCGTCAGCGTGGCGCCGCCATGGGTCATACCCGCGGTGGCTTTGGCGCCGGCCGCCAGCGCCGCCTCGGAAAGATGCTCAGATGCGCTCATGCTCACCTCAGAATTTGATGGGCCGAGTTACGCGCGGGCTGTTTCTGCGGTGCTTGCGCTGGACGTTCGCGGAATGGGCCATGCCGAAACTTGCCGTGAACCTGGCCTCGTACCGGTCTGCGGCCTGCTGGTCGAACGTCTCCGAGTCCTGCTTGAGGTGCGCGCAGCGGATTGCCCAGTCGGTCATGCGCTGATGCCACCGCGCCGGAATCTCCGGCTCGTCGGTGTCGTCGACCATGTCCTGCTTCGGCAGCCGGATGACGTGGCAGGTGAGCGTCACCGGCTCGCGCAGCGGGCGCGGCAGGATCAGCGACGTGCGCGTGGCCTCGAAGTGCTTGAGTTCGCGCCCGTCCGGCAGCTCCACGCGCTCCACGTCGAGCACGTAGTCGGGAAGCGCGAACCGCGACTCCCCCGCCGCAGCGGTGATCACCACCGAATCCCAGTCCTCGATGAGCCGCGCCCGGATGCACGCTTCGCGCTCGGCCTCGTTCAGCCAGGCGTTCCACTCAGGGCTTCCCCACAGATACGGCTCCTGCACGTCGCCAGTGCGCTGGCGGCAGAAGTCGCGCAACTCGGCGAGGTTCATTCGCCTGCGGCTTCCGCCTGCAGTTCAGCCCAGGCCCGGTCACGCTCAGCGGCGCTCACCGGCTCACCCACCAGCTTGTCGAGCTTGCGCGCGTCGGGGATACCCTTCTCGGACATGAACGTCTCGTCGCCGGCGTCGAGCGCATTCTTGATCGCGTCCTTGATGCGGGCGTTCTTCTCACCCTGCGCGGTCTGCTGCGCACCGATGAGGGCGAGCGCATCGGCGGAGGGGGCGCCATCCTGGCCGACATGAACGCGCTCAACAGTAGCCACCTTGCCCGACTTCAGCACCTCCCCGATCAGCAGAGGTGGCACGTCACGTCCTTCCGGCGTGATCACGATCGAGTGGCCGCTGATGAGCCCGACATGCACCGGCTCGCCGGTAATCGACTTCATGAACATGGTTCGTTACCTCATGAAAAAGGCCGGGTTTCCCCGGCCTTTGTGTGGTTGATGGTGATGGGCTTGATCAGCCGTGCGTCGAGCAGCTGCGGCCCAGGATGATGTACTCGACCGTCAGGCGCGCCTTGCCGGTGGTCGGCGTGCCGCCGCCCGAGGTCCAGCGCACGGTGAGCGGGCCGCCGGTGTGCATGTAGCCGGTCGGCACCAGCGGCACGCGCGCGCCCAGGGCGCGGAAGTTGCCGTCGTTAAGGTAGCGGTTCTGGCTGCCGGCATCGCCGACGTCGATCACGTCGGAAGTGGTCGAGTCCCAGGCTTGCGTGGTCACCACGTCGCCGGAGAGGATCACCGCACCGGGCGGCAGGTCGATCGCCGGCTGATCCACACCGCTTGCGACATCCGCCAGCGCGAATTCCACCGTGGCCACGATCGGCGACTGGCGGTTGAAGTCCTTCTTGATGCTCATCGTCTCGTTTCCTTATGCGATGGAGCGGCGCCGGTCACCGGGCCGCCCCGTTCAGGGATTAGGCCAGGTGGAGGTCCAGCGTCATGACGCCGAAGTCTTCCTTCGTGCCGCCGTTCTTGGTCTTGAACTTCGGCTTCAGGAGACCTTGGTAGATGGCGATGGAGATCACGTCCTTGTTGTCGTGGTCGTCCTTGCCCTCGTACCAGATAGCCGTGTCGAACAGGTCGGCAAAGCCCATCGCCTGGCAGCCCATGAGCAGCGAGCGGGTGCCATTGACGGCGCCGTTCGCACCCCACTTGTAGCCGAGCTTGCCGGTGTCGCCCGCGCCCGACCCGGCGGTCGCCTTGAGCGTGTTGAAGACGCGGTTGTTGGTGTGGATGATCAGGCCGTCCATCGTCACGGTCGAGCCGGTGAAGATCGGGTTCTTCGCGCCGCGCTCGCCGGCGTTGATGACCGCGTCGCGGAAGTCGGCATCCTTCTTCAACGCGGCGAAGGTCTTCGGGTGGCACAGATACACGTAGTGATCCTGCCCGCCCACGCGCAGCGGCTTGATGCCCTGGGTGCGCGCCTCGGCCATCAGATCGACGATCATGCCGTACTTGGGCACGAACGAACTGGTGATGGCAGTCGTGTCGCCGGCGACCAGGTTGGTGC
>JAEWVQ010000254.1 GCA_023459095.1 Pseudomonadota bacterium | reverse complement strand
GGGCGGGCGCTGCCCGGTGTGTGCGCTGCCGGCCGCCGGCGGGCAGCGTTGCGGGGCCTGCCTGCGTGCGCCGCCCGCGTTCGATGCGACCCGGGCGGCGTTCGAGTACGGTTTTCCGGTCGATGTTCTGGTGCAGGCCTTGAAGTACCGCGGCCGCCTTGCGGTGGCGCGCGTGCTGGGCGAGGCCCTGGCCGGTCTCGCTGCGGCGGATGACGGCTGGCAGGGCGCGGACTGCGTGGTGCCGCTACCGCTGCATCGTCGGCGGCTGGCGGAGCGCGGCTTCAATCAGGCGGTGGAGATCGCCCGGCCGTTGGCGCGCGCGCTGCGGCGGCCCTTGCTGCTCGATGGCGTGTCGCGGGTGCGCGACACCGCCGCCCAGGAGGCGCTCGACCGCGCTGCCCGCCGGCGCAATCTGCGGCGCGCGTTCGCGTGTACGACTCGGGTCGAGGGGTTGAGCCTGATCGTGGTCGATGATGTGATGACCACCGGCGCGAGCCTCGACGCGTTCGCGCGCTGCCTGAAGGCGGCGGGGGCGCGACGGGTGGAGAACTGGGTGGTCGCCCGCACGCCGACGCCGGGCTGAGCTAGAGTGCGCGACTGTTTTCGCGTCCTCCCTGTCCGCCATGTTCGACATCGTCCTCTATCAGCCCGAAATTCCGCCCAATACCGGCAACATCATCCGCCTCGCGGCCAATACCGGGGCCCGTCTGCATCTGGTGGAGCCGCTCGGCTTCGATTTGTCGGACAAGCAACTGGCGCGCGCCGGGCTGGACTATCACGACCTCGCCTGCCTCTCCGTGCATCGCGACTGGGCGGCGTGCATGGCGCAGCTCGCCAGGCGCCGCTGCTTCGCGCTCAGCACGCGCGGCACGGTGCGCCACGACCGGGTCGCGTTCGCGCCCGACGACGTGCTGATCTTCGGGCCGGAGAGCCGGGGTCTGCCCGCCGACATCCTCGACGCGTTGCCGCCGGCACAGCGGCTGCGGATTCCGATGCGGCCGACCAATCGCAGCGTGAACCTGTCGAATGCGGTGGCGATCGTGGTGTTCGAGGCCTGGCGTCAGCACGGCTTTGCCGGCGCGCTCGAGGGCGGCGCGCCGTAGGAGGTCGGGGGAAAAGCTGGCGCGCTATTCGTGCTTGGGTTCGCGCGCGAGCAGGCGCTCGACCGCGTCGGGCGCGACCAGGCCGTGGTGGAGCAGGGCGTCGACTGCCGCGCAGATCGGCATCTCCACGCCGAGGCGGTTGGCCAGCGCCACCACTTCGCGCGCAGTGGATACGCCTTCGGCGACGTGGCCGAGATCGCGCAGGATGTCGGCGAGGGTCTTGCCTTCGGCGAGCGCCAGACCGACGCGGCGATTGCGCGACAGGTCGCCGGTGCAGGTGAGGATGAGGTCGCCCATGCCGGCGAGGCCCATCAGGGTTTCGGGGCGACCGCCGAGTGCGCCGGCAAGGCGGGCGATTTCGGCGAGGCCGCGGGTGATCAGCGCGGCGCGCGCGTTGAGGCCGAAGCCCAGCCCATCGGAGACGCCGGAAGCGATCGCCATGACGTTCTTGATCGCGCCGCCGATTTCGCAGCCGACGAGGTCGGTGTTGGCGTAGAGCCGCAGGCGCGGTTGATGCAGCACGCCAACCCAGTGCGCGGCGAAGGCGCCATCGGCGGCGGCGAGGGTGATCGCCGCGGGCAGGCCGCGCGCCACCTCGGCGGCGAAGCTGGGGCCGGTGAGCACGCCGCAGGCCGCTTCGGCGCCGAGCTCCTCGGCGACGATCTCGTGTGGCAGGCGGGCGCTGCCGGCTTCCAGGCCCTTGCACGCCCAGATCAGCGGCGTGCCCGGTTGCAGGCGATGCAGGGCGCGCACGGCGTCGCGCAGTCCGGCAAGCGGGGTGACGACCAGATGCAGATCGGCGCCGCGCGCGCAGGCGTCGAAATCGGCGTTCAGGCCCAGGCGTTCATGGAGCGCGATGCCGGGCAGATAGCGGCGGTTTTCGCGCACGCGCCCGAGTGCGTCGAGGTGCGCCGGATCGCGCCCCCACAGCACCACGTCGTGCGTGCCGGCAAAGGCCTGGGCGAGCGCCGTGCCCCAGGCGCCGGCGCCGAAGACTGCAATCCGCATCCGGCTCACAGCCCCCAGACGTCGGTGACTTTGAGGTAGCCGCTGGCGCCGCTGCCGTGGCGCACCCGAACCCAGCCGTCGGCGGGGGGCGCGGACAGCTCCAGCACCACGTCCTTGACCGTCTCGAACACCGCCGGCGCGCTGTCGCTGGCCTGCTGGCGGACGGTGGCGCGCGCGCTGGTGATGATCACCGTGCGGCGTTCGGCGAGCGCGCGGCGCTCGATCCAGGTCAGGGCGCCGCCCGGATCGCGGACCTTGATCCACTTGTCGAGCGCGACCACGACCTCGACCGGCGTCCCCGGCTGGATGATGAACAGGCGGCTGCCCTTGTCCGACGGCGTGTCGTAGAGGATCGCCGGTTCGGCCACCGAGCGGTATTCGATCGCCAGCGCCGGCGCGCCCGCCACCGTGAGGGCGAACGCGAGCGCGAGCGGAAGGCGCGGGCGGGTCATGCGGCTTACTGAACCGGGACTTCGCCCGCCTGCGGGGCGATCTGCTGCTGCTGGGCTTGATACATGGCCTCGAAATTCACCGGGGCGAGCAGTACGGGCTGGAAGCCGGCGCGGGTGACGGCGTCCGACACCGCTTCGCGGGCGTACGGGAAGAGGATGTTCGGGCAGCCGATCATCAGCACCGGCTCGAGGTCGCCCTGCGGGATGTTGCGGATCTGGAACACGCCGGCCTGGGCGACTTCGACCAGGAACATCGAGCGGTCTTCGCCGAGGGTGGCGGTGACGGTGACGGTGAGGGTGACTTCGAACAGGCCTTCTTCGATGGCGTTGCCTTCGGTGCGCAACTGGACGTTGACCTGGGGCGCTTCGCGTTCGAGATAGATCTGCGGCGCGTTCGGGACTTCGAGGGACAGATCCTTGACGTAGAGTTTCTCGATCGAGAAGACGGGTTGCGCGTTGTCGGTCATTTCAGAAGCCTGTGCAAAGTGGATGAAGATTCGGAAGGCAGGGTCGCAGCGTCCGGCTCAGGCGCCGCGACCGCCGAGCAGCGGATCGAGGCCGCCGCTGCGGTCGAGTTCGTAGAGGTCGTCGCAGCCGCCGACATGGTAGTCGCCAATGAAGATTTGCGGAACCGTGCGGCGGCCAGTGAGGCTCATCATCTCGTCGCGGCGGGCCGGGTCGAGGTCGATGCGGATCTTGTCGATGGCGGTGACGCCCTTGCGCTGCAGCAGCTGCTCGGCGCGTACGCAGTAGGGGCAGACTGCGGTGGCGTACATGCGGATCGCGGGCTGGGTCATGGCGCGGGCGTCCTCACTTCTTCTTGCGGCTGATCGGATGGCCGGCCTTCTCCCACTCGAAGTAGCCGCCGCGCAGGTTGTACAGCTTCTCGAAGCCGGCCTTCTTCAGCTGGGCGAGCGCGTTCGCCGAGCGCGCGCCGCTGGCGCAGCACAGCACGAGCGGACGGTCCTTGAATTTTTCGAGTTCGCCGATGCGCCGCGCCAGGTCGCCGAGCGGAAGGTGACGGGCGTTGGGGATGTGGCCCTGGGTGAATTCGCCCTGATCGCGGACGTCGATCACCACCGCGTCTTCGCGGTTGATCAGCATGGTGGCCTCGACCGGGGAGACCAGGCTCTTGTCGCCCTGGTTGCGGATGAAGTCGAACAGCAGCCAGCTGCCGGTGATGACGGCGAGCGCCGCCCAATGCCAGTTTTGTTGCAGGAATTCCACGGAAAGCATGCTCCGGTAGTGAGGAGGGAAAGGGGGAAGGGAGGGAAGGAACGAATCAACCGTTGGCCGGCGGGACGCCGCAGAACACCTCGCGCATCAGCACGATGAGCTGCAGCGTGCGCTGGTCGCCGACACGGTAGAACACGCGGTTGGCGTCCTTGCGGGTCTGCAGCACGCCCTTGTCGCGCAGAATCGCGAGGTGCTGCGAGATGTTGCTCTGCGACGTGCCGACCGCCTCGACGATGTCCTGCACGCAGACCTCGCCTTCGCCGAGCACGCACAGAATCTTGAGGCGCAACGGGTGGGCGATGGCCTTGAGTGCGCGAGCGGCGGTCTCGATGTGCTCGTGCTTGTCGATCAACTCGAAGATGTCTTCTTTGTTCACGGGGAGGCCGGTTGCGCAAAAGGCTTAGTATAAAATATCGGGCTGCGGTCTTGCTCGGTTCGTCCCGTGGACGGACCGTTTTCCGCGCCGCTGCGCTTCAATCACAACGGGATTTCGACTCCACAATGTACAAGATCGTTCTTCTTCGCCACGGCGAATCGACCTGGAACAAGGAAAACCGCTTCACCGGCTGGACCGACGTGGACCTGACCGAGCAGGGCGTTGCCGAGGCGCACGCGGCCGGGCAGTTGCTGAAGCGCGAAGGCTACGGCTTCGATCTGGCGTATACCTCGGTGCTCAAGCGTGCCAACAAGACGCTCAACATCGTGCTCGAGGAACTCGACTCGCTGTGGCTGCCGGTCGAACATTCGTGGCGCCTGAACGAGCGCCATTACGGCGCGCTGCAGGGCCTGAACAAGGCTGAAACCGCCGCCCAGTACGGCGACGAGCAGGTGCTGGTGTGGCGCCGCTCTTACGATACCCCGCCGCAGCCGCTGCCGGAGGGCGATCCGCGCCTCGCCGTCGACGATCCGCGCTACGCCGGCCTGCCACATGCGCGTTTTCCGCGCACCGAATGCCTCAAGGACACGGTGGCCCGCGTCGTCCCGTACTGGGAAACGGTGATCGTGCCGCAGATCCTCGCCGGGCGCCGGGTGCTGGTGGCCGCACACGGCAACAGCCTGCGCGCGCTCATCAAGTACCTCGACGGCATCTCCGATGACGCCATCGTCGCCCTCAACATCCCGACCGCGCAGCCGCTGGTGTACGAACTCGACGCCGATCTGAAGCCGATCAAGAGCTATTACCTGGCCGACGAGGACACCATCCGCGCCGCGCAGGCCGCGGTTGCCGGGCAGGGCAAGGCCAAGGCCTGAGCGCCTGCGTCCGCCCGCCGCTCCGCCGCCGATGAGCGCGCCCGCAAGCTCGTCCGCCGGGACGCCCTCCCTGTTCGTGGAGCGGGCGGCGCGGCGTGCGCTTGGACCTGGCGGGCTGGTGGTCCGGCGCCGTCAGGGTGTTGCGGCGCGGGCGCTGGGGGTGGTCGCGGTGCTGTGCGCGCTCGCCGGTGCCGTGTCGCCCAGGATGGCGGTCGCGCAGCAGGAGGAGATCGTCGACAAGCGTTCCGATCTCGACGATCTCAAGCGCCGCATCCGCGAACTGCAGAAGGACATGGCGCAGACCGAGGCCTCGCACTCGGGCGCGGCCAATGCACTCGCCGACGCCGAACGTGCGGTGTCGCGCGTCGAGCGTGCGGTACGCCGACTCGCGGCTGAGCGCGCCGACGTGGAGAAGAAGCTGTCCTTGCTCGAAACCGAGCAGCGCGACGTCGAGGTCCGCATCGGCCTGCGCCAGGGCGAACTCGGCGAGTGGCTGCGCCGCCATTACATGTATGGCGCCGGTGACGGCGTTGCGTCGTTGCTGTCGGCGCGCGATCCGAACCAGCTGGCGCGCGACGCCCATTATCTCGAACACCTGGGGCGGGCGCGCCTTGAGCTGATCGACTCGCTGCGGGCCGATCTGCGCGAAAAGGCCGCCCGGGCCGCCGACATCGCCCAGCGCCGGGAGCGCCTCGCGGCGCTGGAGGCCGATCAGCGCCGCCAGCAGGCAGAACTCGCCGCGGTGCAGAGCGCGCGTCAGCAGGCCCTGAGCGTGCTCGCCGCCCAGCTCAAGAATCAGCAGCGCGAAGTCAACGCCTTGCGTCAGGACGAACAGCGCCTGACCAAGCTCATCGAAACCCTGGCGCAGCGCGCGCGCGAGGCCGCCGCCCGGCAGGCCGCGGCGCGCCAGGCCGCCGAGCGCGAGGC
>JAEWVQ010000253.1 GCA_023459095.1 Pseudomonadota bacterium | reverse complement strand
TCGATGACCACCACCACTACCGCCACCGCCGACAGCGAGATCCGCGCGTTCCTCGACAGCTGGCAGCAGGCGGTCGACGCACGCGACCTCCCCGCGCTGATGGCGCACTACACCCCCGACGTGATCGCCTACGACGCCATCCTCGCGCTCCAGTTCGAAGGCCGCGAAGCCTACGGCCGCCACTGGCAGGCCTGCCTCGACCTGTGCCCGGGGCCGATGCACTTCTCGCGCCACGGCCTGCGCATCGCCGCCGCCGGCGACGTCGGCTATTGCCATGCCCTGGTGCGCTGCGGCGGGGTCGATGCCGAAGGCCGGGAAGACGCGCACTGGACACGCATGACCGCCGGCCTGCGCCGGGTCGACGGGCGCTGGCGGATCGCCCACGAGCACTACTCCGCGCCCTTCGACATCGCCACCATGAAGGTGCTCGATCTCACCCCCGACGCCGTGCCCTGAGGCCTGCCCCGCGCACCTTGGAAAAGCCGCGCACGGCAGCTATAGACAAGGGGCGAGCCCGCGCCCCCGCCGCATCTGGGGGCCGGCCTGCCCGCTCCCGACGCGCGCCGCGCCAGCCTCCAGCCCCCGCGCCACGCCAGCCCTACCCGTCCATCACGCCGACCGAGGACCGAGCCATGTCGCTGCGCATCAACGATCTCGCCCCCGACTTCACCGCCGACACCACGCAGGGCCGCATCCGCTTCCACGACTGGATCGGCGACCAGTGGGCGGTACTGTTCTCCCACCCCAAGGATTTCACCCCGGTGTGCACCACCGAGCTGGGCTACATGGCCGGCATCGAATCGGCATTCACCCGGCGCAACTGCAAGATCATCGGCCTCAGCGTAGACCCGGTCGCCAGCCACGCGGCCTGGGCGAAGGACATCGAGGAAACCCAGGGCCACCTGCCCGGCTACCCGATGATCGGCGATCCGCAGCTGGCGGTCGCCAAGCTCTACAACATGCTGCCCGCCGATGAGCCCGGCACCTCGGAAGCGCGCACCCCGGCCGCCAACGCCACCGTGCGCTCGGTATTCGTGATCGGTCCGGACAAGCGCATCAAACTGATGATGACCTACCCGATGACCACCGGGCGCAACTTCGACGAGATTCTGCGCGTGCTCGACTCCATGCAGCTCACCGCCGCGCACAAGGTCGCCACCCCGGCGAACTGGAAGCCGGGCGAGGACGTGATCATCGCCGGCTCGGTGTCGGACGAGGACGCGAAAGCGCTCTTCCCCGACGGCTGGAAAGCGCCCAAACCCTATCTGCGCATCGTCCGCCAGCCCCGCTGAACCGCCACCGCCCCGAGTGCGGCGGCAGCAGCGACCGGCAATGAGCACGCCTTAAGCGGGGCCGATCGACCGCCGTCCGGGTGCGCCCGGCCATCGGCTCGGGCAGCACGATGCGCCCGGCCCCCAAGCCCTGAAGCGCCGCGCCTGAAAATGTAAGCGCCGCCTCGTCCACAGCGAAACCACGCTGCCATGCGCCTTGCGGCGCAGCGTGCCGATGACGCCGTCAAAATCGCCGAATTTCAGCGAAATATTCTTACATTTCAGCAACCTGCATGCGTCTTGTTGGCACCGTCGGCGCTGCGGTTAAATGCTCCGCCGCCTTGGGGACAACAGCAGTGAAGAAGGCTTGAGCGTGGCACGGGAAGGTGGCGCCCGGGCTCCTCGACCGCCCCGTCGCCCCTTCGACTTCAGACGAGCGACACAACAGGAACACGATTCATGTCCCAAGCGAATGCCTACGAGCAGTACATGCTCGAACTGATCAACGCCGAGCGCGCCAGGGTGGGCGCGCAGCCGCTCGCCTTCGACGGCGATCTCAACGAATCGGCCGAGGACCACAGCGCGTGGATGATCTCGACCGACACCTTCTCCCACACCGGCGCCGGCGGCTCGAGCGCGGCCGACCGCATGAAGGCCGCCGGCTATGTGTTTTCCGGCTCCTGGGCCTGGGGCGAGAACATCGCCTGGGTGAGCACGCGCGCGCCCGCCGGCCTGCAGGACGAAGTCCAGCTCCTCCACACCTCGCTGATGAACTCCTCCGGCCACCGCAGCAACCTGCTCAACGACGGCTACCGCGAGATCGGCGTGGGTTTCGAGGTCGGCCAGTACGGCAGCTATGAAGGCGCCTTCGTCACCCAGAACTTCGCCCGCACCGCGACCCACCCCTTCCTCACCGGGGTGGCCTTCGACGACCGCGACGGCGACAAGTCCTACGACGTCGGCGAAGGGCTGGGCAGCCTCACGGTGAGCGCACGCAACAACGCCACCGGCGCGCTCAAGACCGCCACCACCGGCAGCGCCGGCGGTTACGAGCTCGAACTCGCCGCCGGCAGCTATACCGTGAGTTTCTCCGGCGGTGGTTTCGCCACCGCCACGCAGCAGGTCACCATCGGCACGCGCAACGTCAAGCTCGATCTGGTCGACCCGGCGAGCGCCGACGGCGCGCCCGCCCCGACGCCGACGCCGACGCCAACCCCGGAGCCGACCCTGAACACGATCACCGGCAACGCCTCGAGCAACACCTTGCGCGGCACCGCCGGCGGCGACGCGATCTTCGGCCTCGGCGGCAAGGACCGGCTCTACGGCAACGCCGGCAACGACCTGCTCGACGGCGGTGCCGGCGACGACACGCTGTACGGCGGCGCCGGCGCCGATGTGCTCACCGGCGGCAGCGGCAGGGACGTCTTCGTGTTCAACACCGCGTTCGACGGCACCGTGGACCGCATCACCGACTTTTCTCCGGCAGACGACACCATCAAGCTCGAAAACGCCATCTTCAAGGGCCTCGCAACCGGCACCCTGGCATCGTCGGCCTTTCACATCGGCGCCCAGGCGCAGGACGCCAGTGACCGCATCATCTACGACGCCGGCACCGGCGCGCTGTACTTCGACACCGATGGCAGCGGCGCCGCCACCGCGCAGCAGTTCGCCCAGCTCGCGCCCGGCCTCGCGCTGACCCGCGCCGACTTCGCGATCATCTGATCTGATCGCTCCAGCCACGGACGGCGTCTGCGCCGTCCGTGGCGGTGCGGCGCCCGCGCGCCGCCCTTCGCCCCACCGGACCGTGCCGATGCTCCAAGCCTTCGCAGCTCTGCTGCACACCCCCGCGCTCGCCGACCTCGACCGCCGCGCCCTGTTCACCGTGGCCCTTGCCAGCACCGTGATCAGCCTGCTGCTCCTGGCCCTGCCGCTGTACTCGCTGCAGGTCTACGACCGCGTGCTCGCCTCGCGCAGCGCCGACACGCTGTGGCTGCTGAGCGCCATCGCCGCCGCCGCGCTGCTGCTGTCGGCGTTCATCGACGCGCTGCGCGCGCGCATGCTGCTGCGCATCGGCAACGCCCATGCGCTGGCCCTCG
>JAEWVQ010000252.1 GCA_023459095.1 Pseudomonadota bacterium | reverse complement strand
GCCGGCAACGGCGGGGGCGGCCGCGGGCTGCGGGGTGGGGCGGGGCGCGGGGCTGTCCCAGTCGTTGAAGTTGAACGCGGTCATTATTGGCAGGCTTCGCAATCGGGATCGAGGATGGAGCAGGCCTTGGGCGCGGCGCTGCCGTAAGGCGTGGAGGAGGTCGCGGCGCGCTGGCCGGGCTGGGCACCTTCGCCGCTGGCGCCGGCCTTCTCCATCGCGGTGGCGCCCAGGGTGCGCAGGTAGTAGGTGGTCTTGAGGCCGCGCAGCCAGGCCAGGCGGTAGAGCTCGTCCAGCTTCTTGCCGGAGGCGCCGGCGACGTAGAGGTTGAGCGACTGCGCCTGGTCGATCCACTTCTGGCGGCGCGAGGCGGCTTCGATCAGCCAGGCGGGGTCGATCTCGAAGGCGGTGGCGTAGCGCGCCTTGAGTTCGGCCGGAATGCGGTCGATGGGGGCGAGCGAGCCGTCGAAGTACTTGAGGTCGCCCACCATCACCTCGTCCCACAGGCCCAGCGCCTTGAGGTCGCGCACCAGGTGGGCGTTGACCACGGTGAATTCGCCGGAGAGGTTGGATTTCACATAGAGGTTCTGGTAGTCCGGCTCGATCGAGGCCGACACGCCGACGATGTTGGAGATGGTGGCGGTGGGGGCGATGGCGACGCAGTTGGAATTGCGCATGCCGTACTGCGCGATGCGGGCGCGCAGGGCGTCCCAGTCCAGCGTTGCCGAGCGGTCGACTTCGACCAGCGCGCCGCCGCCCTCGCTCAGGCGGCCGCGGCCGTCGGCGAGCAGCTTGAGGCTGTCGAGCGGCAGGATGCCCTGATCCCACAGGCTGCCCTTGAACGAGGAATAGCGGCCGCGTTCCTCGGCGAGTTCGGAGGACGCCCAGTAGGCGTGGTAGCACACTGCTTCCATCGAACGGTCGGCGAACTCCACCGCGTCGTCGGAGGCGTAGGCGAGGCCCATCACGTGCAGCGCGTCGGAGAAGCCCATGATGCCCAGCCCCACCGGACGATGGCGGACGTTGGCGGCGCGCGCCTTGGGCGTGGCGTAGTAGTTGATGTCGATGACGTTGTCGAGCATGCGCATCGCGGTGCGCACGGTGCGGCGCAGCTTGTCGGCGTCCAGGCGCCAGCCGTCGGCGTCGCGCATCAGGTGGGCGGGCAGGTTCACCGAGCCGAGGTTGCACACCGCGGTTTCGTCTTCCGAGGTGTTCAGCGTGATCTCGGTGCACAGGTTGGAGCTGTGCACCACGCCCATGTGCTGCTGCGGCGAGCGCAGGTTGCAGGCGTCCTTGAAGGTGATCCAGGGGTGGCCGGTCTCGAACAGCATGGTCAGCATCTTGCGCCACAGCTGCACCGCCGGAATGCGCTTGAAGAGCGTGATCCCGCCGCGCGCGGCCTGGTCCTCGTAGGCGGCATAGGCGACTTCGAAATCCCGGCCGTAGCGCTCGTGCAGGTCGGGCACGTCCACCGGCGAGAACAGCGTCCACTCGGCGTTCTCCATCACCCGCTTCATGAACAGGTCGGGAATCCAGTTGGCGGTGTTCATGTCGTGGGTGCGGCGGCGCTCGTCGCCGGTGTTCTTGCGCAGTTCGAGGAATTCCTCGATGTCGAGGTGCCAGGTTTCGAGGTAGGCGCACACCGCGCCCTTGCGCTTACCGCCCTGGTTCACCGCGACGGCGGTGTCATTCACCACCTTGAGGAAGGGGATCACCCCCTGGCTCTTGCCGTTGGTGCCGCGGATCAGGCTGCCGAGCGCGCGCACCGGCGTCCAGTCGTTGCCCAGGCCGCCGGCGAACTTCTGCAGCAGCGCGTTTTCCTTGATCGACTGAAAGATGCCTTCGAGGTCGTCGGCCACCGTGGTGAGGTAGCACGACGACAGCTGCGCGTGGCGGGTGCCGCTGTTGAACAGGGTCGGCGTGCTGCTCATGAAGTCGAACGACGACAGCAGGTGGTAGAACTCGATGGCGCGCGCCTCGCGGTCGATCTCGTTGATCGCCAGCCCCATCGCCACGCGCATGAAGAAGGTCTGCGGCAGTTCGATGCGGGCCTCGTCCACGTGCAGGAAGTAGCGGTCGTACAGGGTCTGCAGGCCGAGGTATTCGAACTTTAGGTCGTGCTCCGGCCGCAGCGCGGCGGCGAGGCGTTCGAGGTCGAATTCGGCGAGCCGGGGATCGAGCAGGCCGGCGTCGATGCCGCGGCGGATCGCGCGCGGCAAGTAGCTCGCGTAGCCGAGCGCGGGGTCGGCCATTTCGGCGTGCGAGGTTTCGCGGCCCAGCACTTCCACCCGCATCGCCGAGAGCAGCAGGCGCGCGGCGACGAAGCCGTAGTCCGGCTCGCGCTCGATCAGGGTGCGCGCGGCGAGCACCAGGGCCTGGCGCACCGCGGCGATGGGCACGCCGTCGTAGAGGTTGTGCACGGCGTGTTCGAGCACGGTGTCGGCGGACACGTCGGCGAGCCCGGCGCAGGCCTCGCGGCACAGCGCGCGCAGCGCGGCGAGGTCGAGCGGGCGGCGCTGATCGCCATCGACGACGTGGAGGACGGCTGCGCCGCCCGCATCGCCGGCGTGCGCCGCCTTCTCCGCGGCACGTTCGGCGGCGCGGCGTTCGCGGTAGAGCACGTAGGCGCGGGCGACGTCGTGCTCGCCCGAACGCATCAGCGCGAGTTCGACCTGGTCCTGGATGTCCTCGATGTGCACCAGGCCGCCGTCGGGCAGGCGGCGGGTGAGGGCCTGCACCACGGTGGCGGTGAGGCGGGCGACGAGGTCGCGCACGCGCGCCGATTCGGCGCCCTGGCGGCCTTCGACGGCGAGGAAGGCCTTGCTCATCGCCACCCCGATCTTGCCCGGGTCGAAACCGACCACCGCGCCGTTGCGGCGGATGACCTGGAAGGCGGCCAGCGCGATCGCGGCCTGGGCGGGGTCGATGGGGAGTCGGTCCATGGGGTCTGTCCTCGGTCGTCGTTGCACACGGAACGGGACGGACGTCGGAAAGGACGCGGGCGGGCCGCGACGCGGCGGACGCCCGGCTCGGACCCGGAGCGCTGCGCAGCGGCCGGGCCGGGCCTTGCCTTTCGTCGGAGACACCCCGCTCCAATCGGTAAGGGAACACGCGTCAGGGCAGGTCTCCTGGCTCGCGGGTCGCCGCCTTGCGCCGCCTTCCCGGAACACTTCCAGTGGCATGGTTTGGCGCAAGACTCGCCGCTTACAGTTGCGGGGGCAGCTCCGGAATTCGCATCGCAGGATGCGTCACCGGATTCCCTTGCCCGGTGGAGCCGGGCAGCCGTGACGGGGCGAACCATAAGCGCCGGGGTGGGGGCTGTCAAGCATGGTTTCGGTTCATGGCCACAACATGTAGTGTTTTTTTGATTTCAACATACCGTATATGCGCAGCCGGCGGTGGGCGCAGCGTATGGGGCGTCGAACCCAGGTGCGGTGGGCGGACAGCGCGATGACCGACCTCAAGCGCGCAGGTCGTGTCGGGCCAGGGAGCGAGGCGGCTGAGGGGAGGGGCGCCAACCGCGTGCGCATCGTGCGCGACGTCCAGCCGCCACGCATCGTGAGGACGGTGATCGACGACCGGCTGCGGCGCGAGTCCGGCGCGGGCCGCTGAGCGGGCAGGGCCGCCTGGAGGCCTCCCATGCGATGGGCCGTCCCAGCTACCGGTTGCCGGGGCAAGCGGTTACAATCCGCGGCAGCCGGGGTGTGTTGCGCTGATCGCACCGCCCGGTGCCGGTCGCCGACCCATGCCTCGTTCCCGCGCCTCCTTCCTGCTGCTTGCCGCCCGCCTCGCGCTGTTTGCGATGTTGGTCGCTGCATTGATGCCCACCCTGAACCGCTTGTTGCCGAGCGGTGGCGGTATGGGGGTCGAGGTGTGCACCGGCGCCGGGGTCGAGTACGTGATGCTCGACCCCGGCGCCGGCGACGAGCGTGACGACCGCGGCGCTCCGCTATCCACCGGCGAGCACTGCCCGTACTGCCTGGTCAATGGCGGCGATCCGGTGCTTGCCCGCAGCGATGCCGCAGCGCTGCGTGTGCCGGTCGCAGCAGCGCCGATGCCGCCCGCCTTCTTTCACGCCCCGCGCACCTTGTTCGCGTGGTCGGCGGCACGCCCGCGGGCGCCTCCTTTCCTCGTCTGACCTCCGCCCACCCAGGCGGCAATCAGGGCCTTTCTTCCGTGCCGGCGCTTGCCGGCGCGCTCCGCGTGCGGCTGCGGTCGCAGCGGTGCGAGTCCACGAAGGCGGCCTGCTTGCCGGTTCAACGAGGCGCTCGCTGACCGTCGGCGAGCGGCTCTCCGGTTTCAGGAGTCGTTCATGCTGTGTCTGACCGCGCGCTGCGTGCCACCGGTGCCGGGCGTCCTTTCCGGCATCTCGGGGGCACGAGCGCCCGCAGCCGGCCGTCGCCGCGCAAGGCTTCGTAGCGCTTGCCTCCTGCTTTGATGTCGCGCCGGTTCCACCACCTCCTGTCCTGGATCGCGCTCGTCGCGATGCTGTTGCACGCGCTGTCGGCGACGGTGAGCTACCTGAAGGCGCGCGCCGACGGCGTGCAGGTGGTGGAGGTATGCACGTCGTTCGGCGCCATCGAGCGCATCCGTGTCGGTGCCGACGGCCAACCGGTCGAAGCCCCGCCCGTGGCGCATGCCGTGCATTGCGATTACTGCGCGGCCGGGCAGACCCCCGGCCTGCACCCTGCGCTGTCCGTGTTGCTTCGCGAGGGCGGGCCGCAGGCGTTTCGCCCGGTCTGGTTTCCGCACGCGCGGCCGCACCCGGCCCCCCGCCGCTCCGCCCATTCTCCACGCGCCCCGCCGGCGCGCCCCTGATCCGCAACGGATCGCGCGAGTTCTCGCGGCATCGGCCGCGATTCCTGATCAATACTCTGGAGAAAACGATGAATGACTTCGTCGTGGAGTTGTCTCGCCTGCAATTCGCGGTGACGGCGCTCTACCACTTCCTGTTCGTTCCCCTGACGCTGGGCTTGTCCTTCCTGCTCGTGATCATGGAAACGGCGTATGTCATGACCGGCAAGACGATCTACCGCGACATGACCAAGTTCTGGGGCAAGCTCTTTGCCATCAATTTCGCCCTTGGCGTCACCACCGGGCTGACGATGGAGTTCCAGTTCGGCACCAACTGGTCCTATTACTCGCACTACGTGGGCGACATCTTCGGCGCACCGCTGGCGATCGAGGGGCTGGTGGCGTTCTTTCTCGAATCGACCTTCGTCGGCCTGTTCTTTTTCGGCTGGGACCGGTTGTCCAAGGTCGGCCACCTGACCGTCACCTATCTCACTGCGATCGGTTCCAACCTTTCGGCGATGCTGATCCTGATCGCCAACGGCTGGATGCAGAACCCGGTGGGCGCCGAGTTCAATCCGGTGACCATGCGCATGGAAATGACCAGCTTCTGGGAACTGCTGTTCAACCCGGTGGCGCAGGCCAAGTTCGTGCATACGGTGAGTGCGGGCTACGTCACCGCCTCGGCCTTCGTGCTGGGGATCAGCGCCTGGTACCTCCTCAAGGGGCGCGATCTCGAATTCGCGCGCCGTTCCTTCCGCATCGCCGCATCGTTCGGACTGGCATCGGCGCTGTCGGTGATCGTTCTCGGGGACGAGTCCGGGTACCACGCGGCCGAAACCCAGCAGGTCAAGCTGGCCGCGATGGAGGGCATGTGGACCACCGAGCCGGCGCCGGCCGGCTTGACCTTGTTCGGCTTTCCCGACGAGGAGACACGCACCACCCATGCCGAGATTCACATTCCCTGGGTGCTGGGCCTGATCGCGACGCGCAGCGTCGATACCCCGCTGCCGGGCATCGACGAGCTGGAGCGGGACATCGAGGCGCGCATCCGGCGCGGCGCACAGGCGGTGGCGGCGCTCGAAGCCTTGCGTGCCGACCTCGGCAATCCGGTGTTGCGCGAGGATTTCGATGCCCTCAAGGACGATCTCGGCTACGGCCTGCTGCTCAAGAAGTACACCGAGGATGTGACCCGGGCCACGCCGGCGATGATCGCCAGCGCGGTCGATGACGCGATTCCCGCGGTGGCGCCGCTGTTCTGGAGCTTCCGCATCATGGTCGCGCTGGGGGTGTCCTTCCTGTGCCTGTTCGCGCTGGCCTTCTACCACGCCGCGCGCGGCACCTTCGAGCACAAGAAGTGGCTGCTCAAATGGGCCTTGTACGGCATTCCGCTGCCCTGGATCGCCTGCGAAATGGGCTGGTTCGTCGCCGAGTACGGCCGCCAGCCGTGGACCATCGAAGGCGTGTTGCCGACGCATCTGTCGATTTCCGCGCTCACCGCGCAGGACTTGCTGATCTCGCTCGGCGGCTTCGTGGCCTTCTATACCGGCCTGCTCATCGTCGAGCTGTACCTGATGTTCAAGTACGCCCGCCTCGGCCCGTCCGCGCTCGGCACCGGGCGCTATCACTTCGAACACACCCCGCCCCCGGCACTGGCGGGCGGTGCCGCGCCGCAGCCGGCGCCGGCGATGCGCCATGCCGGCAAGGAGATCTGAAATGCTCGATTACGAACTGCTCAAGCTCATCTGGTGGGGGCTGATCGGCGTGCTGCTGGTCGGTTTCGCGGTCATGGACGGCCACGACATGGGGGTCGGCGCGCTGCTGCCCTTCGTCGGCAGGAGCGACGTCGAACGCCGCGTGGTGATCAACACCGTCGGCCCGCACTGGGACGGCAACCAGGTGTGGTTCATCACCGCCGGCGGCGCGCTGTTCGCCGCCTGGCCGCTGGTGTATGCCACCGCCTTCTCCGGGTTCTACTTCGCGATGATGGCGGTGCTGTGGGCCTTGTTCTTCCGCCCGGTGGGGTTCGACTACCGCAGCAAGATCGATTCCCCGCGCTGGCGTACCACCTGGGACTGGCTGCTGTTCGCCGGCAGCGCGATTCCGGCGCTGGTGTTCGGCGTGGCGCTGGGCAATGTGCTGCAGGGCGTGCCCTTCCACTACGACCCGGCGACGATGGGGGTGAAATACACCGGCTCCTTCCCGGCCTTGTTCAACCCCTTCGCCCTGGCCGCCGGCGTGGTCAGCCTGACGATGCTGGTCGCGCACGGTGGCAACTACCTCGCCTTGCGCAGCGAGGGCGTGGTGCGGGCCCGCGCCGGCAAGGCCGCCGCGGTCGCGATCGTCGTGTCGATGCTGGTTTTCGCCCTGTGCGGCGCGGCGCTGCCATGGCTGCCGGGTTACGCGATCACCTCGGCCCTGGAGCCGGGAGCGGTGCTCACCCCGGTGGACAAGACGGTGGCGATGGTGGAGGGCGGCCTGCTCGCCAACTTCAGGGCGCATCCGGTGCTTTGGGGCTTGCCGCTGCTCGGTTTCGTCAGCGGCGTGCTCAGTCTCGTGCTGGTGCGCCGCGAGCGGCCGGGCCGGGCCTTCGTGGCCAGCGCCGTCTATGTGTTCGCGGTGATCTTCACCGCGGGGGCGGCGTTGTTTCCCTTCGTGCTGCCGTCCAGCTCGGTGCCGGGCAGCAGTCTCACCCTGTGGGACGGCGTCTCCAGCCATCGCACCCTCAACATCATGTTCTGGGTGGCGCTGATCATGACGCCGATCATCGTCGCCTATACGAGCTGGGCCTACCGCGTGATGCGCGGACCGGTCACCGAGGCGCACATCCGCGCCAACGAGCGTGGCGCGTACTGAACTGGCGAATCTGAAAGGAGAACGATCGATGTGGTACTTCACCTGGGTGCTTGGCACCGGCTTCGCGGTGCTGTTTGCGGTGGCCAACGCGATGTGGCTGGAGTCGCAGGAGGCGCGCGACCGCGATCGCGACTGAGCGTTGCGCGATTTTGAAAGACGTTGCCCCGGCACCCGTTGCCGGGGCATGGAGGGCAACATGCAAGCGAATCAAGATGACATGACGGCGGATGCGCCGCCGAGCGGCGGACGCCGCAGCGTGGGGCGGGGCGAATCGATTTACTTCGCCGGCGAGGTGGGCGGGGCGTGGCGGATCGTGTCCGGCAGCGTGCGCCTCGACCGGGGCGATGGGAATTTTGCCGGCTTGTCGCTGGCGGGCGACGTGATCGGTGCCGAAACCCTGCTGTTCGGGGCCTACACGTATACCGCGCAGGCCCTGTCGGGGTGCGTGATCGAGCCCTGGGGGCAACCTGCAGCGGAGCGCTTCGGCGACACCATGCTGCGTCTGCTCGCCGCTGCCGAGCAGCGCATGGCCGACATTCTCGCGGTGCGCAACGGCAAGGCCGAGGCGCGCGTCGGCGGCCTGCTCGCCTTGCTCGGCGCGGCCGGCTCCGCGTTCAAGCTGCCGCGCCTGCGCGACATCGCCGACATCACCGGGCTGACCATCGAAACCGTGTCGCGCACCATCCACGTGCTCGACGAGGACGGCGCGCTCGCGGTCGAGGGCCGCCGCCAGCAGCGGCAGATCGGCGTCTCCGGACTCCCCGCCGGGAGCGCGCTGCGGGGGCGCTGCTGACCATGGCTGCGGACGACATTGCCCTGGCGCGCTGGCTCGGCGGCCAGGGGCGTGAGGCGCGCGCCTTCATCGCCGGCGCGGTGCTGTGCGGCGCGCTGCAGGCTCTTGCCGCGATCGCCTTGATGTACGCCCTCGCGCACGCGCTCCACGCCGTGGTCATCGAGCGCACGCTCGCCGCGGCGCCCGGGTGGGCACTGTGGGCGATACCGCTGTGCGTGCTGGCGCGCGCCGTGCTCGGCCTGGCGCGCGACGAATGTGGCTTGCGTGCCGGGCAGTCGGCGCGCCGCAGCCTGCGCACGCAATTGCTCGACCTCGCCTACCGCGGCGGGCCGCTGTGGAGCGGGCAACTCGCCAGCGGCGCACTGAGCAGCGTGGTCACCGAGCAGGTCGACGCGGTCGACGGCTATTTCGCGCGCTACCTGCCGCAGCGCAGGCTCGCCGCGCTGGTGCCGCTGCTGATTCTCGCCGCCGTCCTGCCGCACAGCTGGATGGCGGCGCTGATCCTGCTCGGCACCGCGCCGCTGATTCCGTTGTTCATGATCCTGGTGGGCTGGCGCACCCGCGCCGAGCAGGAACGTCAGCTCGTGGCGATGCAGCGCCTGGGCGGTGCCTTCCTCGACCTGGTGCGGGGGCAGCCCACGCTGCGCCTGTTCGGCGCCGGGCAGCGCAGCCTGGACGAACTCGCCGCGCTGGGCGAGGCGTTCCGCGAGCGCACCATGAAGGTGCTGCGCCTGGCCTTTCTGAACGGCACGGTCCTGGAGTTCTTCACCTCGGTGGCGATCGCGTTGAGTGCGGTCTATCTCGGCTTCAGTCTGCTCGGTTATCTCGATTTCGGCTTTGCCGGCGACCGGGCGGAACTGCGCACCGCGCTGTTCATCCTGCTGCTGGCGCCCGAGTTCTACCAGCCCTTGCGCGAACTCGGCACCCACTACCACGCGCGCGCCGAAGGGCTGGCCGCTGCGGGCGCCATCCGCCGCGTGCTCGATTCCCTGCCCGTCGGTAGTGCCGGCAACGGTGGGCACGTACCCGATGCCGCGGGCGGGGCGGCAGCCGTGCACTTCGAGGCGGTCGGTCTGGCCTACCGGCCCGGCGTGCCGGTGCTCGAAGCGTGCACGCTGACCCTGGCGGCGGGCGAGTGCGTCGCCGTGGTCGGCCCCAGCGGCGGCGGCAAGACCAGCTTGCTGCGCCTGGCCGCCGGCATCGTGTTGCCCGGTGCGGGCACGGTACGGATCGACGGCGTGCCCATGGAAAGCCTCGACCGCGATGCCTGGCGCGGGCAGATCGGCTGGATGGATCAGCATCCGCCCTTGCTCGCGGCCTCGCTCGCCGACAACCTGCGTGCCGCGAACGCCCACGCGGAGGCCGCTGAACTGTGGGCCGCGCTCGAATTCGCCGGCCTGGCGACGTGGGCACGCGCGTTGCCCGGCGCGCTGGATGCGGCGTTGGGTGAAGGAGGACGCCCGCTTTCCGGCGGCCAATTGCGCCGTCTCGCCCTGGCGCGCCTGGCCCTGCGGCGACCGCGGCTGTTGCTGCTCGACGAACCTACCGCGAGTCTGGACGCGGCGGCGGAGCGTTTCGTCATCGAACGCCTGAGCGCCTTGGGCGCGGGCTGCAGCACCTTGCTGGTGAGCCACCGGCCGGCGCCCCTGGTGCTGGCCGACCGTGTGCTCGAACTCGCAGGTGGCCGACTGGGCGCCGGGCCGCCGTCGGCGGTGGCGAGCGCAGGCGCCTGGGGCGGAGGGCTGGAACATGCGTGAGACAGACAGGGCGGAGCGCCCGGCCTCGGCAGCAGGCGTGCTGCGCCCCTGGCTGCGGCTGCTGCCGGGGCTGCGGCGCTGGTACGTGGCGAGCGCCGTGCTGGGCGTGCTTGCCGCCGCCGCCACGCTCGGTCTGCTCGCGCTCTCCGGCTGGTTCATCAGCGCCGCGGCGGTGGCGGGCCAGTTGCCCGCGACCGCGCTGGTCTTCAACTATTTCCTGCCCGGTGCCGGCGTGCGCGCGCTGGCGCTGACGCGCACCGCCGGCCGTTGGGGCGAGCGTGTGATCACCCACGAGGCCACCTTCCGCATGCTCGCACGCGTGCGGGTCCGGCTGCTCGCGCGCTTGCTGCCGCTCGCGCCGCGGCAGATCGGCGCCTTTCATGGCGTCGATCTGCTGCACCGCTTCATGCGCGACGTCGAGCAACTCGATGGCCTGCTGCCGCGTCTGGTGTTGCCCGCCGTGGTCCTGGCCGTGGTGCTCGGCGGCGGTGGCGGAGTGCTTGCCGGTTCGAGTCCGCTGGCCGGGGGCCTGGCCTTGGGCTTGCTCGCGGTGTTCTGCGTGCTGCCCGCAGGGGTCTGGCGCATCGGCCGGGGGCGTGCCGAAGCATGGGTCGAGCGCCGTGCCGACTTGCGCAGGGCAATGGCCGATGCCGCCGACGGCGTGGGGGTGCTGGCCTTCGAGCGCGGCGCATGGGCGGCGTATCGGGCGCGGGCGCTGCGCTGTGCCGACGCCGCGATGGCGGCGCAGGCACGCAACGATCGCCTGGCCGCGGTGCTGCGCGCGGGGGTGGTCGCCACCGTCGGCGTGGTCGCCTGGGGGGGCTTGCTCGGCGGCGCGGCGGAGATGGACGGCCCCCGCCTGGTCGCCATCGTGCTGCTCATGCTCGGTGTCGCCGAGATCGCCGCGCCGCTGGCCGGCAGTCTGGTGGAGTGGCCGGCGATCATGCTCGCCGCGGCGCGTATCGAAGCGGTTGCCGGGCAGCAGCCGGCGGTGCGCTATCCGTCGGTCGGCCTGCGTCCCGGCGATGGCGGATTGAGGGTCGAAAACGTCGACTTTTCCTGGGATGCCGGCACCCCGGTGCTCGCCGGTTTCTCGCTCGCGGTCGCCGATGGCGAACATGTGTTCATCAGTGGTCCGAGCGGTTGCGGCAAGTCTTCGCTGGTGCAGTTGCTGGCCCGCTTCGAGCTGCCCGGCGCGGGTTGCATCCGCCTCGGCGGGGTGGCGCTCGATGCCATCGACGAGCCCACGCTGCGCGCGACGCTCGCGGTGGCGACCCAGTTCCCGTGGGTGCGTGCCGCCTCCTTGGCGGACAACTTGCGACTGGCCGATCAGGGCGCGGACGCCGACGAGCTGTGGGCGGTGCTCGAGGTCGTCGGCCTCGCCGACACCGTGGCGGGCTGGCCGGAGGGGCTGGAAACCTGGGTCGAGGAAGGCGGGCGCAGTCTGTCCGGCGGGCAGCTGCGGCGCCTGGGGGTGGCGCGCGCGCTGCTGCGGCGGGCGCCGCTCACGGTACTCGACGAACCGACCGAGGGGCTCGATGACGCGGCCGCAGAGGCGTTGGCGACGCGCGTGCGCGCTTGGTCGCGGGGGCGCACGCTGTTGTGGATTTCGCACCGCCCGCACGGGCAGGAGGGGTTTGGGCGGGTGGTCGGGTTCGGCGCCGGTTGAGGGGGCCTTCGTTGCGCCCCGGCCGCCGTGTCATCACCACCCGGCGGTCGATGCGCCTTGCAATCAGGCGCGCGCGTGCTGTCGATGCTGAATGCGCGGCGGCCTTGCTGTCGCGGGCGAAGGCGAGCCTTTCCCCGAGGCGCCAGCGGGTGCCGGCTCAGAAACGCGAGCCGGGCTGCTTGAGGAAGTCGATTTCCTCGGGCGTCGAGGCCCGGCCGAGGATTTCGTTGCGGTGCGGGTAGCGGCCGAAACGGTCGATGATCGCCTTGTGCAGCAGTTCGTAGCGGTAGTTGTCCTCGAGGCCGTTGTCGCGGTACAGGCGCTCGGCCTCTTCGTGGATCGCGCGCGCTTCGCTGTGCATGAACGGCAGGTACAGGAAACTGCGCTCGAGCGCGCTGAGCGCCCGCGCCGCGCCGCCGGCGATCGCCTCCTGTGCGAGCACGAGGGCCATCGGGTCGCAGGCGAAGGCGCGCGGCGTGTTGCGATGGATGTTGCGCGAGAACTGGTCGAGGACGATGACTTCGGCGAGACGGCCGCGCGGGGTGGCGCGCCAGGCGTGAAGTTCGGCGCGCGCGGCGCGTTCGAGCACGGCGCCGAAGCGCTCGCCGACCAGGCGGTCGAAGGCGGGGTCGGCGCTCCACCACTGCGCGGGCCGGGTTTCGTCGAACCAGAAGTGAAGAACGTCCTCGTACATGGCGATGGCTCCTCTCGGGGGATGGCGGGCGGATGGCGCAGGATAGCCGCTTGCGCGCCGGGGTGGCGCCCGCCGTCACCCCGGCGCCCTCAGAAGCTGCCCCGCAGGCTGAGCAGGTAGTTGTCGTCGGAAATCTGGAAGCCGCGCAGGATGTAGGTGTGCGAGCCGAAGTTGCGCTGTGACTTGGCGGCGCCGGCGGTCTGCGCGACGACGTCCTCGATCGTCACCAGGTTCTGGTCGTTCATCTGCTGGCGGGTGACGACGGTGACCGATTGCGGCGTTTCGCGGATCGACAGCTCCATCTTGCCGAGGGTGAGCGCGCGGGTGGTATACGAACCGCTGTGCTCGGTGGTCGGGGTACGCGCGGCCGCGGCGGCGGTGACCGTGACCGGCGCCAGCTGCGTTTCGCCGCGGACCGGTGCTGGGGCCTTGCGCAGCAGGTAGCCGCCGCCGGCTTGCGGTACGGCTTCCAGCCCGGTGTGCTGGAGCAGTTCGCGCAGGCCGGCCGCCGTCGTGTAGCGGCCGTGCAGCCCCGGGCTGTGCTGGCCGGCGGTCAGCGTGGTGGAAAAGGACAGCAGCAGGCCGCTATCGACGCCGAAACGCTTGAGCACCTCGGTCAGGCTGCCCGCCGGGATGGCGTATTCGCGGCGGCCCGCTTCCCGGGCCTGCAGCGGGGCGGACGTCAACGCGCCCCCCGTGCCTCATCCCCAGTCATGCGCGGCGCGCACCGTGACCGCTGCGCGCCGTCACGTCAGCTGCCGGCGCGCAGCGCGCGGGCGGCCGCGACCATGTTGGCGAGCGCGGCGACGACCTCGGGCCACTGCCGCGTCTTCAGCCCGCAGTCGGGGTTCACCCACAGCCGCTCTTCCGGAATGCGCTCGGCGGCTTTCCTCATGAGGCGGACGATGTGCCCGGTGGTCGGAATGTTGGGCGAATGGATGTCATAGACGCCGGGGCCGATTTCGTTCGGGTAGTTGAAGTCGTCGAAGGCGCCGAGCAGTTCCATGTCGGAGCGCGAGGTCTCGATGGTGATCACGTCGGCGTCCATGCCGGCGATTGCCGCGATGATGTCGTTGAACTCCGAGTAGCACATGTGGGTGTGAATCTGGGTCTCGTCGCGCACGCCGTTGGCAGTGAGGCGGAACGCTTCCACCGCCCAGTCGAGGTAGTCCTTCCATTGCGACCTGCGCAGGGGCAGGCCCTCGCGCAGCGCGGCCTCGTCGATCTGGATGATGGCCACGCCGGCCCGCTCCAGATCCAGCACCTCCTCGCGGATCGCCAGCGCGAGCTGCCTGCAACTCGCCGAACGGGGTTGGTCGTCGCGCACGAAGGACCAGTTGAGGAGGGTCACCGGGCCGGTGAGCATGCCCTTCATCGGTTTGGCGGTGAGCGACTGGGCGTAGCGGATCCACGCTACCGTCATCGGCTGCGGGCGGCTGATGTCGCCGAACAGGATCGGCGGCTTGACGCAGCGCGAACCGTAAGACTGCACCCAGCCGAACTGGCTGAAGGCGTAGCCGTCGAGCTGTTCGCCGAAATACTCGACCATGTCGTTGCGCTCGGCTTCGCCGTGCACCAGCACGTCCAGCCCCAAGGCCTCCTGCTCGCGCACCGTGCGGGCGATCTCGGCCTGCATCGCAGCCTTGTAAGCCGCGACCTCGAGGCGGCCCGCCTTGAAATCGGCGCGCGCCTGGCGGATTTCGGCGGTCTGCGGAAAGGAGCCGATGGTGGTGGTGGGGAACTTGGGCAGCTTGAGCCCTTCGGCCTGTTTGGCAGCGCGCCGCGGATAGGCGCTCTCGCGCATGCCCAGGTGAGGGCTGATCCTCGCCAGCGCGGCCTTGACCACCGGGTTGTGAACGCGGGGCGAAGCGCGGCGCGCCTCGCAGGCGGCACGGTTGGCCGCGAGCTCGGCCGCGACCGCGTCGCGCCCCTGGTTCAGCGCCACGGCCAATACGCGCAACTCTTCGAGCTTCTGCCGGGCAAACGCCAGCCAGGACTTGATCTCGGGGTCGAGCTTCTCTTCGCTGTCGAGGTCCACCGGCACGTGCAGCAGTGAGCACGACGGCGCGATCCACAGGCGATCGCCCAGGCGCTCGGCGAGCGGTTCGAGCCAGTCGAGGGTGGCGGTGAGGTCGGTCTTCCAGATGTTGCGGCCGTTGACCACCCCCAGCGACAACACCTTGTGCGACGGCAAGAGGCCGATCAGCGGCAGCACGTCGTCGCGGCCGTTGATCGCATCCACATGCAGCCCGGCCACCGGCAGGTTGGCGGCGAGGTACTGGTTCTCGGCGAGCTGGCCGAAATAGGTCGCCAGCAGCAGCTTGACGCGGCAGCTCTTCAACTGGTGGTAGGCAGTCTCGAAGGCGTGACGCCAGTCGGCATCGAGCTCGGTGACCACGATGGGTTCGTCGATCTGCACCCAGTCCACGCCCTCGGCTGCGAGGGTTTCGAGCAGCTCGGCGTACACCGCCAGCACACGCGGCAGCAGCGCGAGGCGGTCGGCGCCATCCTTGGCCTTGCCGAGTGCGAGATAGGTCACCGGCCCGACGATCACCGGCTTGGCGCGCACGCCCTGTGCCCGCGCCTCGGCCAGCTGCGCGAGCAGGCGCGAGGCGTCCAGATGGAATGCGGTGGCGGCGGTGAATTCCGGCACGATGTAGTGGTAGTTGGTATCGAACCACTTGGTCATCTCGCCCGCAGCCACCCCGCCGCCGCAGCCGGCGTGCGCGGCGGGCGACACCGCCGAACGCCCGCGGGCGACACGGAAGGCGTTGTCCAGCACGTCGCCTTCGAAACCGCGCACGCGCTCGGGCAGGTTGCCCAGCGTGAAGCTCATGTCGAGCACCTGGTCGTAGAACGAGAAGTCGCCCACCGGCACCAGGTCGAGGCTGGCCTGATCCTGCCAGTGGCGCTGGCGCAGCGCGGCGCCGGTGGCCTTGAGTTGGTCGAGCGAGGATGCGCCCCGCCAGTAGGATTCGAGGGCGAACTTCAGTTCGCGCCGGGCGCCGATGCGCGGAAAGCCGAGGTTGTGCGTGGAGACCATGATGAATGCCTGAGGATGAACAGTCGTGGCGCCATCCTAGGGGGCTTCATTCATGAATAAAAATGGTATTGTTTCATTGGTTGATGACAATATGTCATGACTTGCTGACTGCACGGTCAGACCCGCTGGCCCTTCCTTTTGCATCACGTTGGGCACAGCCAGTGCCGCGGCAACACGATGACCCAGGACTAGACCATGAAAATCGAATCGATCCGGTTGAAGAACTTCAAGGCTTTCCGCGACGTGCATCTGAAGGACATACCGCCATTCCTGGTGGTGGTGGGGGCAAACGGCGCGGGGAAATCGACCTTGTTCGATGTGTTTGGTTTTCTGCACGACTGCCTCAAAGGCAATGTGCGCCAGGCACTGGACAAGCGTGGTCGTTTTGCCGAAGTCCTGAGCCGCGGCTGTGACCCGAAGAAGGATGCGATC
>JAEWVQ010000251.1 GCA_023459095.1 Pseudomonadota bacterium | reverse complement strand
GGGCGGGCCTGGCGCGCGCTGCGCGAGGACGAAGCCGCGGCTGCGGCCTGCGGCATCGCCCCGGCCCCGGCGAAGGCGCTCGCCTTCACCGTCGGCGGCGCCCTCGCCGGCCTGGCCGGCGCGCTCTACGCGCACTGGATCGGCTTCATCAGCCCCGAACAGTTCGGCCTGATGTTCTCCTTCGAGCTGCTCATGCTCGCCTTCATCGGCGGCGCCCACCGCCTCGCCGGCGCGCTGTGGGGCGCGCTCGCGATCGTCGCCCTGCCGCAGCTCATCGCCGTCGCCCGCGACACCCTCCCCGGCGGCGCCAGTGCCAGCCTCGAGAAGGTGCTGTTCGGCGCCGCGATCGTCGCCATCGTCATGGTGCGGTTGCGCGGGCAGGTTAGGCAACAATGACGCCCGCCTTGCACCGCCCGCCCAGCATCCTGTTCACCACCGCTGTGGCATAGTCATCGCTCGCCGGCTTTTCGCCTTTGCATCGGCGGACGCCCCTGCTTACGATGCAGCCCCGCGCCCTACCTTGCCGAGAGCACATGAAACCCGTCGAGACCGCCCAGCACACCGCAGCCCAGGCCTTCAACCAGCGCTTTGAAGCGACCATTCGGGAAGTCTGGGGGGTGTGGATCAGGCTCATGCAGGAAGAATTCCTCAAGGCCACCTTCAGCCGACGCGAGGACGCGGAAGCCTTTGCCAACAAGCACGCCACCGGCGGGCACCGCGGCGAGATCCGCAAGATGCGGGTGGTGATCAACGAAGCCCTCGGCGAGGTTTATGCCCTCGACGGCGCCGCCAGCAAGCCGCTGTTGAGTGTCGATCTCGACTTCAGCCAGCGCACGCGGATGCACAGCCTGCGCAACGACGTGCTCGCCCGCCTCAGCGACGACGAACTGCAGGCGCTCGGCCTCCGGCGCAACTGACCACGCCCGGGTGCGCCGGCATCGGCGGATTCCCCGATAATTCCCCCTCCGCCTTCACCCCCGCAGCGCCCATGTCCGTCTTCCGTTACCTGTTCGGCGCCGTCCTGCTGGGCATCGCCGCCGCGTTTTCCACGGCCTTCGCGGGTGCCGCCAGCCCCGGCGTGAGCGACGGTGAAATCGTCGTCGGCAGCATTCTCGATCTCTCCGGCCCCACCGCCCTCCTCGGCGTGCCGCTGCGCGACGGCATGACCCTGCGCTTCGACGAGGCCAACGCCGCGGGCGGCGTGCATGGCCGCCGGCTGCGGCTGGCGATCGAGGACGCCGGCTACGACCCCAAGCGCGGCGTGCTCGCCGCGCGCAAGCTGATTCAACGCGACCGCGTGTTCGCCTTCGTCGCCAACCTCGGCACCCCGGTGGTAATGGCGACGATGCCGCTCATCGTCGACGCCGGGCGCCCCCACCTGTTTCCGTTCTCGCCGCACGAGGCCACCCACCGCCCGCTGCATCCGCTCAAGTTCCAGATCTTCGCGCCTTATCGCGACTACATGGAAGCAGCCACCCGCCACATGGTGCAGGACCGCGGCTACCGCCACACCTGCCTGCTCTACCAGGACGACGACTACGGGCTGGAGGTGAAAAAGGGGGTCGAGGCCGGGCTCGCCGCGCTCGGGCGCACGCTCGCCGCGCACACCAGCTACAAGCGCGGTGCCACCGACCTGTCGAGCCAGATCGCGCGCCTGCGCGCCGCCGACTGCGACTTCGTGGTGCTCGCCACCGTGGTGCGCGAGACCGTGGCGGCGCTGGCCGAGGCGCGCAAGACCGGCTGGACCGTGGACATGCTGGTCACCGCATCCGGCTATTCGGCGCAGACCCACGAGCTCGGCGGCCAGGCGGTGGAAGGCCTGTACGGCGTCAGCGTGCTGCCCCACCCCTACGCCGACGGCGCCTCCCCCGCGCTCGCGACCTGGATCGCACGCTACCGCGCACGCCACGGCGCCGCCCCCAACGTGTGGAGCGCGATGGGCTATTCGATTGCCGACCTGTTCATCCGCGCCGCGGAGCGCGCCGGCCCCGAACTGACCACCGAGCGTTTCGTCGCCGCGCTCGAGCAGCTGCCGCCGCACGCCGACCTGTTCGGCGGGCCGCCCTACCGCTTCAGCGCCACCGACCACCTCGGCAACCGCCACGGCCGCCTCGCGCAGATCCGCGACGGCCGCTGGGTGATCCTCGGCGACTACCTGCGCTGAGCGCGCGCCACCGGCGCAACACCCGCGGCGCAAGAGGGCGCCGCCCTCGTCTATCCTGAAGGCAGACGGCGGTGCGCATGCGCCGCCGCGCCTCAGGAGGAGCATGGACCGGCCATGGCCACCGCATCGGGGCCGCCCCCGGCGCCGGGCGCGCCCGCAGCACCGCTCGCCGTCGCCATTCTGGCGATGGCCGAAACCACGGCCTCGACCGTATACGGTCTGTTCGACCTCTTCATGTCGGCCGGGCGCGACTGGCCGCTGGTCACCACCGGCCGCCCCGGCGCACCACTGTTCGCGCCGCGCGTGACCTCACGCGACGGCGTGCCGATCCGCGCCGCCAACGGCGTCACCCTCACTCCCGATCTGGCCTTCGACGCCTGCGCGCGGCCGGCGCTGGTCTGCGTGCCGGAGATCGCGCTGCTCCCGAACGAGCCCATCGCCGGCCGCTTCCCCGCCGAAACCGCCTGGCTGCGGCACTGCCACGCCGGCGGCAGCCTGCTCGCCACGGTGTGCTCGGGCGCGATGCTGCTTGCCGAGGCCGGCCTCCTCGACGGCGAGGACGCCACCACGCACTGGGCATTCTGCGAGTCGCTCGCCCGCCACTACCCGCGCGTGCGCGTCCATCCCCACCGCACCCTGGTCGCCGCCGGGCGCGGGCAGCAACTGATCATGGCCGGCGGCGGCACCACCTGGCTCGACCTCGGGCTCTACCTGATCGCCCGCCTCGCCGGCGTGGACGAGGCCATGCATCTGGCCCGCCTCAACCTCGTCGACTGGCACGGCAGCGGCCAGCAGCCCTTCGCTTGCCTCGCCCGCGCGCGCCAAACCGAGGACGCGGTGATCGCCGACGGTCAGGCCTGGATCGCCGAGCACTACCAGCGCCACGCCCCGGTCGCCGAACTGGTCGCGCGCAGCGGCCTGGCGGAGCGCTCGTTCAAGCGCCGCTTCCGCCTCGCCACCGGAATGTCGCCGCTCGCCTACGTGCACACCCTGCGTCTGGAAGAAGCCAAGCAGATGCTCGAAGCCACCGCGCTGCCGGTGGAGGCAGTCGCCTTCGAGGTCGGCTACGAGGACAGCGGTTTCTTCAACCGCCTGTTCCGCCGCGACGTCGGCCTCACCCCCACGCAATACCGCCGCCGCTTCGGCGGCCTGCGCCACGCCCTGCAAAGCGCGCCGCTGCGCTGAGGGCGCGGACCGATGCCACAACAAACGGCATCGCGATCGGTTACCCTTGACCCCACTCCGTCATCGTCGAGCCCGCCACCGATGCGCGAAATCCAGCGCGAACCGCACACCGTCACCGTCGCCTTCACCGGCGCCTCCGGCATGCCCTACGGCGTGCGCCTGGTCGAATGTCTGCTCGCCGCCGGCTGCCGGGTGTGGCTGCTGTACTCGCAGGTCGCGCAGATCGTCGCCCGCCAGGAAATGGACTGGGCGCTGCCCGGCCGCGCCGCCGAGGTCGAAACCGAACTGAGCGCACGCTTTGCCGCCGCCCCCGGCCAGCTGCGCGTGTTCGGGCGCGAGGAATGGTTCGCGCCGCCGGCCTCGGGCTCCAACCCGCCCGACGCCATGGTGGTGTGCCCGTGCACCATGGGCACGCTGGCGGCGATCGCCGGCGGCCTCAGCCAGAACCTGATCGAACGCGCCGCCGACGTCGTCATCAAGGAAGGCCGCCGCCTGGTGCTGGTGCCCCGCGAGACGCCGCTGTCGGTGATCCATCTCGAGAACATGCTGAAGCTGGCGCGCGCCGGCGTGTGCATCCTGCCGCCCAGCCCCGGCTTCTATCACCACCCGCAAACGGTGCAGGACCTGGTCGATTTCGTCGTCGCCCGCGTGCTCGACCAGCTCGGCGTGCCGCACCGCCTGATGGCGCGCTGGGGCGACGAAGCCGCACCTGCCGCGCCCGCAGCGCAGCCCTGAACCTGGCCCCGGAATCTCTCTCCGCCCCTCTTCCTGCCTATGCCCGCTACCGCCCGCCTGCCGCTGTTCCCGCTCAACACCGTGCTGTTTCCCGACGGCATGCTGCCGCTGCGCGTGTTCGAAGCGCGCTACATGGACATGATCACGCACTGCATGAAGGCTGGCGGCACCTTCGGCGTATGCCTGATCGCCGCCGGGCACGAGGTCGGCGAGGCGGCGGTGCCGCATCCGGTGGGCACCGAGGCACGCATCGAGAAATGGGACATGGCCGAGCCCGGCGTGCTCTCCATCCTGGTGCGCGGCGGCCGGCGCTTCCGCATCGAGGATCACGAAGTCGAACACGACGGCCTGCTCACCGCCACCGTGCGCTGGCTCGCCGAACCTGCCCCCGAGGCGGTGCCGGCGGCACAGGCCGAGATTCTGCCGCTGCTGCGCAGCCTCGCCGCCGATCTCGGCGAGCGCATGCCGCCGCCCCACCGCTTCGACGACGCCGCCTGGGTCGGCGCGCGCTACGCCGAGCTGCTGCCGATTCCGCAGCTCGCGCGCCAGCGCCTGCTCGAACTCGACGACATCGTCAGCCGGCTCGAGATCATCCAGCAGTTTCTGCGCCAGCGCGGCCTGCTCGGCGCCGCCTGAGAGCTCGCCCGAGGGGCCGCTCAGCCCAGCGCGGCGAGGATCTTGCGCACCGGGGTCGGCAGCGCCGCGCCGTCGAGCGCATCCAGCCGCAGCCACACCGCCGCCTCGGCCTCCCCGGCGACCGCTGCCACGCCCACTGCATCGAAGCGCCACGGATGCAGATCGAGCACGAAGTGGGTGAAGGTGTGTGCCAGCGGCGCCAGCGGCCGCGGCTCGGCGGTGGCCGCACCGAGGCGCAGCCGCGCCCAGGCACCGAGATCGCTCACCGTGTCGGCGATCTCGGGCAACGCCAGCAGCCCGCCCCAGATTCCCGCCGGCGGCCGGCGCTCGAGCAGCACCGCGCCGTCGCGCACGATCACCGCGACGCGCGCACTGCGCCGCGGCACCGCCTTCTTCGGCCGCGCCGCGGGCAGCTCGGCGGTGCG
>JAEWVQ010000250.1 GCA_023459095.1 Pseudomonadota bacterium | reverse complement strand
GCCGCCGACGGTGCGGCCGCAGCGTGGCTCGACGCCTGGCGCGCACACGGGCCGGGCGCCGCCGCCCAGGGCAGGGGCCGCTTCGCCGTGGTCGTCATCGACACCGCCGGCGGCGAGGCCTGGATGGCCGTCGACCGCTTCGGCACCCATCCGCTGTGCTACGCCGCACAGGGCGGCCGCCTCGGCTTCGCCAGCCGCGCCGACGAGGTGCCGGTCGCGGCACGCGAAATCGATCCCCAGGCGCTGTTCGATTATCTCTACTTCCACATGATCCCCGCTCCGGCCACGGTGTTTCGCGGCGTGCGCCGCCTGCCGCCGGGACATGGCCTGCACTGGCGGGATGGCGAGGCGCAGGTCGCGCCTTACTGGACACCGCAGTTCGCCGCCGATCCCGGGCTCGACCTCGAGGCCGCCAAGCGGCGTTTTCTCGAGCTCGTCGAAAGCGGGGTGGCGGACGCCGCGCACGGCGCGAACACCGGCGCCTTCCTCTCCGGGGGCACCGACAGCTCCACCGTGTCGGGGATGCTGTGCAAGGTACTGGGCCGCCCGGCACCGACCTACTCGATCGGCTTCGACGCTGCGGGCTACGACGAAATGGCCTATGCGCGCATCGCCGCCCGCCGTTTCGGCACCGATCACCACGAGTACTACGTCACCCCGGAAGACCTGCTCGACGGCATTCCCCGCGTCGCCGCCTGGTACGACCAGCCCTTCGGAAACTCGTCCGCGGTGCCTGCATGGCTGTGCGCGGGCCGGGCACGGGCCGACGGCATCGAGCGGCTGCTCGCCGGCGATGGCGGCGACGAGTTGTTCGGCGGCAATTCGCGCTATGCCAAGCAGCGCATCTTCGGCGCCTACGATGCCGTCCCCGCCCCCCTGCGCGCGGCCCTGCTCGAGCCCGTGCTCGGCCTGCCGGGCATGGACCGCCTGCCGGTGATCAAAAAGGCGGCGAGCTACGTCAGCCAGGCGCGGGTGCCGCTGCCCGACCGCATGGCGATGTACAACCTGCTGCTGCGGCTGGGCCCGGAGCGGATCTTCACCGCCGACTTCCTGCAGCAGTTCGACGGCGAAGCCCCGCTCGCCCGCCAGCGCGAAGTCTGGGCGCACACCCGGGGCGAGGCGCTGATCAACCGCATGCTGGCGTTCGACTGGCAATTCACGCTCGCCGACAACGACCTGCCCAAGGTGGTCGGCACCACCGCGCTCGCCGGGGTGGACGTCGCCTTCCCGCTGCTCGCCGACGACCTGCTCGACTTCTCGCTGACCCTGCCCCCCGAGTGGAAGCTCAAGGGCCTGACCCTGCGCTGGTTCTTCAAGGAAGCGCTGCGCGGCTTCCTGCCCGACGAGATCATCGCCAAGAAGAAGCACGGCTTCGGCCTGCCCTTCGGGGTCTGGACCGCGCGCCACGACGGCCTCAAGGCGATGGCGCGGGAATCGCTCGAAGGCCTGAAGAAGCGCGGCCTGATCCGCGCCGCCTTCATCGACGAGTTGCTCAACACGCTGCTGCCGGCCCACCCCGGGTATTACGGGGAAATGGTCTGGATCCTGCAGGTGCTCGAGCTCTGGTTGCGCGAACACGCGCCGGACTACCGCCTGTGAGCGCACCGCTGCAGCGCCTCAGACGGCTGATCGAGATCAACCATGGCACCCACCGCGGCTGGGTGCGCTACCTCCTCGGCCAGATCGAAGGCGTGCTGGGGCCGGCCACGCGCTTTCGCAGCCTCGCCCCGGAGCGGGTCGAACGCCTGGTCTTCGTCTGCCTGGGCAACATCAACCGTAGCGCCTTCGCCCATGCGGTGGCCGCGCGCGAGGCCGTGGCGTGCATCTCGATCGGACTGTCGACCACCACCGGCGCGCCGGCGACGCCGAACGCACGCGCGGTGGCGGTGGAGTTCGGGCTGTCGCTCGACGACCACGCCGCCACCGACTTTGCCGACTACCGACTGCGCGCCGGCGACCTGCTGCTGGTGATGGAACTGCGCCACGCCCACCGCCTCGTCGCCCGCGGCGTGCCGGCCACGCAGATCGCCCTGCTCGGCCACTGGGCGCGGCCGGTCCGCTATCATCTGCACGACCCCGACACCCTGTCGGTGGATTACTTCCGCACCTGCTTCGCCAGCATCCAGCCGGCGGTCATTCGCCTGATCGCTGAACTACGGCAGGGCCTGAGCCCGGCGACCCGCCCATGAACGTCTATCTGACCTTCGACATCGAAGTCTGGTGCAACGGCTGGGAAGCCCTCGACGAACGCTTCCCGGCCGCCTTCGAGCGCTATGTGTACGGACGCTCCGCAGCGGGCGACTACGCGCTGCCCAAGACCCTGGAGATCATGGCGCGCCACGGCGTGCATGGGGTGTTCTTCGTCGAACCGCTGTTCGCCGCGCGCTTCGGTGTGGAACACCTCGCCCGCATCGTCGCGCTGATCCAGGACGCCGGCCAGGAGGTGCAGCTGCACCTGCACCCGGAATGGACCGACGAGATCCGCCCCGTGGTCTTTCCGGACAAGCCCTACAAGCGCCAGCATCTGATTCACTACAGCCGCGACGAGCAGACCGAACTCATGCGCCGCGGCCTCGCGCTGCTGCACGAAGCCGGGGCGCGGCCGGTGAGCGCGTTCCGCGCCGGCAGCTTCGCGGCCAATGCCGACACCCTGGCGGCGGCCGAAGCCTGCGGGCTCGCCGTCGATGCCAGCCTCAACATGTGCTACCCGGTATCGGGTCCCGACCTGCGCGCCGAGGGCGAGTTCTACTTTCCGCGCCGGCGCGGCGCCTTGCAGCTGCTGCCGATGACCGTATTCCGCGACGGCCTCGGCCGCCTGCGCCATGCCCAGGTGGGCGCCTGCAGCGTGCGCGAGTTCACCGAAGCGATCGCCGACGCCGAACGCCGCGGCCACCCCTGCTTCACCCTCCTGTCGCACAACTTCGAGATGCTGCGCGCCGGCGGCTGCCGCCCCGACCCCATCGTCGTGCAGCGCTTTGCCGGACTGTGCCGCTTCCTCGGCGAACACCGCGCACGCTTTCCGACCCGCGGCCTGCGCGTAGCGCCCGAGCTGGCGCCGCCGGTCGAGCGCGGCCTTGCCCGCGTCAGCCGGCGGGCGACGCTGAACCGCCTCGCCGGCCAGGCCCTGCGCCGCCTGCCGCTATGACGACGCCGGCAAACGACACCCCGCCCTGCTTCGTGCTCGGCATCGAGACCCAGATCGGCGTCGGCGTAATCCGCGAGCTCGGTCGCGCCGGCGTGCCGGTCGTCGGCCTCGCCAACCGCGCGCAGTCGATCGGGCTGGCCTCGCGCTACCTGACACGCGGCGTGGTGGTCGGCAGCGCGCGCGACGCCGCGCTGGTCGCGCGCATCCGCGCGCTCGGCGAGGAGTACGGCCGCGCGGTGCTGCTCGCGGTCTCGGAAACCGATCTGTCCTGGCTGATCGCGCATCGCCACGCCTTCGGCCCGGTCACCGTGGTCGCCCCGGACGCCGCGGCTTTCGCCTGTGTGCTCGACAAGTCGCGCACCCTCGAACTGGCACGCACCGTCGGCATCCGTGTGCCGCGCACCGTCCAGGCGCACTCGCTGGCGCAGTGGCACGCGGCCTGCGGCCAGTTGCGCTACCCGGCGGTCGTGAAATGGGCCGATCCACTCGCCGCGCTGCCGCAATTGCGCGCGCACGGGCTCACGCTGCACAAACTCGAATTCGCCGCCGATGCCGAAGCGCTGGCCCGCATCGGCGAGCGCTTCGCGGCGGCCGCGATCTGGCCGCTGATCCAGGAATACTGCCCCGGCCGCGGCCTCGGCCAGTTCTTCTTCATGCACCGGGGCGAAGCCGTACGCCGCTTCCAGCATGTGCGCATCGCCGAATGGCCCCCCGAGGGCGGCTTCTCGAGCGTGTGCGACGCCCTGCCGCTCACCGTCCATCGCGATCTGCAGGAACGCTCGATCGCGCTGCTGCGCGCGATCGGCTGGGAGGGCTGCGCGATGGTCGAGTACCGCCTCGATGAAGCCACCGGCGAAGCGGCACTGATGGAGATCAACGGCCGCTTCTGGGGCAGCTTTCCGCTCGCGGTCCACGCCGGCGCAGGCTTCGCCAGCCTCGCCTACCACCTCCAGGGGCTGGGGCGCATGCCCGCGCTCGGCGCACTGAAGGACGACCTGCGCTGCCGCATGGTGGCGACCGAACTCAAGCGCCTGGTGCGCATCGTGCTGCAGCCGGGGCGGATCCGCGACCCCTATTTCCGCATCCGCCCGGCCCACGAGCTGTGGCGCTTCGCGCGCGACTTCGTCCGTCCGCGCACGCGCTACTACCTGTGGGACCGCCGCGACTCCGGCCCCCTGCTCGCCGACCTGCGCAACTACGCCTTACGCCTGTTGCGGCGCTGACGGCGGACGCCCCTTGAGGCGATCGCCGAAGAACAGCGGCACGCCGAACAGCTTGCCCCTGTCCTCGAACGCCGGCTCGTGGCGCCATGCCCCCGACTGCACCCAGAAGCGCGCAGCGACGGTGAGCGCCATGACGTTGTAGGGCAGATCGAAGTAGGCCAGGCTGAGGAAGGCCCCGCCCACCGCGAAGCCGACCAGCGACACCTGCACCATGCCGCCCAGTTGCGCGCACCAGGCCGTTTCGGGCTGGGCGCCGGCGTGCTTGCGCAGCCACCCGGCGCTGCGCCAGGTGCTGTACCACAGCGCGAGATAGATGAAGAGGCCGATGAAACCGTGCTCGCCCAGCATGTGGAAATAGATGCTGTGGGCCGACACCACATAGGTGGGGTCGGGGGCGTACAGGCTGTACACGAGATTGTTGTAGATGCTGAAACCGCCGCCGAAGAAATTGTCCTTGGCGATGTTGAAAGCCATCATCCAGGCGTTGAGCCGGCCCTGCGCGGACTGATCCTCCGGGTTCTTCAGCGTCTCCATGCGCTCCCACCAGTGCTCGGGCATCATCGACAGCGCAACCGCTCCGACCACGACCAGCACCAGCGCCGAGGCGAACTTGTTGCGCCCCCGCCACCACAGCATCGCCAGCATCGCCGAGATCGCCAGCAGCGCCCCGCGCGAATGCGAGCCGAGGATGGAGACGCCGCACAGCACCATCGCCAGCGTCATCGCGTGGCGCTGCCAGGCCTTCTCCAGCGTGGTCTGCAGGAAGCGCAGCAAGGGGACGGCGACGATGGTCGCCACCGCCAGCGCGTTGTTCTCCTGGATGTAGGTGCCCATCGGCCCATACACCCGCGAACCACCGCCGGTGAGCAGCGTGAACACGCCGCCCTTGATGCCGTAGAAGGCCACCGAGAACGCCAGCAGCCAGGCGAACACCATCATCTCGCGCTTGGTGCGCACCACCATCAGGGTAACCAGCACCATCAGGTCGATCTTCAGCACCTTTTCCAGTTGCCCCAGGCTGGACCCCGGATCGAAGGCGAACAGCGTGGTCAGGCACATCCAACCCACGAGCACGGCCAGCCACACGGCCGGCGTGCCGACAAAGGGGCTGCGTTTCTCCTTGGACGCGAACAGGCCGACGAGCGCGCAGGCGCCGATGAACAAGGCCACCGGCGCGTTGTACATGAAGCCCCAGGTGAGGCGGTGCGGATTCATGATGCTGATCCAGGTCCACAGCATCGCGCCGACGAAGGGATAGCGCAGCGCCACCAGCCCACCGGGGACGATGATGCACAGCAGGATCAGATCACGCATCGCCCGTACTCCCGGTTGCGCCACCGGCCCCCGCCCCCCGGTACATCGCCAGCCAGCGCGCATGCACCGTGGGCCAGTCGTGGGCGGCGGCGGCCTGCACGCCGGCCGCGCGCAAGCGCGCGGCAAGCCCGCGGTCGGACAGCACCCGCAGCGCCGCCGCCGCCATCGCCTCGGCATCGCCGACCGCCACCAGCAAGGCCGAGCGCCCGTCCTCGACCATGTCCGGAATCCCCCCGGCGCGGGTACTCACCACCGGCACCGCGCTTGCCAGAGCCTCGAGGATCGAGATCGGCATGTTGTCGACCGTGCTCGGATTGAGCATGCAGTCCGCGCTGCGATACAGCGCGGGAATCTCGGCATTGTCGATGCGGCCGGCGAAATGCACGCACTCGGCGAGCCCGAGTTGCGCGGCGAGCACGCGCAGGCGGCCGAGTTCCGGGCCGCTGCCCGCCACCGTCAACCGAGCGCCGGGGAACACGCGGCGAACGCCGGCAAAGGCGCGCAACGCGGTCGGGATGTCGTAGATCGCCTCGAGGTTGCGCGTGACCACCAGGTGGGGCGCATCGCCGAACGCGCGCTCGGGCGCCGGCCAGAAGCGGCTCAGATCGACAATGTTGGGCACGATCGCGGCGGCGAGCCCGTGCTGCGCGAAGACCCGCTGCAGAAAGGCCGACGGCGTCACGCACGCATCGGCCAGCCGCAGGGTGGCGAGCACCGGCCCGCGCGCGCGCGCGAAGAAGGCCGCAGCGTTTCCGCCCCGGTAATTGACGATCACCCGGGCGCCGCGCAGACGCCCGATCCACACCGCGGGCGCGGCGAACAGATGCCAGGCCCAGCCCGAGTTGGCGAGGATGTGCATGACCTCGGCCCGCCCCGCGGCCCGCCACAGCTGCGCCAGATAAGGCAGCAGCCGGAGCGCGGCGCGCAGCAGCGGAATGCGTCCGGCCCAGGCCGGGCGGTAGGGCGGATTGGTCCGCACCAGCTCGACCCGGACCCCCTCGGCGCGCATCAGCCGCACGAGTTGCTCGCACTGGTTGGCCATGCCGCCGGACGGCGGCGGCAAGGGTCCGACCACGCACAGCTCAAGCGCCGTCAGCGGGGTCGTGGCGGCCTGCACCGGGGCCGGATGCGGCGCGTTCATGCTGCCTCCCGGCGCCGGCGCTGCAACAGCCAGCCGATCAGGCCGATCACGGTCAGCGCGGCGGCTGCGATCACGCCGAACAGCTGCGCGCGCAGGCGCCACATGCGCGCACGCGCTTCGGCGCCCTCCGCGGTGGCCAGCATGCGGATGCGCGGATGCAGCCCCACGGCGACACCGCCGAGCTGCTCCAACGCGCGATGGACCTTGCCGAACGCGGCCACCACCGGCGAGCGGTCGTACTCGAACACGTTGTTGCCCCACCACATGTACCACTGCGGCAGGCCGCGGCGGAAATAGGCGAGCGCCTTGTCGCGGTCGCGGAAACCGGGCGCCGCCGTGGGGTCCACCGGCACCAGCTCGATCCCGGCGGCGTTCCCCTGCAGCGCGTCGCGGAACGCCATCGCCGACAGCGCCTGCCCGGCGCCATCGACGACGTAGAAATTGTTGAACACGTCGATCATCACCCAGCGCGCGCGCGCGGCGTCCCAGATTTCGTTGAAGATGTGGCCGCGCCCGCCGTAGCCGTCGAAGGAGAACGCCCACGACCGCGCAAAGACCCCTGCCGCCGTCGCCAGGCCGGTGAAACTGTCGGCATAGTCGCCGCAATAGCCCTCGCGCTGCGCCGTGATGCGGACGTAGGTGGCGCCGAGGTCGGCCTGGATCGCACCGCCGCTGCGCCGCCCCGCCGGCAGCAGGTGGCGGCCGATGGCCAGCGCGGTGGCCCAGTCGTCGCCCTCCACCTTCAGTGCGTTGCGCGCCACGGTGTCGGCGTAAAGCGGCGTCGGCGGGGCGGACTCAACGGCGAAGCCGGCGGGCGGCCGCGCCGGTGTCCACGCGTGCTCGGCCGGGGGCGATTGCAGCAGCAGCGCGTTGCGCAGGCGCACCAGCTCGGCCGAGTCGCGCAGATGCGGCGCGAGCGTGGCGGTCAGCAGCAGGGTCAGCGCCAGGCCGGCCCACCACGACCACAGCCAGAACCGCCCCGCCGCCGCCCGCCCGGTGTTCACCAGCAGAGGCCTTCGACCTGCGCGCGCAGCGCCTGCGCATCGGGCAGCTTGACCAGATCGAGCACACGCTGGTCGGGGCGGCCGTGGGTGACGAGGGCATCGAAGATCGCCGGATTCGACACCCCGACGATGAGCAGCTCGGACCCGGCGATGACCTCGTCGAGATCGGCCTTGAGCAGGTCGCCGATGTGCGGCAGCTGGGTCTCGATGAAGCGCCGGTTGGCGCCGAGCAGGCGCGACAGTTGCACGTCCGGATCGTAGATCGACAGCTGCACGCCCTTGCCCAGCAACTGCTCTGCGAGCGTCACCAGCGGGCTCTCGCGCAGATCGTCGGTCCCGGTCTTGAACGACAGGCCGAGCATGCCGACCTTGCGGCAGCCGGAAGCGAGCACCTTGCCCAGTGCGCGCTCGATGTGCTGGCGGTTCGACTGCAGGATGCCGTTCATCATCGGCAGCTCGACGTCGTGGGTCTTGGCCAGATAGCTGGTGGCGCGCAGGTCCTTGGGCAGGCAGGAGCCGCCGAAGGCGAAGCCGGGCTTGAGATAGGCGGGCGAGATGTTGAGCTGGGTGTCCTGGCACACCAGGTCCATGACCTCGAACGGATTCACGCCGAGGGCCTCGCACAGGCGTGCGGTCTCGTTGGCGAAGGTGATCTTGAGCGCGTGGAAGTTGTTGCAGCAGTACTTCATCATTTCGGCGGCACGCACCGAGGTGTGCAGGAACTTGCACGGCAGGTGGCCGAAGAGCTCGCGCAGGCGCGCCACCGGATAGTCGTGATCGGCGCCGACCACGGTGAACGGCGGCTTGTCGTAGTCGCGGATCGACGAGCCCTCGCGCAGGAACTCGGGCTGAAAGCAGACGTGGAAGCCTTCACCCGCGCGCTTGCCGGATTCGGCCTCGATGATCGGCACAAGCACGCCGTCCACCGTGCCCGGCACCAGCGTGGAGCGGAACACCAGCACGTGCGGCTCGGCCTTGGCGGCGATCGCGCGCCCGAGGTCGCGCGCCAGATTGAGCACCGCGCCCTGATCCTGGCTGCCATTGGCCGACGATGGGGTGCCGACGCAGATCAGCGACAGCTCGCTGTCGAGCACCGCCTGGCGCACGTCGGTGGTGACGCCGACGCGGCCGCTGGCGGCGACGCTGGCCATCAGCTCGACCATGCCCTCCTCCACCACCGGCGTGGTGCCGGCGCGGATCAGTTCGAGCTTGGCCGCATCGATATCGACGCCGGTCACCTGGTGGCCGTCGCGCGCGAGGCAGGCGAGCGACACCGCCCCCACATAACCCAGGCCGAAAATGCTGATCTTCATTGCGTCACTTCCTCGTTACCGTGAAATTGCTTCAGGCAGCGCGCGATGATGCCGTCCAGGCGCTCCATCGATCGCGGCCATGCATGGTGCGACAGCATCCGTGCGCGCCCGGCCGCGGCCAGGCGTGCGCGCTCGGCGGGCTGCTCGACGATGCGCAGGATGGCCTCAGCGTACTGCTCCGGCGTCTCGGCGACGAGGAAATGCTCCCCACCGACGGCATCGACGCCGCCCGCGGCGATCGCGCTCGACACCACCGGCACGCCCATCGCCATCGCCTCCAGAATCTTGTTCTGCGTGCCGCGGGCGATGTTGAGCGGCGCCACCATCGCGGCCGAGCGCAGGATGTGCGGACGCACGTCGGCCACCGAGCCGGTCACCGTCACCCCCGGCAGCTCGCCGAGCTTGCGCACCGCGGGGCTGGGATCGGCGCCGACGACGAGCAGCTTCATCGCTGGCCGGCGCGCGCGCAGCAAAGGCCATACCGTGGCGCAGAAGCGGAACATCGCCTCCTGGTTCGGGTAATAGTCCATGCGCCCGATGAAACTCAGGGTGTCGGCGTCGTAGCCGTCGCCGTCTGGCTTGAAGAACTCCGCATCGACCCCGTTCGGAAACCAGTCGCTCGCCACGCCGGTGCGATACGACTCCAGGGTTTCCCACTCGGCGCGGGTCGTTGCCGTGCACAGATCGAACTGGCCGGCGAGGCGCTTTTCCGCATGCGCCATCTTCGTGCCCTCGAGCCAGTAACCCATCTTCAGCGGGAAGGGCTTGTAGTTCACGTACTCCAGCCATTTCTGCGAATCCATGTCGCCGAAGTCGAGGATCTTGGGAATGCCGTGCACCTTGGCAACGTACTGCGCCACCGACGAACAATGCACGAAGATCAGATCGAAGCGCGTCTGCGCGAGCAGGGCATCGACCTTGCGCGCGAGCTCGGGCGAATAGAAGAAGCCCATCGACGACGGCACCGGCGTCGGCAGGCGCGCCACCATGCGCGCGATCTGCACCGGGTTCGACACCCGCCCCATCTCGAAACGCGCGCAGTGCGGCGCGATGCCCCGCCCCTCCTCGGCCTCCGCCGCGGAGCGGGCGAGCGAGCACACCGTGACCTCGTGGCGCTGCGCGAGGTGGCGGATCATGTTGAACGGGCGGATCTTGCCGCCGCGCTTGGGCGGGAACGGAAAACGGTGACAGACGTAGAGGATCTTCATGCGACCAGGCTCTTGAGCTCGGCGGTGACCTCGTCCACCGAATGGCGGTCGAGATGCAGGCGGCTCCAGATTTCGAGATTCATCAGGGCGAGCAGCGCATCGGTACCATCGATGCGCGCCGCTTCGTGATCGGCGACCAGGCGCGCGACCACCGCGGGATCGAACAGGCCGCGATCGCGCACCACGTCGGCGCCGAGCAGGCGGTGCAGCACCGGCGCCAGCTCGCGCTTCAGCCAGGCGCCCATGGGGGTGCCGAAGCCGCGTTTCTTGCGGTCGAGGAGATCGGCCGGCAGCACGTCGGCGAGCGCCGCCTTCATCAGATGCTTGAGGCGGCCGCCCTTCACCTTCAGGCTTTCCGGGATCGCCGCGGCGAGTTCGACCAATTCGCGGTCGAGCAACGGCACGCGGCACTCCAGCGACACCGCCATGCTCATCTTGTCGGTGAGCAGCAGCAGGTCGTCGGGCAGCTGGGTTTCCGCATCCACGGCGAACATGCGGTTGAGCGCATCCTCGTCGCCCGCGGCCGCGAACGCGGCGGCGAGGGCATCGCTGCCGCCGGTCTGCCCGCGCAGCAACGCGGCCACGGTGTCGCGATCGAGCACCTGCAGATAGTGGCGATAACGCTCATCGGGCGGGAGCTCGGCCGAAACCAGCAGGCCGCGCGCCAGACGCAGGGTGTTGAGCACCCTGGAATGGCGGTCGCTCGGCAGCAAGCCGGCGGTGCGCGCCATCAGCCGCCGCGACCAGCGCGGCAGGCGCTGCAGGCGGGCAACGTAGTGGCCGCCCAGATAGCGCCGGTAGCCGCCGAACAACTCGTCGCCGCCGACACCGGAGAGGATGACCTTGACGTCGCGGCGGGCGAACTCGGACACCAGATAGGTGGTGATGAAAGCCGAATCGGCCACCGGTTCGTCCATGTGCCACAGCAGCCGCGGCAGCAGCCCGACGACGTCGGGCCGCACCACGATCTCGTGGTGCTCGGTACCGAACAGCTGCGCGACCTGGCGCGCATACGGCAGTTCGTTGTAGAGCTGCTCGGCCTCCCCGCCCTCGAAGCCGATGGCATAGGTGCGGATCGGCTGCGCGGAATGCCTGGCCATGGCCGCGACCACCGCGCTGGAATCGACGCCGCCGGAGAGGAAGGCGCCGATCGGCACGTCGGCCACCATCTGGCGCTGCACCGCCGCATCCATGCCCACGCGGATGCGCTCGACCCACTCGGCCTCGGAGGTGGCGCGGTCGATGCGCGACGGCAGCCGCCAGTAGCGCCACTCGCGGACTTCGCCGTGCTCGACCGCGAGCAGGGTCGCCGGCGGCAGCTTGCGGATGCCGGCGAACATCGAATGCGGCGCCGGCACGTAACCGAGGTGCAGATAGTCGCCGAGCACGGCACGGTCGAGTTCGGCATGCACGCCCGGCAGCTGCAGCAGGGCCTTGGCCTCGGTGGCGAAGGCGAGCATCGTCGCCGAGCGGTGCACGTACAGCGGCTTGACCCCGAGGGGGTCGCGGCCGATCAGCAGGCGCTTGCGGCGCTCGTCCCAGAGCGCGAAATTGAACATGCCGTCGAGGCGATCGACGAACGCGTCCCCCAGCTCGTCGTACAGGTGCAGCAACACCTCGCTGTCGGAGCCCGTCTTGAAGCGGTAGCCGCGCGCCTGCAGTTCGCCGCGCAGTTCGCGGAAGTTGTAGATTTCGCCGTTGCACACCGCCCACAGGCTGTCGTCGGCGTTGGAGATCGGCTGATGGCCGCCGGCCAGATCGATGATCGACAGGCGCCGCATGCCGATGCCGCAACGGCCGGACGGTTCGATGTGGCGACCTTCGTCGTCCGGTCCGCGATGGCGGGTAACGTCGCCCATGGCGCTGAGCGTGGCCGCATCGACGCGCGCGCCATCGAAACGGTAGAGCCCGTGGATGCCGCACATGACTAGCCCGCCTCCGCCGCCACCGCCGCGCGGCCATGCGCTGCGAGCGCGCGCCGATACACCTCGCGGTAGCGCGCCACGCTGTTCGACCAGGTCCGCTCGCGCTCGACGAAGGCGCGCGCCTGGCGGCGGATCGCCGGCCACTGCGCGCGCTCGTCGAGCACCCGGGCGAGCGCCGCGACCAGCGCGTCGACACTGCCGGCCTCGAACAGGAAACCGGTTTCACCATGGCGCACGAGTTCGCGATGGCCGCCGACGTCGGAGGCGACGAACATGCGCCCCTGCGCCATCGCCTCCAGCGGCTTGAGCGGCGTCACCAGCTCGGTGAGGCGGATCGGCAGGCGCGGATAGGCGAGCACGTCGATCAGCTCGTAGTACTTCTGCACCTGCGCATGGGGCACGCGCCCGGTGAAGATCACCCGTCCGGCCACGCCCTCGGCCTGCGCCTGGGCGCGCAGCGCCGCCTCCTGCACGCCGCCGCCGACCAGCAGCAGACGGATGTCGGGGTAGCGCGGCACCAGCCGCGCCAGCGCCGACACCAGCAGGTGCAGGCCTTCGTAGCCGTAGAACGAACCGGCGAAACCGAGCACGGTGCAGCCCGTGAGGCCCAGCTCGGCGCGCAGGGCCTCGTCGGCCTCGGCGCCGAAGCGGAAGGCCTCGGCATCGACCGCGTTGGGGATCACGGTGATCTTCTCCGCCGCCACGCCGCGCACCGCGATGTCGCCGCGCAGCCCTTCGCAGATCGTGGTCACCTGGTCGGCGCGGCGCAGCGCGAACGTCTCCAGCGCACGCGACACCCGGTAGCGCAGGCTGCCTTCGGTGGTGGTGCCGTGGTCGACCGCGGCATCCTCCCACGATGCGCGCATCTCATAGACCACCGGCAGCGCGCGCCGCCGCCCCACCCACAGCGCGGGCAAGGCGTTGAGCACCGGCGAATGGGCGTGGAGCAGGTCCGGCCGCAGTTCGGCGACAAGCTCGTCCAGACGCGCCGCGGTCAGCCGCATCTGCGCGATCAGGCCGCAGCCCTCGGGCGCAGGCGTGCGGTGAAAGCACAGGCCGTCGGCGACCTCTTCGCGCGTCGGAGCGAACCCCTGTTTGGGCGTGGTCAGGTGACAGGTCTCCCAGCCCAGCGCCTGCTGCTCGCGCAGGATGGCGGCGGTGCGGAAGGTGTAGCCGCTGTGCAGCGGCAGGGAATGATCGAGGATATGAAGGATGCGCATGCCGGGTTCCGCGCTCAGGCCAGCGCCGCTTCGCGCGGCCGCGCAAGGCCTTGCGCGCCGGCGTCGAGATTGCGCAGGAAGGCGTCGAACATGGTCACCGCCCACAGCGGCGAGCTGTAGTCGCGCGCGCCGGACTGGTGGGCATCGACCAGATGACGCAGGAAGTCCTGGTTGAAAATGCCGGTCGCCGCCAGCGTGTCGCCCAGCACCACCTCGCGCACGCGCGTCTTCAGCGGACCGCGGAACCACTGCGCGAGCGGCACCGCGAAACCCTTCTTGGGCCGGTAGAGCACGGCGTGAGGCAGCAGGGGTTCGAGCGTCTTCTTCAGCAGGTACTTGCCCTCGTTGCCGTGAATCTTGAGCGCCGAAGGCAGGGTCGCCAGCCACTCCACCAGTTCGTGGTCCATCAGCGGTTCGCGCACCTCCAGCGAATGCGCCATGCTGGCGCGGTCCACCTTGGTGTTGATGTCGCCGACCAGATAGGTCTTGAGGTCGAGGTACTGGATGAGGGCGAGCGGATCGTCGGTGCCGGCGTTGGCCGCATGGCGGCGGAACACCTCGAGCGCGTCGTAGCCGCCGAGCTGGCGCGCGAAACCCGGGGAGAACAGCCGCCGCCGCAGATCGCCGCGCAGGATCGCCACCGACTGCGAGTAGGCCTCGACCGCATCGCGCGCCAGCGCCTGAAAGGTGGTCTTCGCACGCAGCACGCGCGGCGCCCAGTCCGCCTTCGGATAGACCCGCCCGAGCAGGCCGAACACCGGGCGGCGCAGGCCATGCGGCATGGCGTCGCGCCAGCGCTGCTCCATCAGGTGCGAGCGGTAGCGGCGGTAGCCGGCGAAGCTCTCGTCGCCGCCGTCGCCCGACAGCGCCACAGTGACGCGCTTGCGCGCGAGCTGGCAGACGCGGTAGGTGGGAATCGCCGAACTGTCGGCATAGGGCTCGTCGTAGAGTGCGGCGAGGGTGTCGATGAGATCGAAATCGTCCGACCTGACGGTTTCGACGTAGTGGCGGGTGCCATAGCGCTCGGCGACCTGCTGCGCGAATTCGGTCTCGTTGAACTGCGGATTGTCGAACGCGATCGAGCAGGTGTTGACCGGCTCCGCCGACAGCCCGGCCATGGTCGCGACCACCGCGCTGGAATCGACCCCGCCGGACAGGAAGGCGCCCAGCGGCACGTCGGCGATCATGCGCAGCCGGACCGATTCGCGCAGGCGCGCGCCCAGTTCGTCGGTCGCGGCGGCCAGCGACAGCCGGCTGTCGAGGGTGAAACGGACGTCCCAGTACGGCCGCGGCTCGGGCACCGGCGCACCGCGGCGGACGCACAGCAGCTCGCCGGCGCCGAGCTTTTTCGCGCCGCTGAAGATGGTGCGCGGTTCGGCGACATAACCGAGGGCGAAGTACTCCTCGACCGCGAGCGGATCGAGCCGGCGGTCGAAGCCCGGATGCTGCATCAGCACCTTGAGTTCGGAACCGAAGGCGAGCGTGCCGTCGGCGAGCACGGTGTAGAACATCGGCTTGACCGCGAGGCGGTCGCGCGCCATGAACAGGGTCTCGCGATTGCGGTCGTACAGGGCGAACGCGAACATGCCGCGAAAGCGCTGCACGCAGGCCTCGCCCCAGGCCTCCCACGCATGCACGATCACCTCGGTGTCGCTGCGGGTGTGGAAGACGTGGCCGAGCGCTTCGAGCTCGGGCACCAACGCCTGGAAGTTGTAGATCTCGCCGTTGAACACCACCGCCACCGAGCCGTCCTCGTTGAACAGCGGCTGCTGCCCGGTGGCGAGGTCGATGATCGACAGCCGGCGATGCGCGAGCGCGACCCCCGGTTCGAAGTGGTAGCCGCCCTCGTCCGGGCCGCGGTGATGCTGCACGTCGTTCATCCTGCGCATCAGCGCGCGGTCGAAGTCGCGCTTCGCGCGGGTGTCGAAAAGGCCGGCAATGCCACACATGATCGGGTTTCCTGGTCAGGCGGAGAGGCGCGCGGGCGCCCTCGCGCCGAGTTCGCTGCGGTACATCGCGGCATAGCGGTCGACCATGCCGTCGAGGCTGAAATCGGCCTCCGCCCGCCGCCGCCCGGCCAAGCCATGCGCATGCCGCATTGCAACATCTTCCGCGTAGGCATGCAATGCGCGGGCGAGCGCCGCGGGGTCCGCGGGCGGCACCAGCGCGCCGGTGGCGCCGGCGACCACCAGCTCGGCGTTGCCACCGACCGCGGTGGCAACCACGGGCAGCGCGCTGGCCATGGCTTCCAGAATGGTGTTGGAGATGCCCTCCGCGCGCGACGGCAGCACGAACAGATCGAGCGCGCGCATCACCGCCGGCACGTCGCCGCGCTCGCCGGCCAGCCACACCACATCGCCGATGCCGGCGGCGCGGATCTCGTCCTCGAGCGCAGCGCGCAGCGGGCCGTCGCCGGCGATCACCAGGCGCAGCGCGGCGCCCGCGGCCCCCATCTGCCGCGCCAGCGCGAAGGCACGCACCAGATTGAGCTGATCCTTCACGGTCTGCAGGCGGCCGACAGTGCCGATGCGGATCAGCCCCGCGCTGCCGAACGGGCTGTCCGGTAGCCTCTCGCCAGGCGCCGCGGGTCGGAAGCGCGCGGTATCGACGCCGTTGCAGATGCGCTCGATGCGCGCCCCGGCGATCCCGACCCGGTCGCGCAAATAGGACTCGATGTCGCCCGACAACGCCACGTAACGGCCGACGAAGGGGCTGTACAGGCGGCGGATCATCCGGTACTTGCGCCGCAGGCCGAACGGATCGGACACATCCCAGCCGTGCTCGCCGTGGATGCACACCGGCACCCCCGCGGCGCGCGCCGGCACCACGGCCTCGAGCGCGGCGAGGTTGCGCGTGTGCACCACCGCAGGCCGCTGCTCGCGGAACAGGCGGTAGAGCTGTGGATAGAGCTTGACCCCATGCCCCGGCGCCTTGTGCAACGAGAAACAGGCGACACCCGGGCGCGCGATGCGACGGACGAAATCCGGCGCGCATTCGGTGAGGGCGACCACCGCGTGGCGAAAATCCTCCGCCGGCATGCGGTTGATCAGGTTCACCACGCCGTTCTCGAGCCCACCGACGTCGAAACGGAACACGACATGCATCACCAGGGGCGGCAACCGGCTCATCGCAACGCCTCGGCCTGGCGCAGGACCGCGTCGATCGCCGCGCCATGCGTAGCGATGAAGTCGCGCGCGAGGGCATCGCCTTCGGCAGAGGCCGCCGGCACCATGACCACGACCGCGGCCGAGTCGTCGCGCTCGCCGGTGAAACGGTCGAGCGCCAGCACGGCCTTGGCGGCATAGCCATCGGCGATGATGCGGCCGTTGATCCAGTACCAGCCCCACAGGGTCATGCGCTCGTCGCCGCGGATCAGCAGGCTCTTGCGCACGGTGCCGACCGTCTGCGCATCGTCGCCCCAGCGTCCCTTGACCCAACCGCCGGCCTCGCTGCCTTCGAGCTGGTTGCCGTGCATCACCAGCTCCTCGCCCTTGCGCTGGCCGGCATAGAACGCGAGATAGAGCCCGATTTGGGCGCCATCGGCGCGGCGGTAGAGCTGGAACGCTTCGCCGCGCTGCCCCTTGAACGCGGGCCGGTAGGAGAATCCCGCACGGTCGTCGGCCACCCACCCGGCCTGTGCGGGCGGGGCCTGCAGCGCGATGGCGCCGACCGCCGCCGGGCTCTGCAGGACGCCGGCAATGAGCGGAAACACCGCCACCAGCGCCGCGGCGGCGGCCACCACGGCAGCGCCGTGACGCGGCGCGGACGCCGCCGTCGCGTGCGCGGGCG
>JAEWVQ010000249.1 GCA_023459095.1 Pseudomonadota bacterium | reverse complement strand
GCGCACCGATGGCTTCGGCCCGGACGTGGGCATAACTGAGGAACAGGTGGCGCTCCCGGAAGTTGCCCCACACATAGTCGGCGATCTTCACGTCGCAATGGGCATCTCGCGCCTCCAGCTTGACCCGCGCCCGCTCCAGTAAAGCCGGCAGATCGGGCATCTGCTCGGCGGAAAGGCGCAAATAGGCTTCCAGGGCCGCGGCCCCGCTCAAGCCCTGGGCCACCACCTCCTGGGCTAGCCGGTTGCCGTAGGGGAAGCGGCCCCAGGCATAGCCGGGCTCGGGCGCATTGCGCGGATTGCCGACGGCCGCAAAGGGCCACATGCAGGTCATGATCAAGCTGGGGAAGACAATTCGCGGGCATTCCGGTGGGCAGTGCGCGCGCAAGAACTCCCGCAAGGGCAGGCCGTAGGGGCGGAGGTCCGGTACGTGCCCAACGGCCTGTAACGCCGCTTGGCTGTCGTGCTGTTCCAGATACAGGCAGCAGCGGCTCATCTGCTCAGGCGAAGGCCGGCCTGGCTCCTCGCCGGGAGGGGCGTGATTGAGCACGCACAGGTAGCCCTTTCCCTCATGGGCGGCGGCCAGCAATCTGGCCAGAAACGGCGTCTGGCAGTTGCCGTAGAGGATGACGAGTTCAGCCTCGGGGGCCGGGTTGCCGTAATAAAGCATGATTGTCACCAAGTCCGTGAGCGCCTCAGGCCCCAGGGGGCGGAGGCAGCGAATAGCCGGGCATTGTGACGCGTAATGGGCTGCAGCGCGGATTGCCAGATGGTCAGGGTCGAAGAATCAACCGCAGTCCATCTTCACCGCGCGGCTTGCAGCGTGCGTGCCGTTTGAGCGATAGCAATCAGTTCCGTCTTCTCCGCGTCGCGCGGTTCGGTGCCATTGGCCGCCCAGGCGAGTCGAATGATGAGGCCGTTTTCGACGAAGCTGGTTTCGGCACGCGGATTGCCGCTCTTGCAGGCAAACCACAGTTTCGCGCCCTTGCCCAATTCAGGGACGTCGCGGGTCCGGCAATCGTCGGCGTGCTGGGTGTCGAGCGCGAGGCCGCGCTGCGCTTGCAGTGCGGAGACCAGCAGCACGCGCGCGTCCTTGTCCATCGCCATGCAGCTGTTCTCGCCATGAACCTGCACTTCGTAGGGTTTGCCGCCGAACAGTTTCTTCAGTCCGCCGTCTTCGAACCACGGGCAGGCGGAGGCCTTGCGTTGCGCGCCGGGGGCGTTGGCGTCGCGCAGCGCGAGCTGGCCGAGCCTCGCGGCGGCGAGCACGTCGGCCTCGGTGAGCGGGCGCTGGAGGCTGAGCAGGACGTTGACGACCAGGCGCTCCTTCTGCGCGATGATCGAGGTCGTGTGCGGGCCTTGGGGGTTGTCGTCCCTGGGGGCGTAGCGGAACGCACGATCACCCAGGCCTTTTACTTCCTTCATGACGTATTCGCCGGTCAGCCCCTGTCGCATCCCCTGGTAGACCTCGTTGGCGTCGGCCTTCGACGGCTTGAACTGCTGCATGAAGCCGATCGTGCTCGGCGCGGCGCGGTGATTGGAGCGAAAAGTGCAGTGGCCGACCGCGCCGCCGACCATCGGTTGCCAGGGGGCGAATTCGGCGAAGGCCTTGTCGAGCTCGGCGGTCGGGAGAAAGTCGCAGTCCTGGGCGGCGTGTGCGGCAGTGGTGGTGAGGGCGAGGATCAACGGAAGCAGCGGGCGCAGGGGGATACGGGGCATGGCGGGGCTCCTGGGCAGAAAGTAGCGGGGGCGCCGGATAGGGTGAGCGCGTGCTGGGGTGGCAGGCCCCTCCGGTGCTCGGTTGTGCGGACGGGGTGGTTGCGGCAGCGGCCCGCGCCGGCGGGTGTGGATGTTATCTCAATTGTCATAATCTGATAATGCTTTATGGGTGTGCGGCGGGCGCCTGCCGTGCATGCTGCGCATCTGGTCGATCCGCAGGCCGGCGTGCGGGGGCGCTTTGCCTGTACGGCGCGTGTTTCCACCGGCTGTCCTGCACTAATGCACGACAGCCGGTCGCGCAAACCGGTAGATTCTCGGAAGTCCGACAGTTCAGAAGGCGTGGAGAAGGCTCCGATGACAGCGCAGCAGCGTCCGGCCGGCGAAGGCAGCGTGGCTCCGGTTGCACGCCGGCGTGCGGCGATGCCGTTGAACCTCGCCATTGCGCTGGTGTGTGCGCTGGCCATTGCCGGGATCTGGCTGGTCACGCTGCAACGCATCGCGTTCGAGCGCGAGCAGGCGGTGGCCGCGGCCATGGAGTCGAACGCCAACCTCGCGATCGCCTTCGAACAGCAGGTGTTCCGCACCCTTAAGGCGGCCGAGCAGGTCGCCGCCTTCGTGCGCGAGCGGTATCTGCGCCAGGGGCGCGACATCGACCTGCGCCGCTGGGCCGACGAGGGCGTGATCCGCGAGGCGATGTTCACCATCGTCAGCGTCGTCGACGAGCAGGGCGCCATCGTCAGCAGCAGCCAGACCACGGGCGCGGTGAACTACGCCGACCGCGAGTTCTTCGTGGCGCAGCGCGACAACGCGCACGATGCGCTGTTCGTCAGCCGGCCGGTGCTCGGCCGCGTTTCCGGGCGCTGGCAGGTGCCGATGTCGCTGCGCATCGCGCGCGCCGACGGCGGTTTCGGCGGTGTGGTGGTGATGTCGGTCGATCCGGCCAATTTCACCGATTTCTATCGCCACGCCGATCTTGGCGACGAAGGCCTGCTCGAAGTCAGCGGCCTGGATGGCGTGGTGCGCAGCCGCCGGGTGGGTGGGGCGGACAGCTTCGGGCTCGACGCCGCCGGCCTGCCCTGGTTTCAGCGCCGCGGCGCCAGCCCGGAGGGTAGCCTGGTCGATGACGGCGCCGCTGCCGACGGCGTCGCGCGCATCGTCAGCTACCGCAGCATGGCGGGCTATCCGCTGCTGGTCACGGTGGGCACGAGTCAGGCCGACGAGCTGGCGCCGGCGCTGCAGCGGCGGACGAGCTATCTGATCGTGGCGGCGGGGGCGAGCGCGGTGCTGCTGGTGTTTGCCGCGCTGTTGATGCTGACCCTGGCGCGTCAGCGCGCCGCGGCCGATGCGCTGAGCGCGAGCGAAGCGGTGTTCCGCGCCACCTTCCATCAGGCGGCGACGGGCATTGCGCACATTGCCCCCGATGGCCGCATTCTCGACGCCAACGAGAAATTCTGCCGCATGCTCGGTTACGACCGCGCGGAGCTGCGCGCGCGCACCGTGTTCGAGCTCAGCGACCCCGACAACCGCGAGGCGGCGCGCCAGTTCTTCGCCCGCCGCCTGTCGGCGCCGGCCTCGCCGGTGCTGCCGCCGGAAATCGAGAAGCCCTACCGGCGCAAGGATGGCGCGGTGCTGTGGGTGTGCGAGGCGCTCGGGGTGGTCGGCGATCGCGAGGGCGGGCCCGATTTCGTGGTCGCGGTGACCCAGGACATCACCGCGCGCAAGGCGCTTGAGGTCCGGCTGTCGCACGACGCGCTGCACGATGCGCTCACCGGCCTGCCCAACCGCGTGTTGCTGCTCGATCGCCTCGCCCGCGTGCTGGAGTCGGCGCGGCGGCACGGCGCCGCGGCCGCGGTGCTGTACATCGACCTCGACGGCTTCAAGGAGGTCAATGACCGCCACGGCCATGCCGCTGGCGACGCGTTGCTGCAGCAGGCCGCGCGCCGCATCGAGGGCTGCGTGCGCGGCGAGGACACGGTGGCGCGCATCGGCGGCGACGAGTTCTGCGTGGTGCTGGCGACGCTTGCGCGGGCGCCGGATTGCGAGGTCGCCGCCGGCAAGATCATCGAGGCGCTGGCGTTGCCGTTCGAGCTCGGCGGCACCGTGGCGTCGATCTCCGCGAGCATCGGCGCGGCGCTGTATCCGGTGCACGGCAGCGATGGCGCGGCCCTGCTCGCGCATGCCGACGCCGCCATGTACGTGGCCAAGAACGCCGGCAAGAACCGCTTCAGCTGGCGGCAGTCGGCAGACGACCCGGCTGCCTGAGGGCTGTCCGCGTGCCGCGCACGCCGGCTCAGACCGCGTTGCGGCCGAGCCTGGCGCTGAGCGCGCCGGGGCCGAATTCCGCCTCCACCCCGGCCTGATTGTCGGCGGCCCAGGCCACCGCGCGTTCGGCGTTGTCGATGCGGCGGTCGAGCAGGTGGCCGTCCGCGGCCAGCACGGTGGCGGCTTCGCCGAAGGCGCGCGCCATGTTGTTGAGGGTCTGCACCGCGCCCTGGCGGTCGGCGGCGAGCGCGGCGTCGAACGCGGTCGGGTCCACGCTCAGTTGGCCGTCGGCGCCGATGCGCACGCCCATGTCGGTGAGGCCCTGGGCGAAGCCGCCGTTGCCGGCGCCGTGGAAGAGGGAGCCGACCTCGCGGCGCAGGCTGTAGCGCGCGACCTCGCCGGCCTGGTTGTCGTCGAGCAGCGCGCCGGGCTCGAAATAGGGATCGAAGGTGGCATCCCAGTCGTTGTAGCGGGCCACGAAATCCTGGAGGGCGGCGCGCAGCTCGCCGTCGCCGCGGCCGGTGTCCACGCTCGCCAGCGCCTGGCTGGTGGTGCCGAGTTCGGCGAGGCGGGCACGCAGTTGGGTGAGCACCTCGGCTTCGTCGCCGATCGCCTCGACGCGGGCGTTGTAGCGCCGCAGAAAGGCGCTGTTGCTCGCTTCCAGTTGCGCCAGCACCGAATTCATGCGCGTCGATTCGCCCTCGAACGGGTTCGCCACGGCGCCGCCGGCGCCGGGCAGCAGCGCGCTGCGCGCGTTGATCAACGCGCCGAGAAAGTCGGTGGCGGCGGCGCCCTCGCGGCTGGTGGCCGTACCGGTGCGGGTCAGCGTGGTGAGCGCGTTGAGGCGGAAGGCGGCGAGCTCGATGTCCATGGCGGCTTCCTCGAGGTGGGACATACGCGAAAAAGGGAAGGGCGGGCCGGGGCGGAGATGCACGAACCGGTTTCAGTTTAGCAGGCGGGGGCGGGAGGCTCTGCGTGCCCGCCCCCGCCGGTGTTGGCGCCCCAGGCGGGGAATTTCGCGACCAGCCGGGCCGCTCCCGTGTATCGCCGAGCGCGCGGCCTGCGTCACCGCCGAGCGTCCGAGCGTGCAGATCGGCGGCGCTCGCCATCGGGCATGCCGGCGACGTGCTGGCCGCTGGTTTCGGCGGCCTGCTGCAGCACGCCGACCCGGCGCCTTACGCGGCCAGGGCGGCGGGGTGCAGATGGGCCTGGTCTGAGCACGGGCGCGGCCGCTGCTGATGCTGTGATCGAAAAAAGTAATCAGGAATATCAATCTCATAGACATTGGCACCGTATTGGTGCATAGTTTTTCGCCGCTCCGCCGGGGCCTGGCCTGGCGCCCGCGCCACCGCAACCCGCTGCAACCCGCTTCCGCCTCCATGACCCCTGCCATTGCCTCCGAGCTTCCGGCTCCGCCTGTCGGCGGCGCCGCGCCGCGCTGGGCGCGCTTCGTGCTGCCGGCCGTGGTCATCTCGCTGCTGGTGGGCGTGGCCGGCATCGTCGGCTACCGTTACCTGAGCGAGGAGATCCGCCGCGAGACCCACCGCACGCTGGCGGTGATCGCGGAGCAGAAGCGCCAGCAGATCGAGGCGTCGCTGGTCGACACCGGCACCGACGCCGAACTCTTCTTCTCGCGCCACACCCAGATCGAGACCCTGTTCGGCGACTGGCTGCGCGGCGGCCGGCGCGACCCGGCGCTGGTCGAGCGCATGCGCTTTCTGATGGAGCGGCTGGCGCAGGCGCGCGGCTGGGGCGGGCTCGCGGTGTTCGATACCGAAGGCCGGCCGGCGGTGAGGGTCGGCGAGGCCGAACTCGGCGACTACGCTGCGCTCATCGGCGAGGTGTTGCGCGAACCGCGCCCGGTGTTCGTCGATCTGCACCGCGATGCCGGCGGCGAGCCGTACTACGGCGTGCTCGTGCCGATCGGCGGCGAAGACGCGGCGCCGATCGGTGTGGCCTATCTGGCGTGGCGCGCCGATCGCGTCCTCTACCCGCTGGTCGAGTCGTGGCCGGTGCCCACGCGCACCGCCGAAACCTATCTGGTGCGGCGCGACGGCGACGGCGTGCGCTTCCTCACGCCGCTGCGCCACCAGAAAGATGCCGCGCTCACCCTCACCCGGCCACTGGCCGCCCCCGATCTGCCCGCGGCGCACGCGGCGCAGGGCGCGCGCGGCATCCTGCTCGGCGGCCGCGACTACCGTGGCGTGCCGGTGCTGGCCTATGCCGCCGCGGTCGGCGGCACGCCCTGGCTGATGATCGCCGAGATCGACGAACGCGAGGCCTATGCCGGCATCCGCACCATGACCTGGGCGACCGCGCTCGCCCTCGGCGCGGTGCTGACGCTGATTTACGCCGGAGGCTATCTGCTGTGGCGGCGCGCGCGCCAGCGTCAGGACCTCGCCGCGCTGCAGGCGCAGCGCGCGGCCGAGGCGCGCTTCCGGGTGATCTTCGAACAGGCGCCGCTCGGCGTGGCGCTGCTCGATGCGCGCAGCGGCCGCATCACCGAGGCCAACCGGCGCTACGCCGACATCGTGGGCTGCGCACCGGAGGAACTCGGCGGCTTCGATCCGTTGCGCTTCACCCATCCCGACGACGTGGACGCCAGCCGCGCCCTCATCGCCCGCCTGGACCGCGGCGAGATCGAGGGCTACTCGCTCAACAAGCGCTATCTGCGCGCCGACGGTTCCACGGTGTGGGTCAGTCTGACCTGCGCGCCGGTGCGGGTCGGCGGCGAGGGCAGCGCTGAGGGCAGCGTCGAGGGCGCGCCGCGCTACCTCTTCATCGTCGAGGACATCAGCGAGCGCAAGCGTTACGAGCGCGAGCTGCAGCAGGCCTACGACGCCGCGGAGGCCGCCAACGCCGCGAAAAGCGAGTTCCTCGCCCACATGAGCCACGAGATCCGCACACCGATGAATGCGGTGCTCGGCCTCGCCCAGGTGCTCGAGCGCGAGCCGCTCGCCGACAGCCAGCGCGAGATGGTGGGGCGCATCCGCAGCGCCGGGCAGTCGCTGCTCGCCATCCTCAACGACGTGCTCGACCTGTCGAAAATCGAGGCCGGACAGTTGCGCATCGAGCCGCGCCCCTTCGATCTCGCCGCGCTGCTCGCCAACCTCGACAGCCTGATGGGCCAGGCCGCGCGCGCCAAGGGCCTCACCCTCCACGTCGATGCGCCGCAGCCGGGGCTCGGTGCGCTGCTCGGCGACGGCCTGCGCCTGGAGCAGGTGCTGTTCAACCTCACCGGCAACGCGATCAAGTTCACCGAGTACGGCGCGGTGACGGTGCGCGTCGCGGTGCGCGAGCGCGACGCCGCGCGCGGCGTGCGCCTGCGCTTCGTGGTGCGCGACAGCGGCATCGGCATCGCCCCCGACATCCTGCCCCGGCTGTTCGCGCCCTTCGCCCAGGCCGACGCCGGCATCGCCCGCCGCTTCGGCGGCACCGGGCTGGGGCTGTCGATCTGCAAGCGCCTGGTCGAGCTCATGGGCGGCGAGATCGGCGTGGAGAGCGAGCTCGGCCTGGGCAGCTCCTTCTGGTTCGAGCTGCCCTTCGCCTGGGCCGACGAAGGCGCGGCGCGCGCGCTCGTCGCGCCGCCGCGCCCGGTGCCCGCGGGGCCGCGGCTGGCCGGCGCCCACCTGCTCGTGGTCGACGACAGCGCGATGAACCGCGATCTGGTCGAGCGCGCGCTCGCCCTCGAAGGCGCCACCGCCACCCTGGCCGCCGACGGTCAGCAGGCGGTGCAGCTGCTGCGCACGCGCGCGGCGCGCTTCGATGCGGTGCTGATGGACGTGCAGATGCCGGTGATGGACGGGCTCGCCGCGACCCGCCTGATCCGCGGCGAACTCGGCCTCACCGACCTGCCGGTGATCGCCTTCACCGCCGGCGTGCGCGAGGAGCAGCAGGCCGCGGCGCGCGCCGCGGGGGCCAACGACGTGCTGCCCAAGCCGATGGATCTGGAGCAGATGGCGGTGCTGCTCGCGCAGTGGATCGCGCCGCGGGCGGACGCCGCGTCGGGCGCCGCCGGCGACGCGGCGGGCGCAGCGTCGGCGGGCGGCGACGGTTTCCCCGAG
>JAEWVQ010000248.1 GCA_023459095.1 Pseudomonadota bacterium | reverse complement strand
GCCTCCGAGTTACTGGGCTGCCTACACGGCAGTGAACCCGGCTGCGCGCAGGGCGTTGCGCACGGCCTTTTTCTGAGCTGCCTAAACGGCAGTGAACATCTGGGCTATAGGCCTCGTGATGCGGGATGCTTTCTGAGCTGCCTACACGGCAGTGAACTTGCGCGTTTTGCGGATTGCCGCCCGGCCGTTTTTCTGAGCTGCCTACACGGCAGTGAACCCACTCGGTCACCGTCCGCTATGCCGCCTGTGTTTCTGAGCTGCCTACACGGCAGTGAACGTGAACTTGTAGCGCCCAAACCGCACTTTGAATTTCTGAGCTGTCTACACGGCAGTGAACCAAGGGCTCCGGCCGCCACGAACTGCGGTACTTTTCTGAGCTGCCTACACGGCAGTGAACGGCGTGCCGAGCGCCATCGAACTATGGAGCTGTTTCTGAGCTGCCTACACGGCAGTGAACGCTGATGCCTTGGCGCAGCCATGAAACCTGCATTTCTGAGCTGCCTACACGGCAGTGAACACAAGAAACCGAACAGGGGCGAATCGCGAGCAGTTTCTGAGCTGCCTACACGGCAGTGAACGCACACGCTTCGCCCTTCCGCGCTTTTGCATCCTTTCTGAGCTGCCTACACGGCAGTGAACGACGATGGCCGGGCTGGCGGCGCGCCACGCAATTTCTGAGCTGCCTACACGGCAGTGAACTTCGTGGGCATTGAGGAGCAAGTCGAAATGTTTTTTCTGAGCTGCCTACACGGCAGTGAACGATCTTTTGATGCGGACCGGCGCTTTCGAGACTTTCTGAGCTGCCTACACGGCAGTGAACTCAACGCCGCGCAGGCTGACGTATTCGCGTCGTTTTCTGAGCTGCCTACACGGCAGTGAACACGGTTTGCTCGAGGCTGAGGCCGAGCGAGTTTTTCTGAGCTGCCTACACGGCAGTGAACGTTACCGACGCCCAGCACTGCGGCTTTAGCGCTTTCTGAGCTGCCTACACGGCAGTGAACGCCGTCAAGGCCAAAATGCGCATCCTCCACGATTTCTGAGCTGCCTACACGGCAGTGAACGCAGGCAACGCCTACGCCCCTGCCCGCGACATTTTCTGAGCTGCCTACACGGCAGTGAACTCAACCGCGCCGCCGTCCTGTACGAGCGCCAATTTCTGAGCTGCCTACACGGCAGTGAACGACTGGATGACTTGCTCGGGCTCTCCGTTCTGTTTCTGAGCTGCCTACACGGCAGTGAACAAGGCCCTTTGGCGGCTCGCTGCGGCTCGCCATTTCTGAGCTGCCTACACGGCAGTGAACATGTTGGCGGAAACTGCGTCTGCAATTTCGGTTTTTCTGAGCTGCCTACACGGCAGTGAACGGCTATGCGCCCGACACCGTGATCGTCAATCCTTTCTGAGCTGCCTACACGGCAGTGAACCGCCGTAAAATTGCTGAAGCCGGCGCGCACGATTTCTGAGCTGCCTACACGGCAGTGAACCCGCGCAGGTGCGAGCGGTCGGCGACCATTTCATTTCTGAGCTGCCTACACGGCAGTGAACACGATCAGATCGCCCGCAGAGGCAGCGTCTTGTTTCTGAGCTGCCTACACGGCAGTGAACATGCGCGAGGATGAAATCGGCCTCTACGTCGATTTCTGAGCTGCCTACACGGCAGTGAACGCGCGACCGAAGAATAGCTTCGACATCCTTCATTTCTGAGCTGCCTACACGGCAGTGAACCTGTGGAGCGCGCGTTTTCCCATCGCCCACTTTTTCTGAGCTGCCTACACGGCAGTGAACGCCTGACCGCCCAAGTACATGAGCTTGCCCGTTTTCTGAGCTGCCTACACGGCAGTGAACCGCCTCCGCCGCCCCCGGACCCTGATCCTGAATTTCTGAGCTGCCTACACGGCAGTGAACGCCCGTCACCGTGAAGCCGTTGCGCAGCTTCATTTCTGAGCTGCCTACACGGCAGTGAACAAGCTGTCCGGCGACCACTACTACCGCGTGCAGTTTCTGAGCTGCCTACACGGCAGTGAACAGATTGGCCCCGGCCAGCGTCTCCGCCTTAACTTTCTGAGCTGCCTACACGGCAGTGAACACGGCGTCGGCCTTCGCTTCGACGCGGCGGACTTTCTGAGCTGCCTACACGGCAGTGAACTAGCCTTGAACCCTTCCAACATCCTAATTTTAAAAGACTACTACCCAAAACCTCACGGTCTACCCAAATTTTCCGCTTCCGCGCAAGTCTTTGATTTTAAGTGAGCACTGACCCATCCATGGAAAAAGGGTCGTGGCCGGAGCGCTGCGGTGTGTCGAAAAGATCACGGAATAAATGACGTTAGACTTCACGGCAAGGCTGGAAATGACATCATGACGGGCTCCTGATGACAATCACGTGAGCCACGGCATGCAGAGCTTCACCCCGTCGGAACTGAAGACGATCCTCCATTCCAAGCGCGCGAACCTCTACTACCTCGAACATTGCCGCGTGCTGGTCAATGGCGGCCGGGTCGAGTACGTCACCGACGAGGGTCAGCAGTCGCTGTACTGGAACATCCCGATCGCCAACACGACGACGATCCTGCTCGGCACCGGCACCTCCCTGACCCAGGCGGCGATGCGCGAGCTGGCCAAGGCCGGCGTCATGGTCGGGTTCTGCGGCGGCGGTGGCACCCCGCTGTACAGCGCCAACGAGATCGATGTCGAAGTGGCGTGGCTGTCGCCGCAGAGCGAATATCGCCCCACCGAATACCTGCAGGACTGGGTGCGCTTCTGGTTCGATGACGCGCTGCGTCTGGCTGCGGCGAAGTCCTTCCAGCACGCCCGGCTGCAGCGCATCGCCGAGCATTGGTGCGACAGCCGCTTGCTCGCCGACGGTGGTTTTCGCGTAGCGCGCGAACGCCTCGGCGCCGCGCTGGAAGCGTCGCGTCAGGCCATCGACGCCGCGCCCGACCACACCGCCCTGCTCACCGCGGAGGCGCGCCTGAGCAAGACGCTGTTCAAGCTCGCCTGCGACGCCACCGATTACGGCGACTTCGTCCGTGCCAAGAACGGCGGCGGGGCAGACCCCGCCAACCGCTTTCTCGATCACGGCAACTACCTGGCCTACGGGCTTGCGGCGAGCGCCGCGTGGGTGCTCGGCCTGCCTCACGGCCTCGCCGTCCTGCACGGCAAGACGCGCCGTGGCGGGCTGGTGTTCGACATCGCCGATCTGGTCAAGGACGCGGTCATCCTGCCGCAGGCGTTCGTGTCCGCCATGCGCGGCGACGGCGAGCAGGCCTTTCGCGAAAGCTGCATCGAGGCCCTGACCCAGACCGAGGCGCTCGACTTCATGATCGACACGCTCAAGGCCGTCGCCGCCGACATCGGGAAGCGCGCCCGATGAATGTGCTGCTGATTTCCCAATGCAGCAAGAACGCGCTCACCGAAACCCGCCGCATCCTCGATCAGTTCGCCGAACGCCGCGGCGAGCGCAGCTGGCAGACGCCGATCACCCTGGCCGGGCTGGAAACGCTGTATCGACTGCTGCGCCGCAGCGCACGCAAGAACACCGCGGTGGCTTGCCACTGGATCCGTGGCAAGGACCACAGCGAGCTGCTGTGGATCGTCGGCGACGCGCGCCAGTTCAACGAACGCGGCGCCACGCCGACCAACATCACCCGGCGCGACGTGCTGCGCACCAACGACGAGAACGACTGGCACGCCGGCGAGGACATCCGCCTGCTGGCCCGGCTGGCGGCGCTGTTCCACGATCTGGGCAAGGCGAGCGCGACCTTTCAGAACAAGCTGGAAGCGTCTAAAGCGCTGGCGGACCCGTTCCGCCACGAGTGGGTGTCGCTGCGTCTGTTCGAGGCCTTCGTCGGGCCGGACTGCCGCGACGACCGCGACTGGCTGGTGCGGCTGGCCCAACTCGATGGCCGCGAGACCGCCCGCGTGATCGACGGGCTGGTCAAGGACGCGCTCACCGAGCGCGCCGCCAGCCCGTTCCGGGCGCTGCGCGCCGAACTGCCGCTGGCGCGCGCGCTTGGCTGGCTGATCGTCGGCCACCACCGCCTGCCCACGCCTGTGCTGAAGGGTGACGAGGCCTGGAGTGTGAAGGCGGACGCGCTCGCCCGCCTGCCCGCTGCCATCGCGCACGACTGGTGCGGCAGCCGCCTGCAGCCCGCTGGCGCGGACCCCTCCAAAGCGGAGCGCGACGACCACCTGAGGCTGTTGCAAGGCTGCTGGCATTTCCCCCTCGGTCTGCCGTTCGACAGCCGGCACTGGCGCGAGCACGTCGCCCGGGTCGCCAACGCCATGCTGCAGCGGCCTGGCCTGACCGACCCAGGCATCGCGCCCGCCCGCCTGGCCAGCCCCGATGTGCTGCACCTCGCCCGTCTCGCCCTGATGCTGGCCGATCACCACTACTCCGCCCAGCCCAGTCAGGCCCGTTACGGCGACCCACCGAAGAAGACTGGGAAGGCACTCCACGCCAACACGCGCTGGAACGACGACGGCAGCGGCCGGGTGCTCAACCAGCGTCTCGACGAGCACCTGATCGGCGTCGAGGTCAGCGCCAGCCGCCTGCTGCGCAGCCTGCCCCGGCTCGCCGACAACCTGCCGCGCATTGCCCGCCACAAGGGTTTCCGCGAGCGCGCGAAAGGGGATTTTGCGTGGCAGAACGGCGCCTTCGATCTGGCTGAGTGCCTGCGCGCGCAGTCCGTCCGCCACGGTTTTTTCGGCGTCAATCTGGCTTCCACCGGGCGCGGCAAGACGCTGGCCAACGCCCGCATCCTGTACGCACTGGCCGACCCGCGGCGGGGTGCCCGCTTCACCGTGGCGCTGGGCCTGCGCACGCTCACGCTGCAGACCGGCGACGCCTACCGGGAACGCCTCGGGCTGGGGCTGGAAGATCTGGCCGTGCTCGTGGGCGGGGCCGCGACCCGCGCCCTGCATGCCTATCACCGCCGGCTGGAGGAGGCCGTTGCCGAAGCCGGCAGCGAATCCGCGCAGAGCCTGCTGCCGGGCCACAACCACGTGCGCTACGAAGGCAGTCTGGAAGAAGGCCCGCTCAAACGCTGGCTGCAGGCGCCGAAGGGCAAGGGCGCGCCGCCTTCCGCCCTGCTCGACGCCCCGGTGCTGGTGTGCACCGTCGACCACCTGATGCCCGCCACCGAAGGCACGCGCGGCGGGCACCAGATCCTGCCCATGCTGCGGCTGATGACCGCCGATCTGGTGCTCGACGAGCCGGACGATTTCGACCTCGCCGACCTGCCCGCGCTCACGCGGCTGGTGCATTGGGCGGGCCTGCTCGGCAGCCGCGTGCTGCTGTCGTCGGCGACGCTGCCGCCGGCCCTGGTGCAGGGGCTGTTTCTCGCCTACCGCGCCGGGCGCGAGGCGTTTCAGCGTCATCGGGGCGAGCCGGGTACGCCGCTGGCGATCTGCTGCGCGTGGTTCGACGAATTCGGCAGGCTGGATGCGCAGCACGGCTCCACCGATGACGGTGCGGATTTCCTGGCCAGCCACGAGCGCTTCGTCGAGCAACGGCTCGCCGGGCTGGCCGCCCTCCGGAAGAAGGAGGTGCGGCGGCGAGGGGCGATCCTGCCGGTGGCGGTCAGCCCGCCGCCGTTCAACGACGCCGCCGGCAAGCTCGCCCACGTCTGCGGCGAACTCGCCGTGGTGCTGCGCGATGCGGCCTTCGGCCTGCACCGCCGCCACCACGACACCGACCCTGTCACCGGCAAGCGCGTCAGCTTCGGCCTGATCCGCATGGCCAACATCGACCCGCTGTTCGAGGTGGCGCTGAACCTGTTCCGCACCGGGGCGCCGGAGGGCGTCCACCTCCACCTGTGCGCCTACCATGCGCGCCATCCGCTGCTGCTGCGGGCCGGGATCGAACGCACGCTCGATGCCGTGCTGAAACGCCATGACCCCGGCGCCGTGTTCCGCCACCCCGAGGTCCGCCGGGCGCTCGACGGCAGCCCCGCGCAGGATCAGGTGTTCATCGTGCTCGCCACCGCGGTGGCCGAGGTCGGGCGCGACCACGACTACGACTGGGCGATCGTCGAGCCGTCGTCGATGCGCTCCATCATCCAACTTGCCGGCCGCGTGCGCCGTCACCGCCCCGGCGGCTGTCCGCCGGACCAGCCCAACATCCTGCTGCTCGAACGCAACGTGAACGCGCTCAAAGGCAACGGCGCGGGCAAAACCTTCCGGTGGCCGGGCTTCGAGCACGAATCGATCGATCATTTTCAACTGGCGTCGCAGAAGCTCGATGAGCTGCTCACGCCGGCGCAATGGCAGGTGATCGACGCCAGCGCCCGCATCCGCCGCCGGCCGCAGCTCGATCCGCGCCACAACCTTGCCGATCTGGAACATGCCCGGCTGGCGGACCTGATGCTCGGGGCCAGGCCGGGCGAAGCGCAGCAGGCGCAACCGGTGCACTGGTGGTGGAGCACCCAGGCCCACCTCAGCGGTGTCCTGCAGGCCTGCAGCCGCTTCCGTGCCGATCCGCAGGGGCATCTGAGTTACTGCTTCGTGCCGGACGAGGAGGGGACGGAAGTCGGCTTCCGCCAATGGACCGAAGCCGGTCAGGAGGTCGCCGCCGGGAACCTGCTGGTTTCGCTCACCGACGACGACATCGATCCCGGTCCCGGCATCTCGTCGTGGGCCACCCCCGAATACCTCGAAGCCCTCGCCGAACTGGCCGAAGGGCTGGGCATGGCGCTGCCGGCCTGCGCGCGCCAGTTCGGCACCGTGGATCTGCCGGGGCGGGAGGGCACGCAGCGCTGGCGCCATCACCCGGCGCTGGGGTTCAGCCGAGTGCGGTGAGGTGAGCGTGGCGTTTGCCGGACTCATTTTGAGTACCGCCGTCGCCGGCTCGCTCCATGAATCTGTTCTGATTACCTGTACGACATTGACAAGGAGCCGCCATGGAAGAACCCGTTGCTGCCACCCCACCATCCGATGCGAGCGGGCGCATCCGGTCGGAAATCGGGCGTTTCCTCAGTGAGGAGCGTCTCCAGCCCAAGCTCGACAAGCTCAAGCCCGACGAGCACGAGGCCCGTCAGGCGCTGATCGAGGCCCATCGGCCCGCCGCCTGGATCGCCGATGCCGCGAAGCGCGTCGGCCAGATCCAGCAGGTCACGCATGCGATCAAGTTCACCCACCCATCGGCAGGCGGATCGAGTCTGAGCAGCGCGGGCAACCCGGCCGCCGATCCGCTGGAGGTGGGCTCCCACAGCCTGGGGGCCGCGCCTGTGGCCGACGTGGTGGGCAACGCGGCGGCGCTGGATGTGTACAAATTCCTGCGCCTCAGCGTCGATGGGCGCCGCCTGCTGGAGCGCGCCGTGGCGCGCGACCCGGCCCTGCTCCGGGCGCTGAGCGACGACGACGCGGTGGCGGCCGAGTGGGCCGAGGCCTTTGCCAGCCTGCCGCAGCCCAAAGGCGCGCTCGCTTCGCACAAGCTGGCCAAGCAGGTGTACTGGCCGCTGGCCGAAGGCGGCTACCACCTGCTGTCGCCGCTGCTCTCCTCGCCACTGGCGCAGGCGCTGCACGCGCAGATCACCGCGGATCGCTTTTCCGACGAAGCCAAGGCCGCCCGCGACGCCCGCCGCAACGGCAAGGCGCATGCCGGCGGGGTGCGCGATTATCCCGATCTGGCGATCCAGAGCTTCGGTGGCTCCAAGCCGCAGAACATCTCCCAGCTCAACAGCGAACGGCGTGGCGAGAACCTGCTGCTCGCGGCCTTGCCGCCGCAGTGGGAGTCCCCCGCGCTGCGTCCGCCGCTGAAGACCGATTCGGTCTTTCTGCGCTACTACCCTTACCGCCGCGAAGTCCGCCGCCTGAAAGGCGTCCTGAAAGATTACCTGCGCAGCGTCGCCGACCGACGCAGCAATGTGCATATGCGCTACACCCGCGCCGCGCTGGTGGCGGAGCTGGTCGACGAGGTGCTGAACATGGCCGCGGAGTTGCACCGCGGGCTGGAGCCGGGGTGGACGGCGCAGGCCGATTGCACGCTGCGTCTCGCCGAGCAGCGCTGGCTGGACCCGCAGCGCCGGCACGACGACGAGGCCTTCGCCGCCCGTCTGCCGGGTGACGACTGGAAGGACGAGGTCTGCAAAGGCTTCGCCAACTGGCTCAACGGCGCGCTGCACACCGACAAGACCGCGTTCGGCGAGGTGGAGGCACGGGAATGGGAACAGACCCTCAAACACGAACTCAAGCTGCTGCGGGAGGAACTGAGCGATGACTGAAGTCCGCTGCCCTTCGAGCCGCGCGCCCGACGGTTTGTTGATCCTGCCCCGGCTGCGGGTGCAGAACGCCAATGCGATCTCCAGTTCCCACACCTGGGGCTTTCCCGCGCCCACCGCCCTGCTCGGTTTTGTGCATGCGCTGGAGCGCCGGCTGGCGGGGCGTTTCAGCCCGCGCTTCGGCGGCGTGGGGATCGTCTGCCACCGCTTCGCGGCCCAGGCCTTCCGGCCCAACAAGCGCCAGCACCAGGTCTTCACCCAGAGCCGCAACCCGGTCTATCTGAAGCGCGACGCCACCAAGTTCATCGCCGAGGGCACACCGGCCGCCATCGTCGAAGAAGGCCGCGCGCATCTGGAGCTGAGCCTGGTGATCGCAGTCCATGGCGACTTCGACGAGGACTGGGAGCGCGAGGATTTCGCCCTGGCCGCGTTCGAGACCGCCCAAGGCATGCGTCTGGCCGGGGGCAGCCTGTTGCCGCCCGGGCCGCGCGCGCCGCGTGCGGAATGGGTGGGCTGGCCCGATGCCGAAGTCGACCGGCTGGCCGCCTTCCGCCGTTTGCGCCGGCGCCTGCTCCCCGGGTTTGCACTGGTGCATCGCCCCGACCTGCTGGCCGAGCGCCTCGCCGCGCTGCGCGCGGAGCGGCCCGCTGCGGTGGCGCTCGATGCGCTGCTCGATCTGACCCGCCTCAATCACCGCCCCGTGCTGCAGGAGAGCGAAGGTGAGGCGCCGCCCACCGGCGCGGCGGTGTGGCAGATCGAGCGTCGGCCGGGCTGGCTGGTGCCGCTGCCCATCGGCTATGCCGGCCTTTCCGCGCTGCATGCGCCGGGCGAGGTGGCCCACACCCGCGATCCGGTCACGCCCTTCCGCTTCGTCGAGAGCCTGCTTTCGCTCGGCCAGTGGGTCGGCCCCCATCGCCTTGCCAGCCTCGAGCAATTGCTGTGGCACTACGGCGGCGACCCGCAGGCCGGTCTTTATCGTTGCATCAACCGCTACGCCGGGCTGGTGCCAGCAAGTGACGAGTCCGTTTCCGCAACCCCGGTTTCCGCATTCTCTGTTTCCGAACTTCAAGGAGCCTGACCATGGCCAAGTCCAAGACTTCCCTCACCACCGCCACCGTCCTCGCCTTCGAACGCAAGCTCGACCCCTCGGACGGCCTGTTCAGCGCCGGCCGCTGGACCGAGGTCGGCAACGGCATCCAGTGGCCGGCCGTGGTCATTCATGAAAAATCCGTGCGCGGCACCATCTCCAACCGGCTCAAGACCAAGGACCAGAACCAGGACCCCGCCAAGTTTGATGCCGCCATTACAAGCCCCAACCTGCAGCGCGTCGATGTCGCCACCCTGCCCAACGATGCGGACACGCTGCGGGTGCGCTTCACCCTGCGCGTGCTCGGCGGCGCGGGCACGCCCTCGGCCTGCAACAATGCCGAATACCAGGCCCAATTGCAGCAGACCGTGAATGCCTACGTGCAGGCGCACGGCTTTGGCGAACTGGCCCGCCGCTACGCTCATAACCTGGCCAACGGCCGCTTTCTGTGGCGCAACCGGGTGGGCGCCGAGGAGGTCCGGGTCGAGGTGCGCCAGCTCGAAAAGGGCGCCGTGGCGCAGACCTGGACCTTCGATGCGTTGCGCCTCGGCTTGCGCGACTTCAGCGCGCCGGCCGAAGCGCAAGAGGGGCTGGCGGCGCTGGCCGCGGTCATCGAGCGCGGCCTGGCCGGGCAGGGCTACGTGCTGCTGGAAGTGCTCGCCTATGCCCGCGTGGGCGACGGCCAGGAGGTCTATCCCTCGCAGGAGCTGATCCTCGACAAGGGCGACAAGAAGGGCCAGAAGAGCAAAACCCTGTACGCCGTGGGCGAGCCCGGAAAGGAAAGCGCTGCGCTGCACAGCCAGAAGATCGGCAACGCGCTGCGCACCATCGACACCTGGTACCCGGCGGAGGCGGGCGCCGACCTCGGCCCCATCGCGGTCGAGCCCTACGGCTCGGTCACCAATCAGGGCAAGGCCTACCGTCAGCCCAAGGACAAGGCGGATTTCTACAACCTGCTCGACGCCTGGGTGCTGCGGGGCGAGGCGCCCAAGAACGAGGGCGACCGCCACTTCGTGATGGCCACGTTGATCCGTGGCGGCGTGTTCGGCGACAGCGACAAGGACTGACGGAGCGCGCCATGGATCACTACCTGGAAATCCGCCTGCTGCCCGACCCGGAGTTCCCCGCGCCCATGCTGATGAGCGCGCTGTTCGGCAAGCTGCATCGCGGCCTCGTCGAGCACGGCGGCGGCACGATCGGCGTCAGTTTTCCTGACGTGCGCGACGGCAGCCGCACGCTCGGCCATCGCCTTCGGCTGCATGGTAGCGCCGCCGAACTGCAGCGCCTGATGCAGATCGGTTGGACGCAGGGGCTGCGCGACCATGCCGACTTCGGCGCGCCAGCGCCGGTGCCGGCGAACCCGAGCTACCGCGTGGTGCGCCGGGTGCAGGCCAAGAGCAACCCGCAACGGCTCCGCCGCCGCCTGGCCGCCCGCAAGGGCATCGACATGGTGGCCGCCGCGCAGGCCATCCCCGACAGCGCCGCCGAGCGCCTTGACCTGCCGCATGTCGTGCTCTCCAGCCGCACCACGGGGCAACGTTTCCCGCTCTTCATCGAGCACCGCCCGCTCGAGGCCGCCCCCGTCGCTGGCCACTTCACCGCCTACGGCCTGAGCCAGACCGCCACCGTGCCCTGGTTCTGACCCTTTTTCGTGGGGCTGACGCGCGCTCAATAAAATCAGCTACTTGGGCGCGCGTCAGAAAAATGGGTCAAGGACTGAAGAGGGGTGGGTTTTCTTTAATAATCAAGAGGAAAGTCGATTTTCTGTCTAGCTCACTGCCGTGTAGGCAGCTCAGAAAACCGTTTTCGGCCACACGGACCCCCTGCATGAGCTCACTGCCGTGTAGGCAGCTCAGAAATTGCCCCGTGGCTGCGCCGGATCGAGCAGGCAGCTCACTGCCGTGTAGGCAGCTCAGAAAATGTTCGGTCGCTGGAGCTTGCCGGCGGTGTCGCTCACTGCCGTGTAGGCAGCTCAGAAATGGATAAGTGCCGGGTGCCCGTACATCAAACAGCTCACTGCCGTGTAGGCAGCTCAGAAATTTTAAGCCGGTTCAGATCGATGTTTCCGAACGCTCACTGCCGTGTAGGCAGCTCAGAAAAAGTGGGCGATGGGAAAACGCGCGCTCCACAGGCTCACTGCCGTGTAGGCAGCTCAGAAAATGATGAGTGCCAGTCGCTCTACCGGCCTCGTGCTCACTGCCGTGTAGGCAGCTCAGAAATTCAGCGCCCGTACCCCTCCAACGCCTGCCGGGCTCACTGCCGTGTAGGCAGCTCAGAAATGCGCGGCATGCGACGCGCTGCGGAAAAGGCCGCTCACTGCCGTGTAGGCAGCTCAGAAAATCACGAAGGCCCGTAGCGCCATCCAGCGCCTGCTCACTGCCGTGTAGGCAGCTCAGAAAACGCCGGATAATCCAAACCCTACGCCGGAAACGCTCACTGCGGTGTAGGCAGCTCAGAAAACTTGCGCGGATGGCCGCGAACGGCGCGGAGAGCTCACTGCCGTGTAGGCAGCTCAGAAAAAGCAAGCCAGCGGTTTTGCAAAAATCGATCCGCTCACTGCCGTGTAGGCAGCTCAGAAACGATGAACGACGCTTGCCCGCCTGCTCTGCATGCTCACTGCCGTTTAGGCAGCTCAGAAATCGGCCTCCGGGTCGGGCGGCAGCTCGACCGGGCTCACTGCCGTGTAGGCAGCTCAGAAATGCCGACGGCTGGCGGGGGCGATGAGAGAGCTGCTCACTGCCGTGTAGGCAGCTCAGAAAATGCAGAATGCAGATCAAAACGCTGACCTCGTGCTCACTGCCGTGTAGGCAGCTCAGAAATTCGACGATCTGCGAAATGCCGCTGCCCCATGTGCTCACTGCCGTGTAGGCAGCTCAGAAAGACTACGACCTGTTTTGCCCGACCGTCTCCGAGCTCACTGCCGTGTAGGCAGCTCAGAAAACAGAGCAAGTACAGCAATACTTTGATAGGGAGCTCACTGCCGTGTAGGCAGCTCAGAAAACATCGACAGCGGCATTGGCAGCACCCGCAGCGCTCACTGCCGTGTAGGCAGCTCAGAAAAGTCACCGGATCGCGCGTATAGCCCTCTGAACGCTCACTGCCGTGTAGGCAGCTCAGAAAAACATCCGTCGTCTTGCTGGCGAGCATGCGCAGCTCACTGCCGTGTAGGCAGCTCAGAAATCGCTCGTTGAGGAGCTGGCTCAAGCTGTTCGGCTCACTGCCGTGTAGGCAGCTCAGAAAGCTAAAGCTCTCGCCACCGACCCCGCCACCGCGCTCACTGCCGTGTAGGCAGCTCAGAAAATTTCGATCATCGGATCAGCGGTCATGGTGCGGGCTCACTGCCGTGTAGGCAGCTCAGAAAGAACCGGAGAAGTGGTACGAGCTGCCTGACGGGCTCACTGCCGTGTAGGCAGCTCAGAAACGCTTGCCGTCCTGTTCGCCCGCAAGCCTAACGCTCACTGCCGTGTAGGCAGCTCAGAAATCACGCTCTCGGCACGCATCGGCGACGACGTAGCTCACTGCCGTGTAGGCAGCTCAGAAACGATGCTCGGCGCTCGGTGCTGTACGTCACGCGCTCACTGCCGTGTAGGCAGCTCAGAAATAATCACGAAGCAAGCTAGCGGCTTTGCAAAAGCTCACTGCCGTGTAGGCAGCTCAGAAAATCAAGGTCATGCTCACCGGCGTGCCGGGTACGCTCACTGCCGTGTAGGCAGCTCAGAAAAAGCCGCGAACGGCAAGGGCCGGCCGCGCCGCGCTCACTGCCGTGTAGGCAGCTCAGAAATTGGCATGGCAGCAGAGATCGACCGCCTGCGTGCTCACTGCCGTGTAGGCAGCTCAGAAAACCTCGAAAAGCTGATCCCCGACGACCGGGACGCTCACTGCCGTGTAGGCAGCTCAGAAATATCTGTCCGGGGCCGATCTGCGCGGGGCCGAGCTCACTGCCGTGTAGGCAGCTCAGAAATCGCCCCCGGCCTCGGGCTGCCCGACGACCGCGCTCACTGCCGTGTAGGCAGCTCAGAAAAGATCGGCGAGCAAAACGCGGCCAGTCGCCACGCTCACTGCCGTGTAGGCAGCTCAGAAACAGAAGGCTTCGTGATCTACCTCACGACGCAAGCTCACTGCCGTGTAGGCAGCTCAGAAACTCGGCGCACGGCAAGCCGCCGCCGGGGCGATGCTCACTGCCGTGTAGGCAGCTCAGAAAGAGATGATCGAAGGCGCGCAGATTCTCGCCGCGCTCACTGCCGTGTAGGCAGCTCAGAAAAAAACGGCGTCTATCGCCCAAAAAAAGGAGTAGCTCACTGCCGTGTAGGCAGCTCAGAAAAACAACATGGCGTCGGGCTACTTCTGGATCGGGCTCACTGCCGTGTAGGCAGCTCAGAAAAGGCCGCCGCCATCGATCCCGACATCAATCACGCTCACTGCCGTGTAGGCAGCTCAGAAACGCCATCTTGAGTCAAATGCCATCCAATTCCTGCTCACTGCCGTGTAGGCAGCTCAGAAAAACGGTCGGCGCGCAGGGCTAGGCCAATCTCAGCTCACTGCCGTGTAGGCAGCTCAGAAATTTTTGCCTTGCTCGCCGATCTTCGCGTGCTTGCTCACTGCCGTGTAGGCAGCTCAGAAATAATCACGAAGCAAGCTAGCGGCTTTGCAAAAGCTCACTGCCGTGTAGGCAGCTCAGAAAGATCGTTGCGCGTTTTGCGGATTGCCGCCCGGGCTCACTGCCGTGTAGGCAGCTCAGAAAATGTATTGCTCGGTCAAGCCGTCGCGGCGCAGGCTCACTGCCGTGTAGGCAGCTCAGAAAATGAAACCTGCAGGTCCGATCATCACGCGCCCGCTCACTGCCGTGTAGGCAGCTCAGAAAAGCTGCTCGCCGACGCGCCGGCCATCGTCACGGCTCACTGCCGTGTAGGCAGCTCAGAAAATTGACGATAGCATTCATACGAGCAGACTCTAGCTCACTGCCGTGTAGGCAGCTCAGAAAGAATTCGACAACCTGATCCTCAACGCCGGTCTGCTCACTGCCGTGTAGGCAGCTCAGAAAGGCCAGCGCGGGCTTGCGCTTGGCGACGTACTGCTCACTGCCGTGTAGGCAGCTCAGAAAGCGCAGAAGCCTGGTGACGCATCGTGAAGGCCGCTCACTGCCGTGTAGGCAGCTCAGAAACAGTCGCCGCGCTGGAAAAGCGCGAAAGGTGGGCTCACTGCCGTGTAGGCAGCTCAGAAACGGCCGCCAGCGAAACGCCGCTGCGCAAGGTCGCTCACTGCCGTGTAGGCAGCTCAGAAAGAGCACAGCGCCACCGCGGTGGCCGCGGGCGAGCTCACTGCCGTGTAGGCAGCTCAGAAATCGAGCCGCATCAGGCTCACGCCCACCGATCCGCTCACTGCCGTGTAGGCAGCTCAGAAATGTGCCGCCGAGCAGCGACGCTTCGTTGAGAAGCTCACTGCCGTGTAGGCAGCTCAGAAAGAGGCGCTCGACGAGGAGGCCCGGCTGCAGGTGCTCACTGCCGTGTAGGCAGCTCAGAAAAGTGCGGTCGCAAGGTCCGAATCGGTGGCGACGCTCACTGCCGTGTAGGCAGCTCAGAAACATGCTCGCCCGCCGCCGCGCCGTCGCCACACGCTCACTGCCGTGTAGGCAGCTCAGAAAACGAGCGGGGCTTTTGATGCGCAGGCCCGGAGGCTCACTGCCGTGTAGGCAGCTCAGAAAACGGCCCCTCGATTTCGATGGCGATCCATGCGGGCTCACTGCCGTGTAGGCAGCTCAGAAATTCAACCCGCGCCTGGCGATGGACTTCCCCGAGCTCACTGCCGTGTAGGCAGCTCAGAAATTGTCCGCGGCGGTGCTCACTGCCGTGTAGGGAACTACGGCGGAACCCCGCGTTGTTCGAGGCAGGACTACCAGGCGCCGATCAGCTGGGCATGGCTGTCGATCGGTAATCCCCCCATTTTCAGGGGCAGCCAGAAGTAGAGCTATGCGGCGATGGCCAGCCGCTGCTTTGGGGTGATACCGCCCAAGGCCATGTTGGGGCGCTCGTGATTGTAGAGCCAGAGCCAGCGG
>JAEWVQ010000247.1 GCA_023459095.1 Pseudomonadota bacterium | reverse complement strand
GCAGGATGCGCACCGCCTGCGCGGCGATCAGCGGCGTGGCCCATGCCGGCTTGGCGAGCACCGCATTGCCCGCGGCGAGCGCCGCGCCGATCTGGCCGGTGAAGATCGCCAGCGGAAAATTCCACGGGCTGATGCAGACCACCACACCCAGCGGGCGATGGCTGTCGTTGGCGAACTCGTGCCGCACCTGCGCGGCGTAATAGCGCAGCGCATCGATCGCCTCGCGCACCTCGGCGAGCGCGGCGGCGAGCGTCTTGCCGGCTTCGCGGATCAACAGGCCGAGAAAACGCGGCATGTCGTCCTCGATCGCCGTGGCGGCGCGCTCGAGCGCGGCGGCCCGCGCCGCTGGCGTCAGTTCCCGCCAATGGGCCGTGGCGGCCGCCGCGCAGCGCAACGCAACGTCGGCCTCGTCCTCGGTCGCACCGCGCACCTGACCGACGATGTCGCCGGGCGCGGCGGGATTGCGCACCGGCAGCCAGGGCGCCGCCTCCGACGCAGCCGCCGTGCCGTCCTCCCTCCCTTCGCCGAGCATCGGCGCCGCGCGCCACTCGTCGTGGCGATGCGCGGCGAGGGCCACGGCGAGTGCGGTGAGACGCTGCTCGCTGGCCAAATCGATGCCGCGTGCGTTGAGCCGCGCGGTGCCGTAGAGCGCCCGTGGCAACGGAATACGCGGATGCGGCCGGCCCAGCGTGCCGCCGTGCCCGCGCTCGCTGCCGGCGCCGGCTTCGGCGCGCGCCATGCGCTCGACCGCGGCCACCGGATCGGCGACCACTTCGTCGAGCGCCACCGCCGGATCGGCGATGCGATTGACGAAGGACGAATTGGCGCCGTTCTCCAGCAGGCGGCGCACGAGGTAGGCGAGCAGGGTCTCGTGGCTGCCGACCGGCGCGTAGATGCGGCACGGCCGCGCCAGCCCGCCCGCCTCCGCCGCGCCCACGACCTGTTCGTAAAGTCCCTCGCCCATGCCGTGCAGGCACTGGAACTCGTACTGCCCGGGCACGAAATCCGGTCCGGCGAGGTGATGGATCGCCGCCAGGGTATGGGCGTTGTGCGTGGCGAACTGCGGAAACGCCTCGGCCGGCGCGGCGAGCAGGCGCCGTGCGGCGGCGAGGTAGGAGAGATCGGTGTAGGCCTTGCGCGTATACACCGGGTAGCCTTCGACGCCGTCGAGTTGGGCGCGCTTGATCTCGCTGTCCCAGTAGGCGCCCTTGACCAGGCGGATCATCAGGCGGTGGGCGCTGCGCCGGGCGAGCGCGAGCAGATGGTCGATCACGAACAGGCAGCGCTTCTGGTAGGCCTGGACGACGAAACCGATGCCGTCCCAGCCGGCCAGCGCCGGCTCGGCACACAGGCGCTCGAGCAGATCGAGCGAGAGTTCGAGGCGTTCGGACTCCTCGGCGTCGATGTTGAGGCCGATGTCGCAGGCGCGCGCCTGCAGCACAAGCGCGCGCAGGCGCGCGTAGAGCTCCGTCGCCACGCGCGCGCGCTGCGCGCGGCCGTAGCGCGGATGCAGCGCCGAGAGCTTGATCGAGATGCCCGGCCGCTCGTGGAGCGCGCGTCCATCGGCGGCGCCCGCGACACGGCCGATGGCGTCGATCGCGTCGGCGTAGGCGGCGCCGTAGCGTGCGGCATCCTCGGCGGTGAGCGCGGCCTCGCCGAGCATGTCGTAGGAGTGGCGAAAGCCTTCGGCTTCGCGGCGCGCGGCGCGCGCAAGCGCCTCGGCGATGTCGCGCCCGGCGACGAAGTGCTCGCCGAGCAGGCGCATCGCCACATCCACGCCTTTGCGGATCAGCGGCTCGCCACCGCGGCTGACGATGCGGCCGACGAGATCGCCCAGCCCGACCGCGCCGTCGCCGTGCGCGCCCACCAGCCGGCCGCCGAGCAGCAGGCCCCAGGTCGCGGCATTGACGAACAGCGAGTGACTGTGGCCGAGATGGGCGCGCCAGTCACCGCGCGCGATCTTGTCGCGGATCAGCGCGTCGCGCGTGGCGGCGTCGGGAATGCGCAGCAGGGCTTCGGCGAGGCACATCAGCGCGACGCCCTCGCGCGACGACAGCGCGAACTCCTGCAACAGCGCCTGCACCATTCCGCCACCGCCGACCTCGCCCTGGCGCTGGCGCAGCGTCGTCGCCAGCCGGCGCGCGAGGCTCAGCGTGGCGGCGGCGAGCGCCGGGCTCATGCGCGCCCGGTCGAGCAGCATCGGCACCAACTCCGGCTCCGGACGCCGACAGGCCGCGGTGATTGCCGCGCGCGTCACGGTCTGCGCCTGCAGGTCGAAGGCGAAGCCGCCGCACTCGAACGCCGAACCGGAAAACTTCGCCATCGCCGTTCTCCATCGCCCGCCCCAGTTCCAATCTAGCCAGCGCCAGCGCGGCGGTATACCGCGATGCGAGCACGATGCGCGACGCGCGTCGCTAGGGGTAATACGCCCGCAACATCTGCGCGGCGCCGGGTTAGACTTCGCCCTTTCAGTCCCGCGCCGGCACCGTGCCGGGCGCAATCGCCATCTCGACAAGGTCGATTCAACGGAGGAGAACCACGATGCCCTTTGCCAAGCCCTATCTTGCCGTACTCGGCGCCCTCGCCCTGTCGGTGACCCTCGTCGGCCCCGCCGCCGCCCAGCAGAAATCGGTCGCGGTGACGGCGATCGTCGAACACCCTGCGCTCGACTCGGTGCGCGACGGCGTCAAGGACGCGCTCGCCAAGGCCGGCTTCGAGGAAGGCAAGAACCTCAAGTGGCAGTACCAGAGCGCACAGGGCAACACCGGCACCGCGGCGCAGATCGCGCGCAAGTTCGTCGGCGACAAGCCCGACGCCATCGTCGCCATCGCCACGCCGTCGGCGCAGGCCGTGGTCGCCGCGACCAAGCAGATTCCGGTGGTGTACTCGGCGGTCACCGACCCGGTCGCCGCCCAGCTGGTGCCGTCGATGGCGGCCTCCGGCAGCAACGTCACCGGCGTCTCCGACGTGCTCGAGCTCGACAAGCAGATCGACCTGATCGTCAAGGTGGTGCCCAACGCCAAGCGCGTCGGCATGGTGTACAACCCCGGCGAGGCCAACTCGATGGTCGTGGTCGAGGCCCTGCGCGCGCAGCTGCCCAAGCGCGGCATGAGCCTGGTCGAAGCCGCCGCGCCGCGTTCGGTGGACGTCGGCTCGGCCGCGCGCAGCCTGATCGGCAAGGTCGATGTGATCTACACCAACACCGACAACAACGTGGTGTCGGCCTACGAATCGCTGGTCAAGGTCGGCAACGACGCCAAGATTCCGCTCGTCGCCTCCGACACCGACAGCGTCAAGCGCGGCGCGATCGCCGCGGTGGGCATCGACTACCGCAAACTCGGCGAGCAGACCGGGAACATGGTTGCGCGCATCCTCAAGGGCGAACAGCCGGGCACGATCGCCTCCGAGACCAGCAGCAATCTCGACCTCTTCGTGAACCCCGGCGCGGCCAAGAAGCAGGGCGTGACGCTGTCCGACGAACTGGTCAAGTCGGCGGCCAAGATCATCGAATAAGCCGCACCCGTCTGCTGCATCCCCGGCCCGCCCGCGCGGGCCGGCGCAGGGCCGCCGCCCCACCCCCGACGGGGGCCACCGCCCAGCCCCATCCTCACCGGTAGAACAACATGTCGCTCTATACCCTGCTCGGTGCCTTCGAAATCGGCCTGATCTTCGCTCTGGTCGCGCTCGGCGTGCTGATCACCTTCCGCATCCTGCGCTTCCCCGACCTCACCGTCGATGGCAGCTTCCCGCTCGGCGGCGCGGTCGCCGCCACCCTGATCGCCACCGGGCACGACCCTTTCACCTCGACGCTGATCGCCACCGCGGCCGGCGCCTGTGCCGGTTTCGTCACCGGCTGGCTCAACGTCAAGCTGCGCATCATGGACCTGCTCGCCAGCATCCTGATGATGATCGCGCTGTACTCGATCAACCTGCGCATCATGGGCAAGCCCAACGTGCCGCTGATCAGCGAGCCCACGATCTTCTCCATCCTGCAGCCCGACGCGCTCGCCGACTACGTGCTGCGCCCGCTCGTGCTGCTCGCCGTGGTGATCGCGATCAAGTTCGCGCTCGACTGGTTCTTCAACACCCAGACCGGGCTGGCGATGCGCTCGACCGGCTCGAACCCGCGCATGGCGCGCGCGCAGGGCGTCAATAGCGGCTGGATGATCCTCGGCGGCATCGCGCTGTCGAACGCCCTGGTCGCGCTCGCCGGCGCGCTGTTCGCCCAGACCCAGGGCGGCGCCGACATCTCGATGGGCATCGGCACCATCGTCATCGGGCTGGCTGCGGTGATCGTCGGCGAGAGCATCCTGCCCTCGCGCAAGCTGGTGCTGGCCACCCTCGCGGTGATCCTCGGCGCCATCGTCTATCGCTTCTTCATCGCGCTCGCGCTCAACAGCGACTTCATCGGCCTGCAGGCGCAGGATCTGAACCTGGTGACCGCGGTGCTGGTGACCATCGCCCTGGTGATTCCGATGGCCAAGCGCCGTCTGCTCGGCAAGAAGGGAGGCTGACATGCTCAACGCACAAGACCTGCACATCACCTTCAACCCCGGCACGCCGATCGAGACGCGCGCGCTGCGCGGCATGTCGCTGGAGATTCCGGCGGGCCAGTTCGTCACCGTGATCGGCTCCAACGGCGCCGGCAAATCGACCTTCCTCAACGCGGTGTCGGGCGACCTCGCGGTCGACAGCGGGCGCATCGACATCGACGGCGTCGACGTCACCCGCCAGCCGGTGTGGGAGCGCGCGCGCCGCGTCGCGCGCGTGTTCCAGGACCCGATGGCCGGCACCTGCGAAGACCTCACCATCGAGGAGAACATGGCGCTCGCCGACATGCGCGGCCGCCGCCGCGGCCTCGGCCGCGCCGTGCAGGCCTCGCGCCGCGAGGAGTACCGCGCCCATCTGGCGACCCTCGGCCTCGGCCTGGAGAACCGCCTCGGCGACCGCATCGGCCTGCTCTCGGGCGGCCAGCGCCAGGCCGTCAGCCTGTTGATGGCGGCCCTGCAGCCGTCACGCATCCTGCTGCTGGACGAGCACACCGCTGCGCTCGATCCCCGCACCGCCGATTTCGTGCTGCAGCTCACCGCCCGCATCGTGGCCGAGAGCCGGCTGACCACCATGATGGTCACCCACAGCATGCGCCAGGCGCTGGACGTGGGCGAGCGCACCGTGATGCTGCACCAGGGCCAGGTGGTGCTCGATGTGTCCGGCGAAGAGCGCCGGCGCATGGATGTGCCCGACCTGCTGGCCATGTTCGAGAAGGTGCGCGGCGAGAAGCTCGCCGACGACGCGCTGCTGCTGGGGTGACCGGGCAGACCGGCAATGCAGAAAGAGGGGAGGCGCGCAGGCCTCCCTTCTTGTTTCAGTCTGCCAGCTCGTAGTGGAAGTCCGTGATGCGCCCCTCGGGCTCGTCGCGGAAGACCACCTTGACGCGCGTGCCGGGCTGCAGGCGCTGCGCCGCTTCGCCCACCGCGCTCAGGTCCAGCCCCTTCACGAAGTTGATGAGGGCGGTGTCCACGCCGTCCAGGCGCACATAGGCGATGGCGTAGGGCGGCGCGGGCAGGTTCTCGAACGCGGCCGACACGATGGTCGCCGCCTCGATCGTGCCGGTGTGGCCGGCTTCCACCCATTCGTCGCAAGGCTGGAAGGACCGCTCGCAGTAGGCCCGCGGCGGCAGGTAGCTGATGCCCGACGCGCTGGAGCGAGTGGCCAGGATCTTCCGGTCGCGCAGGGCGTTGAAGAAGCGCGAGCCGGTCTCGCCGGCCGGGTAGTTGTAGCGGACGCGCCATTCGGCGGGGATGATCAGGGGCTCGGCTCGAGGGGCTGTGGTCACGGGGGACTCCATCGTCAAGGGTTCAAGGGAGGGTCAGGCGCCGGC
>JAEWVQ010000246.1 GCA_023459095.1 Pseudomonadota bacterium | reverse complement strand
AAGATCCACGTCGGCGAATGCCCCGGCTGCGGCCACTTCGGCACCCGCATGGAAATCGTCGGCCGCGCCGACGACATGCTGGCGATCAAGGGCGTGAAGGTGTATCCGGCCGCGATCCAGAACGTGGTCGCCCAGTTCCGCCCCAAGGTGTCGGGCGAGCTGCGCATCCGCCTGGACGCACCGCCGCCGCGCGTGGAGCCGCCGCTGCGTCTCGCGGTGGAGGCGGGCGAGGGCACGCCGGAATCCGAATGGGCCGCCATCGGCGCCGCCATCGAACAGCGCATCCGCGAACTGCTCACCTTCCGGCCGCAGGTCGAGGTGCTGCCCTTCGGCAGCCTGCCGCGCACCGGGGCCAAGACCAAGCTGATCGAGATCGTGGGGAAGGGCGCCTGATGTCCGCGTTCGAGACCGACCAACTCGCCCGCCTCGGCGAGACACTGGCGGACGACGCGCCGGTGCCTTACATCGCCCGCACCCGCGCCTGGTATCTGGCGCTCGGCTACGACACGCCCTACGTCTGGGCGCACTACGACACGGTGCCGTTCGCGCCGCTGAAAAAGCCGCTGGCGCGAAGCCGCGTCGCCATCGTCACCACTGCCGCGCCTTACCAGCCGGACAAGGGCGAGCAGGGGCCGGGCGCGCCGTACAACGCCGGCGCCAAGTTCTACCGCGTCCATGACGGCGACACGGCCATCGACCACGATCTGCGCATCGCCCACGTCGGCATCGACCGCAAGCACGCCGACATGGCCGACAGCGGCTGCTGGTTTCCGCTGCCGGCGCTGCGCCGGGCGGTGGCGGCGGGCAGAGTGGGCGAACTCGCGCCACGCTTCTTCGGCGCGCCGACCAACCGCAGCCAGCGCCACACGCTGGAGGTGGATGCGCCGGAGATCGTCGCCGGCTGCCTCGCCGACGGCGTGGATGCGGTGGTGCTGGTGCCCAATTGCCCGATCTGCCACCAGACGGTGAGCCTGGTGGCGCGCGAACTGGAAGCCGCCGGCGTCGCTACGGTGGTGATGGGCGCGGCGAAAGACATCGTCGAGCACGTCGGCGTGCCGCGCCTGCTGTTCTCCGATTTCCCGCTCGGCAACGCCGCCGGCCGGCCGCGCGACCTCGCTTCGCAGGACGAGACGCTGGAACGCGCGCTCGGCCTGCTTGAGAGGGCCGCCGCGCCGCGCAGCACGCTGCAGTCGCCGCTGCGCTGGGCGGCTGATCCCGCCTGGAAGCTGGACTACTCCAACCCCGACCGCCTCTTGGCCGAGGAACTCGCGCGCCGTCGCGCCGAGGCCGAAGCCGCCCGCCTCACCGCCCGCGAACTGCGGGTGGCGACGCTGGGCAGCGATCCCGAGCAGACCCCCGACCGACAACAAGGACAAGCCGCATGAGCACCGTCAGCTACACCTCGAACAACGGCATCGCCGAAATCCGCATCGACCGCGCAGAGAAGTACAACGTGATCACTCACGACGTGGTGCGCGAACTCGCCGCCGCCTGGCAGCGCTTCAAGGACAGCGACGACCGCGTCGCCATCCTGTCCGCCGCCGGCGACCGCGCCTTCACCGCCGGTGCCGACCTGCGCGACATCCCGCACGACCTGTGGAAGGCCATCCCCGGCGTCGGCATCCAGATCGACAAGCCCATCATCGCCGTCACCGCCGGGCTGGTGGTCGGCGGCGGGCTGGTGCTGGTGCAGTTCGCCGATCTCGCCATTGCCGCCGACAACACGGTGTTCTCGTATCCGGAAGCCAAGGTCGGCTTCTCCGGCGGGCTGATCAGCTCGCTGGCCGCGCGTATCCCGCACAAGGTGGCGATGGAGCTGCTGCTGGTGGGCGGCTCGATCTCCGCCCAGCGCGCCTACGAGGCGGGGCTGGTGAACCGCGTGGTGCCGGTCGGCCAGCAGCTCGACGCCGCCCGCGAACTCGCCGCCCAGATCGCCGCCAACGCGCCGCTGGTGACCTCGCTGCTCAAGCGCTTCGTCGGCGAGGTGATCGCCAAGGGGCCGACCGAGGTCGCCGCCATCGCCCGCGCCAACATCGAGGCGATCAACGCCTCCGAAGACTTCCACGAAGGCATCGCCGCCTTCACCCAGAAACGCACGCCGACCTTCACCGGCCGCTGATCCGCTGGCCCGAATCGAGAGACCCATCATGAAACTGTCCCGCATCGCCCACCGCCTGGCCGCGCCGCTGCTGGCCGCCGCCGCACTCTTCGCCCCCGTCGGCGCCCACGCCGACAGCTGGCCGAGCAAGCCGCTGAAGCTGATCGTGCCTTACCCGCCGGGCGGCGCCGCCGACACCGTCGGCCGCATCTACGCCGATGCGCTGACTGAAGCGCTCAAGCAGCCGGTGGTGGTGGAGAACAAGCCCGGCGCCGGCACCGCGATCGCCGCCGATTACGTCGCCACCGCTCCGGCAGACGGCTACACGCTGAACCTGGTGCCCACCGGCCAGCTCACCGTGTTGCCGCACATCGCGAAGAACCTCAAGTTCGATCCCTTCAAGAGCTTCGCCCCGGTGTCGCTGCTGGCCTACACCAGCGTGGTGATCGCCGCCAACAACGACGTGCCGGCCAAGGATCTGAAGGCGCTGGTAACCCAGGCCAAGGCGGCGCCGGGCAAGTTCAGCTATTCGTCGTCCGGCAGCGGCACCATCATCCATCTGGCCGGCGAGTACTTCCGCCTGACCACCGGCACCGAGCTGCTGCACGTGCCCTTCAAGGGCAGCGCGCCGGCGGTCACCGCGGTGCTCGGCGGCGAGGTGAACCTGGCGGTGGATACGCTCACCATCCTCGCGCCACAGATCAAGGGCGGCAAGCTGCGCGGCCTCGCCATCGCCTCGCGTGAGCGCTCGCCGCTGCTGCCGGACGTGCCCACGGTGGCGGAATCCGGCTACCCCGGCTTCGAAGTCACCTCCTGGTTCGGTCTCAACGTCGCCGCCGGCACCCCGGCCGAGATCGTCAGCCGCCTCAATGCCGAGATCGCCAAGGCCGCGGCCTCGCCGACGGTGAAGGAAAAGCTCGCGGTGCAGGGGCTGGAGCCGTGGGCGAGCACCCCGGCGCAGTTCGCCGAGCAGCTGCGCAGCGACTACGACAAGTACGGCAAGGTGGTGCGCGAGTCCGGCACCAAGTTCGAGTAAGCCGAGCCGAGCCCGCCATGCGCGCCCGCCAACCCGTCGAATTCGTCGGCTTTCTCGCCCACCAGGAATCCAGCGAGATCCTGCCCGCCCGCGGCCCGCTGGTGGACAAGGCCTTTCTGGGCGCCCATGCCCGCGCCCAGGAATACGCCGGCTTCGACCGTGCGCTCATCGCCTACCACAGCGGCGCCCCCGACGGCCTGCAGGTGGCGGCCTACGCCGCGGCGCACACCCACCGCCTCGGCCTGCTGGTGGCGCATCGGCCGGGGGTAGTGGCGCCGACGGTGGCGGCGCGCCAGTTCGCCTCGCTCGACCACTTCAGCGACGGCCGCGCGGCGATCAACATCGTCAGCGGCGGCAACGACGCCGAGCAGCAGCGCGACGGCGACTTTCTCGATCACGACGAACGCTACGCCCGCTGCGACGAATACCTGACGGTGATGAAGCTCGCCTGGATGCAGCGCGAGCCCTTCGATTTCGATGGCAGCTACTACCGCGTCAAGGGCTATGTCAGCCCGGCGCGGCCGCTGCAGCCGCCGCACATCCCGATCTTCTTCGGCGGCTCGTCGGCGGCGGCGCTGGAGGTGGCCGGCAAGCATGCCGACGTGTTCATGATGTGGGGCGAACCGCTGGCCGGCATCGCCGAGCAGATCGCCGCGGTGCGCGCGGTGGCGGCGCGTCACGGCCGGGCGGACGCGGTGCGCTTCTCGCTGTCGCTGCGCCCCATCCTCGGTGCCACCGAGGACGAAGCCTGGGCGCGCGCCGAACGCATCCTCGCCGGCGTGCGCGAGCGCCTTTCCAACTCCGGGCAAGCCAAATCGGCTGCAGGTGGCGCGCCGCAAAACGAAGGTTCGCGCCGCCTGCTCCAGTTCGCCGCCCGCGGCGAGGTGCTCGACCGCTGCCTGTGGACCGGCATCACCGCGCTCACCGGCGCCGCCTCCGGCGCGGCGGCGAGCACCGGCATCGGCGGCAATTCCACCGCCTTGGTCGGCACGCCCGAGCAGGTTGCCGACGCGCTTCTTGCCTACCACCGCCTCGGCGTCAGCCATTTCCTCGTGCGCGGCTTCGACCCCTTGTCCGACGCCGTGGCCTACGGCCGCGAACTGCTGCCGCGGGTGCGCGCCCGGCTCGCCGACGCGCTACCGGCGGAGGCCTTCGCCGCCTTCTGACTTTCCGATGAACACCTTTCTCACGAACCTGAACACGGAGCCTTCCATGACCCACCGCAAGCCGTCCTCCAAACTCACCCGCCGCGCGCTGCTCGGCGCTTTCGCCCTGGGCGCGGTCCTCGCGCCGTTTGCCGCCCATGCCGACAACTGGCCGAGCAAGCCGCTCCGCCTCATCGTCGCGTTCCCGCCGGGCGGGGCGTCCGACATCGTCGGCCGCTTTTACGCCGACCAGCTGTCGAGTGCGCTCGGCCAGCCGGTGGTGGTGGAGAACAAGCCGGGAGCAGGCACCGCGATCGCCGCCGAAGCCGCGGCCAAGGCCGCGCCGGACGGCTACACGCTGTCGCTGGCGCCGGCCGGGCAGCTGACCATCCTGCCCCATCTGGCCAAGGACTTGCGCTACGACCCGTTCAAGGACTTCGCGCCGGTGTCGGTGGTGGCCTCGGTGCCCTACGTGGTGGCGGTGAACGCCACCGTGCCGGCGAAAACGTTGAACGAATTCACCGCCTACGCCCAGGCCAACCCGGGCAAGGTCAGCTATTCCTCGTGCGGCAACGGCACGCTGTGCCACCTCGCCGGCGAGCTCTACCGCAGCCTGACCTCCACCGACCTGTTGCACGTGCCGTACAAGGGCAGCGCGCCGGCGGTCACCGCGCTGCTCGGCGGCGAGGTCAATGCCGCCTTCGACACCCTCACCGTGCTCGCGCCGCAGGTGAAGGGCGGCAAGGTCAAGGGCCTGGCGATCACCAGCGCGCGGCGCTCGCCCACGCTGCCGGACGTGCCCACCGCCGCCGAAGCCGGGCTGGCGAGCTTCGAAGTGTCGTCGTGGTTCGGCATCGTGGTGCCGGCGGCCACGCCCAAGCCCATCGTCGACCGCCTGGGCAAGGCGCTCGCCGACATCGCCGCCCGCCCCGAAACCCGCGCCAAGCTCGCCGAGCAGGGGCTGGACGTGGAAAGCACCACGCCCGAGGCCTTCGCCCGCCTGATCCGCGACGACAGCGCCAAGTGGGGCAAGGTCGTGGCGGAGTCGGGGGCGAAGATCGAGTAAGCCCCGGGCGCCGCATCTCCGTCACCGTTCTCCATCCACGCCGGGCGGGCCGCCGCCCGCCACAGGAAAATCGACATGAACGCTCCCGCCATTGCCGACGCCGCCACGATCCACGCCGCGCGTGTCGATCTCGCCGCCGCCTGCCGCCTGATCCATCTTTTCGGGTGGACCGACCTGCTTGCCACCCATGTCACCTATCGGGTGCCGGGCCGCCACGACCGCTATTTCATCAACCCGCTCGGCCTGCTCTACGAGGAGGTCACCGCGTCCAGCATCCTCGAGGTCGATCTCGACGGCAATGTCGTCGGCGGCGAGGGCGAGGTAAACCCGGCCGGCCTCGTCATTCACGGCGCGATCCACGCCGCGGTGGCGGATGCCGCCGCGGTCATCCACCTGCACAGCCGCGAGGGCGTGGCAGTGGCGACACAGGAGCAAGGCTTGCTGCCGCTCACCCAGATGGCACTGATGGTGCACGGTCAGATCGCCTACCACGACTTTCAGGGCGTGGTACTCGACGAGCGCGAGCGCGCCGAGCTGCTCGCCAACATCGGCGACCGCCACGCCGTGATCCTGCGCAACCACGGCACGCTGGCGCTGGGGCGCGACATGGGCGAGGCCTTCGCGCGCATCTGGCGGCTGGAGCGCGCGTGCCGCTTCCAGCTCGCCGCGCAGTCCGCCGGCGTGGCGCTGCGCGAGCTGCCGGAGGCGGTGATCGCCCGCACCCACGAACAGGCGCAGGCGATCTACGGCGCCCAGGCGACTTTCTTCCCCTCGGGGCGGCGCGAATGGGCCGCGCTGCGCCGCCGTCTCGACCGCGAGCTGCCGGGCTATGCCGACTGAGCCGCAACGCATCGCCGTGGTCGGCGGCGGAAGCCTCGGCCTCTACGTGGCCGGCCGGCTCGCGCTCGCCGGCCACGAGGTCACCGTGGCCGGGCGCAGCGCGCCTGCGTTGTCCGCAGGCGTGGTCGCCGAAGGCGACGAGCACTGGCGCGCGGAGGGCGTGCGCCACGCCGCCTTCGACGCGCTGCGCGGGCCGTATGCGCAGGTGATTGTCGCGGTGAAGTCGCACGATCTGCCGCCGCTGCTGCCGGCGCTGGCCGCGCTCGGCGATGCAGATACCGAGTTCGTCTTCCTGCAGAACGGCATTCCGTGGTGGTGGGTGCAGGCAGACGGTGCTGGCGCCGCGCCGGCGTTGGCGCGCACGGTGGCGGTGGTGGTGCATAACGCCATCGAGCGCACCGCGCCCGGCTGCATCCGCGTGCGCCGCACCGGCCGTGACCGCTACCTGTGCGGCCGGCCGGCGGGGCAGGGCGATGTGGGGCAGGGGGGCGGCGCGCTCGCCGCGCTGGTCGCCGCCTGGCAGGCCGCCGGCATTCCGGCGGAGACGAGCGCCGACATCCGTAGCGAGGTGTGGGCCAAGCTCATGGGCAACGCCACCCTCAATCCGCTCTCCGCGATCACCGGCGCCACCCTCGGCGAACTCGCCGCAGCGCCGGAGACGCGCGCCGTGCTGCTTGCCGGCATGGCCGAGATCGCGCGCATCGCCGCCGCCGAGGGCTGCGCCGTGCTGACCTCACCGGAAGCGCGCGTGGGGCGCGCGGCCGAAGTCGGCGCGGTGCGCACCTCGATGCTGCAGGACCGCATCGCCGGCCGTCGGCTGGAAACCGATGCCTTGCTCGCAGCGCCGATCGCGCTCGCCGAGCGCCACGGCATCGCGGTGCCGGTGCTGCAGACCCTGCTCGGCTGCCTTGCGACAAGCCGCCATCTTTCAACTTCGATTCCCCAACAGGAGGCCGCATGAGTCTCGATTCCCTGCGCGCGTTCGTCGTCGCGCTCTCCGAACTGGTCGAAAGCGGTGCCGACGAGGCTCGCATCCTCGATGAAGGTCGTCGCCTCGTTGGCGCCCTGGTGGCTACCGACGACTGGCTGCCGGAGGCCTTCGCCCGGCCGCATCCGCAGTATTACCAGCAGTACCTGCTCTACGCCGATCCGCGCGAGCGCTTCTCGGTGGTGTCTTTCGTGTGGGGGCCGGGGCAGAAAACGCCGCTGCACGACCACACGGTGTGGGGCATCGTCGGCGTGCTGCGCGGGCAGGAGCGCGAGCGCAGCTTCGTGCAGCGCGCCGACGGCAGTTACGCCGAAGCCGCGAGCGCGGTGCTGGGCGCGGGCGGGGTGACCGCGGTGTCGCCCACGATCGGCGACGTGCACGTGGTCGAGAACGCGCTCGACGACGGCGTCTCGATCAGTATTCACGTTTATGGCGGCAACATCGGCCGCATTTCGCGCCACGTGTTCGACGCGCACAGCGGCGCGCCGAAGGCCTTCGTCTCCGGCTACGCCAGCGACGTGGTGCCCAATCTGTGGGCGTGAGCGCGCCGCTGCCGTTTCTTCGCTGTAATCGCCATGCATCTTCATCCAAGGATTCACGCTTCATGATTCGCCAGACTCCCTACGCCGAAATCCGTGCCGCGCTGCTCGCGCGCCGCGAGATCGCGCTCCTTGATGTGCGCGAGGAAGATCCGCACGCCCAGGCCCACCCGCTGTTCGCGGCCAATCTGCCGCTGGGGCGCATCCAACTCGACGCCTATGCAAAGCTGCCGCGCCGCGACGTGCCCATCGTCACTCTCGACGACGGCGAAGGCCTCGCCGAGCGCGCCGCGCAGCGTCTGCTTGCCCTCGGCTATTCCGACGTTAGCGTGCTCGCCGGCGGCGTGAGCGGCTGGGCCGCGGCCGGTGGCGAGCTGTTCCGCGACGTCAATGTGCCGAGCAAGGCGTTCGGCGAACTGGTCGAGGCCCGGCGCCACACGCCTTCGCTGTCGGCGGAGGAGGTGAACGCGCTGATCGACGCCCGTGCGGACATCGTCATCGTCGATGCGCGCCGCTTCGACGAATACCGCACCATGAACATCCCGACCTCGACCAGCGTGCCCGGCGCCGAGCTGGTGCTGCGCATCGCCGAACTCGCGCCTAGTCCGGAAACCCGCGTGATCGTCAATTGCGCCGGGCGCACGCGCAGCATCATCGGCGCCCAGTCGCTGGTGAATGCCGGCATTCCCAACCCGGTGGCGGCCCTGCGCAATGGCACCATCGGCTGGACGCTGGCCGGGCAGCCGCTCGAACACGGCCAGACGCGGCGCTTCCCCGAGGTGAGCGCCGCAACCCGCGAGCAGGCCGCGGCGCGTGCGCGCGCGGTGGCCGAGCGCGCCGGGGTGCGCCGCGCGACCCTCGGCGAAATCGGCGGCTGGCAGGCGCAGGACGGGCGCACCAGCTATTTCTTCGATGTGCGTACCGCCGAGGAGTACGAGGCCGGCCATCTGCCCGGCTTCCGTCCGGTGGCCGGCGGCCAGCTCGTGCAGGAAACCGAGATGGTGGCGCCGGTGCGCGGCGCGCGCATCGTGCTCGCCGACGACGACGGCGTGCGCGCCAACATGACCGCGTCGTGGCTGGCGCAGATGGGCTGGGAGGTTCATGTGATCGACGGTCTCGGCGCCGCGGACTTCTCCGAGCGCGGCCCGTGGCGGGCGCCGCGGCCGGCGCCGCCGGCGGTGCGCCGCATGCTGCCGCAGACGCTCGCGCGCAGCCTGGCGCAGGGCGAGGCGGTGGCGATTCTCGACTTGTCGGCCAGCGCGAACTACCGCAAGCGCCATATCCCTGGCGCAGCGTTCGTGCTGCGTTCGGAACTCGCCGAGGTGCTGCCTAAGCTGCCGGCGGCGACGCTCTATGTGCTGACCTGCGAGACCGGGGAACTCGCCCACCATGCGGCGGCGGAGGCTGCCGCCCTCGTCGGCGGCGAGGTGTGGCTGCTCGACGGCGGCAATGCGGCGTGGTTCGCCGAGGGCAGGGCGGAAGAGCAGGGTGAGACGCGGATGATTTCGCCGCCCATCGATCGCTACCGCCGCCCCTACGAGGGCACCGACAACCCGCGCGAGGCGATGCAGGGCTATCTGGACTGGGAGTTCGGCCTGGTCGAGCAGCTGGGGCGCGACGGCACGCACGGCTTCGTCGTGATCTGAGCGCCGCCGCGCCGGCGCAGGCTGCCGCTGCCGCTCAGAACGTGACCCGGTGCAGCAGGCGATACGCCGGGTGATAGTCGGGAACGGCGTAATGCGTGGTGGTGTGGTTGTTCCACACCACCACCGTGCCCGGCTCCCAGCGCAGCCGCATCTGCTGCTCGGGGCGTTCGAACAGGCCGAACAGCAGGGCGAGGACCGCGTCGCTCTCGGCGCGGGTCAGCCCGTTGATGCGTTCGGTGTATTTGGGATTGACGAAAAGGAACTTCTCGCCCGTCACCGGGTGGGCGCGCACCACCGGATGCGTTGCCGGCAGATGGCGGGCGCGCGCCTCGCGGTAGGCGTCCTCGCCTTTGGCACGGATGATCTCCGGCCAGCCGCTGTGGTCGATGGCGTGCTGCGCGCTCAGCGTTTCCACCCAGGCGGCGAGTTGCGCGGGCAGCGCCCGGTAGGCCTTGCGCGCGCTCGCCCACAAGGTGTCGCCGCCGGCCGCGGGCAACTCCCGGGCGACCAACACCGCGCCCGCGGGCGGATCGGCCAGGTAGCTGGTGTCGTTGTGCCACTGGTCGGTGGTGTAGCGCGGCCCGCCCGGCCGGCTCTCGACCAGCTCGATCAGCGGGTGTTCGCGGCTCGCGGGAAAATAAGTCTTCTCGCGCGACGGGTTGCCGAAGACCTGCGCCACGGCGACGTGCCGTGCCGCGTCCAGGGTCTGTCGGCGAAAGACGAGCACGTCGTGATGGGCGAGGGCGAGCCGCAGTTCCTCCGCAGCGGCTTCGCCGATGGGCGAGGCGAGGTCGAGGCCTTCGATCTCGAGGCCGATGGCGGGGGTGCAGGGCAGGGCCCGGAAGTGGGAAAAGACGGGGGCGTCGTGGGTGGTCCTTGCATTCATTTTCTGGCTTTGCCCATAGTGGTTGAATTTCGCGTTCAGGTCGGTGATCGAATCGCGGAGCGAATCCGGAAATCGATTCCGCTGGAATTCGATTCGGCCTTTCCGGGCAGAATTGTCGGCGATCGAATGAGCGGCTTTCATATGAATTTGGTATTTATTTATCAGGCGGCCGGGTGATTTTCTTTTGTTCTTTTATTTCTTTCCGGGAAAAAGCCGAGGGGCTAACGTGGTGCGCCCTTTGATTCCCGAAGAAATGGAAAGCGCAATGAAAAATGAAATCAAGAATCCGTCGCGCCGTGTTTGGCTGGT
>JAEWVQ010000245.1 GCA_023459095.1 Pseudomonadota bacterium | reverse complement strand
AGCAGGTAGGCGTAAGCCTGGTGGTGCGAACGGCCGACGCGGCCGCGCAACTGGTGCAGCTGGGCCAGCCCGAAGCGGTCGGCGCGGTTGATGATGATGGTGTTGGCGGTGGGGATGTTGATGCCGGTCTCGATGATGGTGGTGCACAGCAGCAGGTTGGCGCGCTGCTGGGTGAAGTCGCGCATCACCCGCTCCAGCTCGCGTTCCGGCAGCTGGCCGTGGCCGACCACGATGCGCGCTTCCGGCAACAGCTCGGCGAGGTCGTTCCTCATGTTCTCGATGGTGTCGACCTCGTTGTGGAGGAAATACACCTGGCCGCCGCGCTTGAATTCGCGCAGCACCGCCTCGCGCACGATGCCCTTGCTCCAGCGCTGCACGAAGGTCTTGATGGCGAGGCGCTTCTGCGGCGCGGTGGCGATCACCGAGAACTCGCGCAGCCCCTCCATCGCCAGCCCCAGCGTGCGCGGAATCGGCGTGGCGGTGAGGGTCAGGATGTCGACCTCGCTGCGTAGCTGTTTCAGCGCCTCTTTCTGGCGCACGCCGAAACGGTGCTCCTCGTCGATGATGACCAGCCCGAGGCGCTTGAACTTCACGTCCTTCTGCAGCAGGCGGTGGGTGCCGATGATGATGTCGACCTTGCCTTCGCCCAGGTGCTGGAGCGCTTCGGCCTGCTCCTTGGCCGACTTGAAGCGCGACAGTTCGGCGATGCGGATCGGCCAGTCGGCGAAACGGTCGGCGAAGGTCTGGTAGTGCTGTTCGGCGAGCAGCGTGGTCGGGCACAGCACCACCACCTGCTTGCCATCGGCCACCGCGATGAAGGCGGCGCGCAGCGCGACTTCGGTCTTGCCGAAGCCGACGTCGCCGCACACCAGCCGGTCCATCGGTCGCCCCGACTTCATGTCGGAGACCACCGCGTCGATCGCCGCCTGCTGGTCGGCGGTGGTCTCGAAACCGAAACCCTCGGCGAAGGCTTCGAGGTCGTGCTGGCGGAAATCGAAGCGGTGGCCGGGGCGTGCGGCGCGCTGGGCGTAGAGCGCGAGCAGTTCGGCAGCGGTGTCGCGCACCTGCATCGCCGCCTTCTTCTTGGCCTTTTCCCACTGGCCGGAGCCGAGGCGGTGCAGGTCCACCGCCTCCGGGTCGGCGCCGGCGTAACGGGTGATCACGTGCAGCTGCGACACCGGCACGTAGAGCTTGTCGCCGCCGTTGTATTCGAGGTGCAGGAACTCGGTGTCGCCTTCGCCGAGGTTCATGTGGATGAGGCCGAGGTAGCGGCCGATGCCGTGCGAGACATGCACCACCGGATCGCCGAGCTTGAGCTCGGAGAGGTCGCGCAGCCAGCCCTCCATGGTCGCCGCTTTTTTCGCGTCGCGGCGCACGCGGGCGCGCGCGGTGCTGGCGTAGAGCTCGGTCTCGGTGACGATGGCGAGCCCGGCTTGCGGCAGCACGAAGCCGGCAGCGAGCGGCGCCACGCCGAGGGCGAGTTGCGCGTCGCCGGCGGCGAAGGCGGCAAGGTCGGCGCTGGGCTCGGGGCGCAGGCCGTATTCGGCGAAGAACTCGGCAATGGTTTCGCGCCGCCCCGGGGAGTCGGCGAGGATCAGCACGCGGCCGGCGAAGCCGTCCTGAAAGGCCTTCAGGCGGTGCAGCGGATCGGTCGCCTTGCGCTCCACCGCGAGTTCGGGGAGGGCGAGCGCGGCGGCCTCGCCGGTCCCCGCGCCGAGGGTGAGGCGCGGACGGTCGCGGAGCGCGACGAAGAAGGCCTCTTCGCTCAGGAAGAGCTGCTCGGGCGCCATCACCGGGCGCGTGCGGTCGCCTTTGAGCAGGTCGTGGCGCGAGCGCGTGTCGCGCCAGAACTCGCCGATCGCGCCCGGGACGTCGCGGTGCAGCAGCACCGCGGTGTCGGCGGGCAGGTAGTCGAAGAGGGTCGCGGTGTCGTCGAAGAACAGCGGCAGGTAGTACTCGATGCCGGCCGGGGCGATGCCGTTGGAGACGTCCTTGTAGATCGCCGCGCGCGTCGGGTCGCCTTCGAAGCTCTCGCGGAAGCGGCTGCGAAAGCGCGTGCGGCCGGCGTCGTCGAGCGGGAACTCGCGCGCCGGCAGCAGGCGGATCTCCTGCACCGGGTAAACCGTGCGCTGGGTGTCGGGGTCGAAGGTCTTGATGCTCTCGACCTCGTCGTCGAACAGGTCGATGCGGTAGGGCAGCGGCGAACCCATCGGATAGAGGTCGACCAGCCCGCCGCGCACCGAGAATTCGCCGGGGCTCACCACCTGGGTGACGTGGGCGTAGCCGGCGAGCGCCATCTGCGCGCGCAGCTGATCCACGTCGAGGCGCTCGCCCTGCTTCAGAAAGAAGGTGTAGGCGGCGAGGTAGGCCGGCGGCGCCATGCGGTAGAGCGCGGTGGACGCCGGCACCAGCACGATGTCGGCCTCGCCGCGGCTGATCGCATACAGCGTGGACAGGCGTTCGGAAATCAGGTCCTGGTGCGGCGAGAAGCTGTCGTAGGGCAGGGTTTCCCAGTCGGGCAGCAGGTGCAGGCGCAGGCCGGGCAGCGCCCAGGCAATCTCGTCGCGCAGGCGCTGGGCGTCGAGCGGATTGGCGGTGACCACGGCGAGCATGCGGCCACGGCCGGCGAGCTGGGCGAGCGCGAGCGCGTCGGCCGAGCCGGCGAGCGGCGGCAGGTCGAGACGGGCGCCGGGTTTGGGAAAGGGGAAAGCGGTGAGGCCGGGCAGCAGCGGATCGAGGAAGGACATGAACGCGAACGAGGCGTGTCGCGGCGCGGCACGCGGCAGGGGAGGTCGAAGGGCGGATTATAGAAGGATCGTCTGCGGCCGCAGCGCTGAGTGCCGATGCTCGCGCCGATTCCGGACGCTGTCCGGAGGTGGGGCATCGGTACGAATCGGGCGCGAATCGGGCGTGAGCGGCGTTCAGCCGCGGGCTGCTTCCGGCGGCGCTCCGGCTGGCGCTGCGCCATCGGGTGCCGCGGGCTGTGGGCTGGAGAGGGGCGCCGGCGGTGGCAGGTGCGTGCTCAGCCAGTCGACGGCGAGCCGGCCAGCGGTCGCGGCGCTGCCCACCGTCTGGTAGTCGCGCACCCCCGGAATGCGCTCGAAGGCCTGCTGCAGCATGGCCGCGGCGGGGTCGTCGTGCGCCACGGTGAGGCGCAGCGGGATGCGCAGGGCGGCAAGCGGGCCGACGCCGGCGAGGTCGGGACGGCCGCCGTGGCAGACCACGGCGGTGATGCGCTGCGGCGCGGCGGCTGCGGCGCGGATCGCGGCGCCGCAGGCGGTGCCGCTGGCGACTACGCCGACGGCGAGTGCGGCGAGCGGCGGCTGGTGGTCGCGCCAGTCGAGCGCGGCGAGCACGCGGCGGGCGAGCATGGGCACGTTGTAGGCGGCGTCGGGATCGCGGCTGGCCTCGTAGGGGCTGAGCAGCGACAGCCTCAGGGTGGCGAAGCCGGCGGCCTGCAGCGCGACGGCGCTGGGGTCGGGGGGCGGGAGGGCAGAGGGGCCGGGGGCCGCGTCGTGCCCGGTGATCGCCTCGGCAGCGTGGTCCGCACCGTCAGGTGCGGCGTCCAGGATCACGGCGAGGCCACGCGCATCGGGCGTATGGGCAAGTTCGGCGTTCAGCCAGACGCCTTCGACGGGGATGCTGATGGGGGTGCGACGCAGCTTCACGATGGCCGGCCTGCTGAGTTTTCGGCGAGCATGACACGCCCCCGGAGGGCCGGCAAGGCACGCTCGGCGGGCGGTTGCGGGATGGCGGCTTCAGGCGCGATGGATCGCCACCGGAATGCGGCGCGCACCGAAAGGCTGGCCGTAGGGGGCGAAGCGCCCGGCGAGTGGGCGGGCGCAGCGCGGACAGGCGCCGTGGGCGTCGACGCGGTAGTCGAGGATCTCGTACCAGTCGCGCACGATCAGCACCTCGCCGCATCCGGCGCAGCGTGTGGTGCCGCCCTCGGCGTCGTGCACGTTGCCGGTGTAGACGTGGCGCAGGCCGGCGTCGAGGGCGATGCGGCGCGCGCGGCTCAGCGTGGCGGGCGGCGTGGGCGGAAGGTCGGTGAGCTTGAAGTCGGGGTGGAAGGCGGTGAAGTGCAGCGGCACCTCGTCGCCGAGTTCGTCGCGCACCCAGCGCGCGAGGCGGCCGATCTCGTCGTCGCCGTCGTTGAGGCCGGGAATCAGCAGCGTGGTGATTTCCACCCAGACCGGACTTTCGTGCACCAGCCACACCAGGGTGTCGAGCACGGGCTGCAGATGGGCGCCGCACTGGTGCACGTAGAAGGCGTCGGTGAAGCCCTTGAGGTCGACATTGGCCGCGTCCATGTGGCGGAAGAAGTCGGCGCGGGCGAGTTCGGTGATGTAGCCGGCGGTGACCGCGATGTTCTTCAGGCCGCGCGCGTGGCAGGCGATCGCGGTGTCGATCGCGTACTCGGCGAAGATCACCGGGTCGTTGTAGGTGTAGGCCACGCTCGCGCAGTGCCACTTTGCCGCGGTGGCGGCGATCTCGTCGGGTGCGGCGGCGTCCATCAGCCGGTCCATGTCGCGCGATTTGGAAATGTCCCAGTTCTGGCAGAACTTGCACGCGAGATTGCAGCCCGCGGTGCCGAAGGAGAACACGCTGGTGCCGGGCAGGAAGTGGTTGAGCGGTTTCTTCTCGACCGGGTCGATGCAGAAGCCGGAGCTGCGGCCGTAGGTGGTGAGCACCAGCGCGTCGCCTTCGCGCATGCGCACGAAGCAGGCGCCGCGCTGGTCGGCGTGCAGCTTGCAGTAGCGCGGGCACAGGTCGCACTGGATGCGGCCGTCGTCGAGGCGGTGCCAGTAGTGTGCGGGGTGGTTCATGGCGGTGCTCCGCAGCGTGGCGCAACGGGTGCGCCACCAAAATCCAGATTAGCACCGCCGGCGGCGGAAAGTCAGGCGCGGCGCCCGCGTCAGCAGCATTCCTCCTCGAGCTTGTCGAGCAGGCGCAGGGCTTCGTCGTCGTCGTAGGTCTCGAACAGCTCGCGGAGCATGTTGATGTAGCTGTGGACCAGGAAGAGCTCGTCGCAGCGCTCACTGCTGCGGCCTTCGAGCTTGTCGCGGAACTTCTCCCAGAACGCGTTGGTGCGCGCCGGATCGTCGATGTGGCGGCGGACGTACTGCATCAGCAGGCGGGCGTTGCCGTCGCAGTCGATGCCGCAGAACGAGACGTAGCGATCGGGTTTGTCGAGGGCATCGGCGAAGGGGTTGGCGAGGCGGCTGGAGGCGGAGGAGGTCGTCATGGCGGTTGGGGCAGGGGGACGGTGGAGGAGCGCCGCGATTGTGGCGCCGCGCCTGCGCCGTGTCTGTCAGCCGCGCGACAGTTCGGCGCCGTTGGCGCGCCGCGCGAGCTCGGCGGGGTCGAGCAGCAGCACGGCGCGGCGACCGTCGCGGGCGATGACGCCGTCGCGCACGAGGCGGGCGAACAGCGAGGACACGGTCTGCCGCGAGCTGCCGAGCAGGCGGGCGATGTCTTCGGTGCGCAGTTGCAGCGGCACGCGCAGCCCCGGCGGCAGTGCCGGATCGGCGTCGCGGGCGAGACCGAGGAGGAAGTTGGCGAGGCGGCCGGGGACGTCGCGGAAGGCGAGATTCTCGATGATGTTGATCGAGCTGCCGAGCAGGCGGGCGAGCACGCGGATGGTCACGGGCATGAGTTGGGGATCGTCGAGCAGGCGGGCCTGGAAATGGGCGGTGTCGGCGGTCAGCACGCTGCAGTCGGTGACCGCCTCGACCCAGGCGCGGGTGTGGCTGCAGTAGATCTCGCCGGGCTCGAGGAAAGCCAGGGTGAGCTCCTTGTCGTCGCCGCTCAGAAAGACCCGGGCGCGTCCGTGCTGGAGCACGAAAATGGTGTTGCCGCCGGTGCCCGGTGTGGCGATGAAGGCGCCGCGGGCATGGCGGCGCACGCTGGGGAACAGTTCGTCTGGAAAGTCGCCGTCGGCGAGCGGGCCATGGGCCGCACCGTGCGGATTCATCGGGGCGCGCCTTCTCGCCATTTGCGCACTTGGTAACGCGCGGCCATCAGGCCGTCGACGCCGCGCTGCGGGTCGAGCCCGGCCTTGTGCTTGAGCGCGGCGAGAAAGGCCGCGGGTTCGCGCAGGGCGTCCCACACCTGCGGCAGGAAGGTCGCGCTGCGGCAGCCGACGAAGAGGATCAGGCCGTCCTCGCCGGGGCGAAGCTGGGCGAGCAGTTCGGCCTCGTCCTTGAAGTCGATGAACTCCGGCGCCGACAGCAACGAGACTTCGATGCGCACGGCGTCGAGCTCGTCCGCGCGCAACGGCGCAAAGCGGCTGTCGCGGGTGGCAGCGGCGACCGCGTTGGCGACGACGTCGTCGCCGAGCGCACGTTGCGCGCGCACGCTGCCGATGCAGCCGCGCAGTTCGCCG
>JAEWVQ010000244.1 GCA_023459095.1 Pseudomonadota bacterium | reverse complement strand
GCAAGCATCGTAGCGACTGTTCAACGGCATCCGGACTCCTTCAGCAGTGAGACGGGGCATGACACGTCCGCAGTGTCGGCGCGGCCCGTTACAGCGCGGTTACGCGGCCGAAGCGCAATCCGCCCGCGGCCAGGAGTCGCTCACGCGGGCGCGGTACGGATCGGTGCGCCCTGACCGCCGACCAGCCTCCCGGCGGCATCGGCGCGGCGTTCGGCATCGCGCCGGCCGAAGAGCCAGAACACCGCTGGGGTCAGGAAAGTGTCGGGGAGGGTCGAGCGGATCAGCGGGCGGTGGATCGTGCGCAGCCGGTCGTCCATCGGCGACGGGTGCTTGCCCCCGGGCCTGGGCGACTCGTCCTTCAGGACGTCGATTTTCAGCGATGGCCGTAGCGCCCGCCGGGCTATTCAGCCCTCGCCCTGCGTCCCACCGTGGGGAGCCGGCGACGGCTGCGGCTCCAGGTGGATGGCGAGGCGGGTGCCGGTCCGCTCCGCCACGGCGCGTTCGAGGGCGTCCGCGAGGGCGTGGGCGTCGGCTACCGTCCAGTACCCGGGCACGAGCAGTTCGGCGTGGGCGAAGTGCAGCGCGCCAGCGGCGCGGGTCGTGAGCTTGGCGTGGGTGCAGCCCGGCGGCGAGCCTTCGTCGAGGACGCGTTCGATCGCGGCGACCTCCTCGTCGGACAGCGCCCGGTCCATCAGGCCGTCGATCGACCGCCGCATCAGCTCCCAGCCTTCGCGCAGGATGTTGAGGGCCACCGCGCCGGCGACCACAGGGTCGAGCCAGAGCCATCCGGTGGCAGCGGCGACCCCGACCCCGGCAACCACTCCGGCGGTGGTCCAGACGTCGGCCATCAGGTGGCGGGCATCGGCTTCGAGGGCGAGCGAGCGGTGTTCGCGCCCGACCCGCAGCAGCACGCGCGCGACCAGGAAGTTGATCAGGCTGGCGCCGATCGACAGCAGCGTGCCGGCTCCCAGACCGGCGATCGGCTGCGGATTGAGCAGACGCTCGCCCGCGGTGAGCAGGATGATCAGCGCGGCGATGAAGATCAGCCCGCCCTCGAATGCGGCCGAGAAATATTCGGCCTTGCCGTGACCGTACTGGTGGTCGTCGTCGGCGGGCTGCCGGGCGTACGACACCATCCATAGCGCAAAGCCCGCGCCGGCCAGATTGACCACCGATTCGAGCGCATCGGACAGGTAGCCGATCGAACCGGTGAGCCACCAGGCGCCGGTCTTCATCGCAATGGTGAGAAGTGCCGCGGCGAGCGAGAGCAGCAGTGCCTGGCGCGGAGTGAAGGTTGTCATCGGCGGCGGAGGGCGGTCGGAGAATTGCGGGAGCGTGCCTCGCATTGTAGGGAGGCCCACGCCGTCTACGCGCGGAGTTGCCGCCCGGCAGCCCTGGACGGGCCCCGCTGTTGAGGCCCATCGTTGAGCCCCATCCTTGAGCCCGTGAGCGGCGGCCTTGCCCTGCGACAAGGCAGACCGCGCGCCTTTGATCGAAAATCAGCCCACACGCGGTCGTATCGTTGGCCCGACCGCGCGCTGTGCCGGCCCCGACCGGGGGGCGCCGCAGCGGAAAGGAGAAGGCGATGAAGCACATCCGATTTGCGTACGCGGCACTCCTGCTGCTACTGACCCTGCTCTGGGCGCTGGCCGATCCGCTGCTGCCCGACGGCTACACCTACTTCGCCCTGCGCACGGTGGCGATCAACTACACCGGGGTGATCGGCATCGGCGTGATGAGCGTGGGCATGATTCTCGCGCTCAGGCCGGTCCGGCTCGAGCCCGTGCTGGATGGGCTCGACAAGACCTACCGGCTGCATAAATGGCTGGGGATCACCGGCCTCGTGTTCTCGATCGTCCATTGGCTGTGGGCTCAGGGGACGAAATGGGCGGTGGGCTGGGGCTGGCTGGCCAAGCCCGAGCGGGCGCCGCGGCCGCCGCTGACCGATCCGGTGGAGATCTTCCTCCGCGCCCAGCGCGGGCTGGCGGAAACGGTCGGCGAGTGGGCTTTCTATGCCGCGGTGGCGCTGATCGTGCTCGCGCTGGTCAAGCGCTTTCCGTACCGGCTGTTCTTCAAGACCCATCGCTTGCTCGCCCTGGCCTACCTCGCCCTCGTCTTCCATTCGGTGCTGCTGACCCCGCTCGCCTACTGGTCGCAACCGCTGGGCTTCGTGATGGCGCCGCTCATCGCCGGCGGCAGCGTCGCCGCGGTGGTGTCGCTGCTCGGCCGCGTCGGCCGTCGGCGCAAGCTTGTCGGCGAAATCGAGGAGCTCGTCGCCTTCCGCGACAACCGCGTGCTGAAGGTGGCGATCCGGTTCAAGGACCGCTGGCCCGGCCACAGGGCGGGCCAGTTCGCTTTCGTCACCTTCTCGGCCGACGAGGGCGCGCACCCGTTCACGATCTCGTCGGACTGGACCGGCGACGGGCGCCTGTTCTTCCTGATCAAGGGCATCGGCGACTACACCGCCCGCCTGCCCGAACTGCTGCATGTGGGCGACCTCGTCACGATCGAAGGGCCCTACGGACGTTTCGACTTCGCCAGCGGCAAGCGCAGGCAGATCTGGATCGGCGGCGGCATCGGCATCACCCCCTTCGTTGCACGCATGAAGGCGCTCGCGGTGGCGGCGGACGGCCGCGCCGTCGATCTGTTCTACAGCACGGCCGAACCGGACGAGCGCTTCATCGAACGCCTGCGCCACGATGCTGAGGCGAGCGGCGTGAACCTGCATGTGCTGGTTTCGTCCAGGGATGGCCGGCTGGACGTGGCGCGCGTCTGCCGGGAGGTACCGGCCTGGGCCGAGGCCGACGTCTGGTTCTGCGGACCGGCCGGCTTCGGTCAGGCCTTGCGCGAGGGCTTCGCGGCCAAGGGCCTGGCCACGGATGATTTCCACCAGGAGCTGTTCGACATGCGCTGAGTATGGACAGCGGAGCGGGCGCGGCGATGTCGCCGGCGGCGGCCTTTATCTATAATTGCGTACAGTCATTGCTGGAACCGCACCCATGTCCCCCTGCCACCGGATCGCCCCCGAACTGATCGAGTTGTCCGCGCACGAGCGTTCGGTCGTGTGCGCGCGTCTCCAGGCGCATTTTCCGCGTCTGGCGTTCGACCGCGCCGCGGCGCGCCTGGAAGCCGTGCTCGGCGAACTCGGCGTGGTCTGCGAGGCGCAGCCGGACGGGGCGCTGCTGCTCTCGCTCGCCGGCGCCCACGCCGACGAACTGCGCACCCTGGTCCAGCCCGGCGGCTGGGCGTGGCGCTAGCGCGCACCCGACGGCGGCCATCGGCGATGTCCCCGGCATGGAGCTGGCTCGACGACGGGCTTGCCTTCGTCGATATCGAAACCACCGGTGGCCCCGCGCAGCGCCCGTCGATCACCGAGATCGCCGTGGTCGAGGTCGACGAGGCGGGCGTGCGCGAATGGTCCACCCTGGTCCGGCCCGACATGCGCATCCCCGAGCACATCGAGCGCCTGACCGGCATCAGCAACGACATGGTGGCCGGCGCGCCGCCCTTCGAGGCGGTCGCCGACGAGCTGTTCGACCGCCTAGACGGACGCATCTTCGTCGCTCACAACGCGCGCTTCGACCACAGCCACATCAAGGCCGCGTTCCGGCGCATGGGGGTGAATCTGCGTCCGCGGGTGCTGTGCACGGTGAAACTGTCGCGACGGCTGTTTCCCCAGGAGCGCCGCCACAGTCTGGATCATCTGATCGCCCGCCACGGGCTGCAGGTCGGCGCGCGCCACCGTGCGCTGGGCGACGCCCTGGCCCTGTGGCAGTTCTGGCAGCGGCTGCACGAGCGCTTTCCGGCGGCGCGGATCGAGGCGGTGGCGCGCGAACTGATCGGTCGTCCGGCGCTGCCGCCGTATCTCGACCCCGCCGAGGTCGATGCCCTGCCCGAGGCGCCCGGGGTGTATCTGTTTTACGGCGAGAACGACATTCGGCTCTACATCGGCAAGAGCACGCGGCTGCGCAGCCGCGTGCTCGCGCACTTCAGCGCCGACCACGAGAGCGACCGCGAGCTCAGCCTGAGCCAGCAGGTGCGGCGGATCGCGCATGTCCGCACCGCAGGCGAACTCGGCGCGCTGCTCGAAGAAGCACGCCTCATCAAACGCCTGCAGCCCATCCTCAACCGCCAGTTGCGCCGCAACCGCGATCTTTGCGCATGGCGCCTGGAGCGCGACCTCGCCGGAGAGGCCGGTGTGCGCCTGGTGCGCGCCGGCGAAGTCGATTTCACCGAGCCGGGGCGGCTCTACGGTTTTTTCCGCAACCGGCGCGCAGCGCTCGACCGGCTGCGCACGCTGTGCGCCGAACATGCGCTCTGCCCGCCCCTGCTCGGACTGGAAAAGCACACGCCCGGGCGCTGCTTCAACCATCAGCTCAAGCGCTGCCGCGGCGCCTGCCTCGGGCTGGAGCGGCAGGCCGAGCACTTCGCCCGGCTGGAAACCGCACTGACGGATCTGAAGCTCGCCGCCTGGCCGTATCCGGGGGCGGTAGGCTTGCGCGAGGGAGAGGTGCTCCATGTGGTGGAGAACTGGTGCTACTACGGGCAGGTGAGCCGCGCCGAGGAGGTGCCGCCGCTGATCGCCGGCGGCCGGCCGGCATTCGATTTCGATATCTACAAGCTGCTGGTGCGCGGCATGCAGACCCTGCCTGTGGAAAGCTTCGGGTGAGCTTCGGGTGCCCCACGCGGCCGGCCGCGCACTGTCTCGTCAAGCCGCTTGCCAGTAGTCGGCGCGGCCGAAGTGGTACTTGAAATAGTCGATGAGCAGGCGCACGCGCAGCGCCAGATGACGGCGCTGGGGAAAGATGGCGTAGATCCCCATCACCGGCGCGGCCCAGTCGTCGAGCACCGAAACCAGCCGGCCGGCGCGCAGATCGGCATCGACCTCCCAGCGCGAGCGCCAGGCCAGGCCGTGGCCGGCGAGCGCCCATTCGTGCAGCACCGCACCGTCGTTGCATTCGAGGCGGCCGCCGACCTTGACCGTGAGCGTGCCGCCCTCGCTGTCGGTGAATTGCCAGCCGCGCTGCTGGCCAAGCGACAGGCAGGTGTGGCCGGCGAGCTCGTCGGGGGTCGCCGGCGCGCCGTGGCGGGCGAGGTAGTCGGGGCTGGCGACGACCACGCGGCGGTTGTCGGCGAGTCGAATCGACACCAGGCTGGAATCGGCGAGATCGCCGATGCGGATCGCGCAATCGATGTTCTCGTTGACCAGATCGACCAGGCGGTCGGTGAGATCGAGCGTGCAACTGACATCGGGGTTGGCGTCGAGAAAGGCGCGCACCAGCGGCGCGACGTGGCGGCGGCCGAAGCCCGCCGGGGCCGAGACGCGGAGATGGCCGCTCGCCTTGACCCCACCCAGGCTCACCGAGGCCTCGGCATTGGACAGGTCGTTGAGGATGCGCTGGCAGTCCTCGAGGAAGGCGCTGCCCTCGAAGGTGAGCGTGATGCTGCGCGTGGTGCGCAGCAGCAGCTTCACCCCCAGACGCTGCTCGAGGGCGTCGAGACGGCGCCCGATCACCGCCGGAGTGACGCCCTCGAGGCGCGCGGCGGCCGACAGGCTGCCGCGAGTCGCGACGCTCACGAAGCTTTCGATCTGCTTGAGCTGGTCCATTTCATACCAAAAGTAAAAGATCAATTGATCTTACCGCAGCTTCTGTCTTCTACAAGACCCTCCTAGAATGCACTGCAACAAAGGGCGGAGGAGACACTGCCCGACGCAGAGCGCGCCGCCCCGGAAGCCCGCACTTCCGGGGCAGGCAGCCAGCATGACGACGATCGCGGCAGCACTGGAACCCCGCCCCGCGCCACATTTGCGGCGGCGCGGCAAGCCGCTTTCCCGCATCGCCCATCTCCATCTCCTTTCCGACCGAGCGCAGCGCACCACGATGACTTCCCCGATCCAGATCCGAGCGGTCGCCTTCGATGCCTTCGGCACGCTGTTCGACGTGTACTCGGTCGGCGCCCTCGCCGAGCAGCTCTTTCCCGGCAAGGGCGAGGCGCTGAGCGAGCTGTGGCGACGCAAGCAGATCGAATACTCGTGGCTGCGCACGCTCGCCGGGCGCCACAAGCCGTTCTGGGAACTGACCCGCGACGCGCTCGAGGTCGCCGCGCAGCAGCTCGGCCTGGCGCTGACCGACGCCGCCGCCACCCAGCTGCTCAACCAGTACGCCTGCCTGTCGCCCTTTCCGGAGGACGTCGCCGCGCTCCGCGAACTGAAGGCGATGGGCCTGCCCACCGCGATCCTGTCCAACGGCACGCCGCAGATGCTCGCGGTGGCGACCAAGAGCGCGGGCCTCGCCGGCCTCTTCGACCACATTCTGTCGGTCGAGGCGGTGGGTCGCTACAAACCGCACCCGGACGCCTATGCACTCGGCCCGGCGGCCTTCGGCTGCGCCGCGCGCGACATCCTGTTCGTGTCGGCGAACGGCTGGGACGCCGCCGGGGCGAGCTGGTTCGGCTACACCACGTGCTGGATCAACCGCAGTGGTGCGCCACAGGAGGCGCTCGACGTCGCCGCCACCGTCACCGGCACGCGGCTGACCGATGTCGTCGCCTTCGTCCATCACCATCGCGCTGCGCAGTGAGTACCGCATGAGCCTGTTCGAAATCACCCTGATCGCCATCGCTGCCTTTGCCGCAGGCGCGATGAACTCGGTCGCCGGCGGCGGCACCTTCTTTTCCTTTCCCGCCCTGCTCGCGGTCGGCGTGCCGCCGGTAGTGGCCAATGCGAGCAATTCGGTGTCGCTGTGGCCGGGCAGCCTGGCCGGGGCGTGGGCCTTCCGCCGCGAGCTGGCGCGCTTCTCGCGCAGCCTGCCGATTCTGTCGGTGGTCGCCTTCATCGGCGGCATCGGCGGCGGCCTGCTGCTGCTGGCGACCTCGAATGCGGCGTTTTCCAGGCTGATTCCATGGCTGCTGCTCGTCGCCACCGTGCTGTTCGCATTCAGCGGCCAGCTCTCGGCGCTGGTGAAGAAACTCAAGCCGGCGCCCGCCGGCGCCGACGAGCGCCACATCGGCCCCGGCGGCTATCTGTTTCAGCTCGTGGTCTCGGTGTATGGCGGCTTCTTCGGTGCCGGCATGGGCATTCTGATGCTCGCCGCGCTGGCGATTCAGGGCTTCAAGGACGTGCATGAAATCAATGCGCTGAAGAACTGGCTGTCGGCGGTGATCTACAGCGTGGCGGTCGCCACCTTCGTCATCGCCAACGCGGTGTCGTGGCCCCACACCCTGGTGATGCTGGTCACCGGCACCGTGGGCGGCTATCTCGGCGGCTCGCTCGCCCGCCGCATTCCCGCGGTATGGCTGCGCCGCTTCATCATCGCGGTCGGCGGCGTGCTCACGCTGTACTACTTTCTGAAGACCGGCTGAGCGCGTCGCAGCGCCCTGCCCCCGCGCTTTCTCTCCACCCATCATCGATACACCCCATTCACTCACCGGACAAGGAGTCTTCCATGAGCCTCGACCTGCCCACCGGCATGCAGATCAACGCGCCGCTGCATCCGCGCTTCGACGAAATCCTGACCCGCGACGCGCTCGACCTCGTCGCCAAGCTGCACCGCGCCTTCGAGCCGCGCCGCCAGCAGCTGCTCGCCGCCCGCGTCGAGCGCCAGGCCCGCATCGACGCCGGCGAGATGCCCGACTTCCTGCCTGAAACCAAGCACATCCGCGAAGGCGACTGGAAGGTGGCGCCGCTGCCGCCGGCGCTGGCCTGCCGCCGCGTGGAGATCACCGGCCCGGTCGAGCGCAAGATGATCATCAACGCCTTCAACTCGGGCGCTGATTCCTACATGACCGACTTCGAGGATTCCAACAGCCCCAACTGGTACAACCAGATCCAGGGCCAGGTGAACCTGTTTGATGCGATCCGCCGCACGATCAGCTACACCAACGAAGCCGGCAAGACCTACCAGCTCAACGACAAGATCGCCACCCTGCAGATCCGTCCGCGCGGCTGGCACCTCGACGAAAAGCACGTGCTGGTCGACGGCCAGCGCGTCTCCGGCGGCATCTTCGACTTCGCGCTGGTGTTCTTCCACAACGCCAAGGAACAGATCGCCCGCGGCGCCGGCCCCTTCTTCTATCTGCCGAAGATGGAGTCGCACCTCGAAGCCCGCTTGTGGAACGACATCTTCGTGATGGCGCAGGACCACATCGGCCTGCCGCAGGGCACGATCAAGGCCACCGTGCTGGTCGAAACCGTTCTCGCCACCTTCGAGATGGAAGAGATCCTGTATGAACTGCGCGAACACTCCGCCGGGCTCAATGCCGGGCGCTGGGACTACATCTTCTCCTGCATCAAGAAGTTCAAGAAGAACAAGGATTTCTGCCTGGCCAACCGCGGCGCCATCACCATGGAAGTGCCCTTCATGCGCTCCTACGCGCTGGCCCTGGTGCAGGCCTGCCACAAGCGCGGCGCCCCGGCGATGGGCGGCATGAGCGCGCTGATCCCGATCAAGAGCGACCCGGTCGCCAACGAAAAGGCGCTCGCCGGCATCCGCCACGACAAGACCCGCGACGCCAACGACGGCTACGACGGCGGCTGGGTGGCGCACCCGGGCCTGGTGCCGATCGCGATGGAAGAGTTCGTCAAGGTGCTGGGCGACCGCCCCAACCAGTGGGAAAAGCAGGTGACCGGCAGCTTCGGCCCGAAGGACTGGCTGAACTTCCAGCCGGAACAGCCGATCACCGAAGTCGGCGTGCGCAACAACATCAACGTCGGCATCCACTACCTCGGCAGCTGGCTGGCCGGCAACGGCTGCGTGCCCATCCACAACCTGATGGAAGACGCCGCCACCGCCGAAATCAGCCGCTCGCAGATCTGGCAGTGGGTGGTGAGCCCCAAGGGCAAGCTGGACGACGGCCGCAAGGTCACCGCCGAGATGGTGCGCGCGATGATCCCGGAAGAGCTCGCCAAGGTGAAGGCCACGGTGAGCGCCGCCGGCGAAGCCACCGCCACCTACGACCAGGCCGCGGTGATCTTCGAGAAGATGTCGCTCTCCGAGGACTTCCCCGAGTTCCTCACCCTGCCGCTGTACGAGGCCATGGAGTAAGCGCGCCGCGCGCGCCCGCAATCGCGGGCGCCGCCACACGCAGGCGGCACCCCGGGCAACCGGGGTGCCGCTTTTTCATGCTTCAGCCGTGCCCGACGAGCTGCATCAGCCCGGCACCGCACACCACCAGCACCACCGCCACGCCCTGCCCCCAACGCAAGCGTTCGCCAAAGGCGAGCACACCGATGAGCACGCCGAAAATCACCGAGGTCTCACGCAGAGCGGCCACCAGCGCAATCGGCTGCGTCTGCATCGCATACAGGCTGACGCCGTAGGAGCCCGCCACCAGGCAACCACCGAGCGCCGCGCTCAGCGGCGCCGTCGTCATCGCCGACGCCAGTGCCGCGCCGCCCTCGCGCCAGGCGGTGCGCAGCGCGAACAGCAGCGCGGTGAGCAGCATCAACCAGGTGATGTAGGCCGCCGCGCTGCCGGCAGCGCGCACACCGTAGCCGTCGAGCACGGTATAGCCGGCGATCAGCGGCACATTGAGAACAACCGCCCGCGCCGCACGCGGCGAACTGAAACCATGGCGGCCCGCCTCCAGCGCCAGCACCAGAATGCCGCCGGCGAGCAGGCAGACGGCGAGCCCCCCCATGCCGCCCAAGCCCTCGCCGCCCGCAGCCCACACCGCCAGCGCCGCCAGCAGTGGTGCGCTGCCGCGCATCAGCGGGTAGACGAAGCCGATGCCACCGCCACGATAGGCCGCGGCAACCAGATCGAAATAGAGCACATGAACCACCGCCGACAGCAGCAGGTAGGGCCAGCCCGCCGCCTGCGGCCAGGGCAGCAACGGCACGGCGAGCGCGCACAGCAGCCCCGACCACAGCACCACCCCGCCGCCGCCGGGAATGGACGCGCTGCGCCGCTTGAGCAGCGCGTTCCAGCCGGCGTGCATGAGCGCGCCGGCCAGCACCAGGGCGATCGCCGACCCCGGCATCGCGCCTAGGGCCGCTCGCCGGCGGCGACGCGCGCGGCAATCGCGTCGAGCGCCGCGGGCAATTCGGCAATGGTGTCGACGACGTAGTGCGCGCCGGCGGCTTCGAACTCCGGCGCGATCCGTCCACGGAGCCGGGCACGCTCGTCTTCCGGGGTCGCGGCATAGCGCGTCGCGGTGAGCCCCGCCGGGCTGCCCGACAAGGCCACGCCCACGGTCCACATGCCGGCGTTGCGCCCTTCGGCGATCCCCGGCAGGGTGTCATCCACCTTCACGCAGCGCGCCACACTGCCGGCGCCGAGGTCGATCACGCACTGAAGCGCCATCCATGGCCCCGGGCGGCCGCCAGCGGGCAGGTCGTCGGTGCACAAAATGGCATCGGGCCGGTAGCCGCGCTCGGCGGCGGCGCCGATCAGGCGTTCCATCACCGCGCGCGGATAGCCGGTGGTCGAGCCGATGCGGATGCCGCGCCGTCGCAGCTCGGCCACTGTTTCCAGCGTGCCCGGGACCAGCTCGGCATGCTCGGCAACCCGCTCCATCTGCAGCGGCAGGAAGGTGCGGTAGATCATGTCGATGTCGGCGGCCTGCATCGACTTGCCGAAGCGCGCGCGCCAGCGCGTGTCGATCTCGGGATCGCGACCGAGCGCCTCGATGTGCTGCCACTTGCCCAGGCCCATCGGCCGGCGCGCCTCGTCGAGGGTGATCGCAAAGTCGTAGGCGTCGCGGAAGGCGTCGACGAAGATCTGGGTGGGCGCGAAGGAACCGAAATCGACCGTGGTGCCGGCCCAGTCGAAAATCACGGCGTCGATGTATTGCTGCGTCATGGAGTAAGTCCTGGTCGTTATAGAGAAAAAGGAGGAGCGCCTTGCGCACGCTCAAACGGCGAGCAAGGCGGCATCGATGCGCCCACTGAAGTTGCGGCCGCGCTCGCCGGTAGCCGCGCGCTGCACCACCTCCCGCCATTCGGCCGCGTCCACGCCGTAGGCCGCGGGCTCGCGGGCAACGCCCAGGCAGTCGAGAAAGTCTTCCAGGCAACGCGCCGCGTGCTCGCCAGCGCCGCCGAAGATGCGCGCCAGGCTGGCGTCGACATCGGCCTGCACAGCGGACGCCCAGCGCAGCACTTGCGGCAGGCTGAAGCTGCAGGCAATGCCGTGGGCGACGCCGTGGCGCAGCGTGATCGGGTAGGAAATGTTGTGCGCGAGCGCGGTACGGGTGTTGGAGAAGGCCAGTCCGGCGAAGGTCGCCGCCTGCAGCATGCGCCGCCGCAACGCCAACTCGCCCGGTGCCGCTGCCAGCGCCGGGAGCACCGCCAGGATCTCGCGCGCGGCGGTTTCCGCATAGTGACTGGAGAGCGGATTGCGGTTGGTGTTCCAGATGCTCTCGAGCGCATGCGACAACGCGTCGAGCCCGGTGGACACCGTTAGCGCGCGCGGCAGGGTCAGCGTCAGCTGCGGGTCGCACAGCGCCACTTCCGGGTACAGGCGCGGATCGGCGAGCGAGTACTTGCGACCGGCGCCGCCGTCCCACACCGTGGCCCAGCAGGTCACTTCGCTGCCGGTGCCGGCGGTGGTGGGAATGGCGATCAGCGGCAGGCAGCGCATGCCGGCGCGCTCGCCGCCCGCGAGCGCCGCCGCCACCGGCCCAAAGCCGGCGGCGGGCCCGGCCCGCGC